>NZ_CP053291.1:1560894-1921789 GCF_014926385.1 Trueperella pecoris | reverse complement strand
CGTCAAATCCAGGAACGAGGACGAAGCCGTAGGCTCATACAGCACCTGGACGTCATCGGCCGAGGGACCGGCCACCGCCCTATCGAACGGCAAAATTGCCAGAGCGCCAGCGGGAATCGTGCGGCCCTCGAGCTCCCAGTCATGGCGCAAGGTCAACAGCGCCCAATCGCGCACAAGCCCCACCTCGGCCGAGCGTGGCAGCAGGATCTCGGTGAGCGCCGCCGGAAGCGCCTCGCCAGCCTCCTCAGCCGGAACGGTACATCCGCCGTGACCTGCCGCAACGGCGTCGATATCCACGAGGTATTCGATTGTTGTTCGGAAATCGGTGGCCCGATAGGTGAGCAGGCGTTCGTGACCGGGCGTGTGATCGTAGTGAGCACCCGAAACGACGTCGTGCTTGGAGCCCTCAACGATGACGGGAGCATCGCTCAGATCCTGGCCGCGGCGCCACAGGCGCGCACTGTTGGGGTAACCCGAGTCCGTCAAGGTGCCAGGCCCGAAGTCCGCCGAGATCACCACCGTGTCCCGATCAACCCAGCTCATCGCCCCCTTCGAATCGCCCTTGACGAATCCAGACTCGAGGAACGACTTCGCTTCGACATCAAATTCCCGCACGACGTTCGAGTCCGAACCACCCGGCGAGAGCGTGACAAGCGCCCGATCATAGGTGGGATACAGCAACGAGGCGCCACGAAACACCCACGACTGGCCCTCGTCCTCGCCGAGCGCGCCCACATCGAGGAGCACCTCCCATTCGATGTCCGCCTGAGCGTTCGCCAAATAATCCGCGACGGCGGCACGTCTCCACAGCCCACGCGGATAATCACCATCGGTGTAAAAGTTGTAGATCCACTCCCCGCGCTTCGTTCCAAGATCGAGCTTGTCCTTGGCCGAGAGAATCTCCGCCACCGCATCCCGATAGGCGCCAAACTTCTTCCCACCAAATTGGTCCAGCGTGCGCTGGGAGCGCTCGGTCACCCAAGCGCGGGTGGAATCATTGATCTCCTCCAGCTCAAGATACGGATCGATGAGATCCGTGGCGGTGGCTCGGGGAGCGACTTTCGGGGCATGCGGTGTTGTTGTCATGTCATCATTCTACGGGCCAGCTCCGATGGAGTGCCCTAGGTTTTTAGGTCCAGGTGACTTGAGTGTTGTCCGTTGATCCCCTGCCTGTGGGTGGGGAGAATGGATGAATGGTGAAGAAGTTCAGTAAGCATACTCCTGAGCAGATTGTTCGTAAGCTTGATAAGGCGCGGGAGATGAAGGAATCAGGCTCGACGACGGCTCAGATCCTGACCGAACTTGGGATTAGTGAAGCCACGTTGAATAGGTGGCAGGCAACCTATGGGTCGATGACCAAGAGCGAAGCGAAAGAGCTCCAGCGCCTGCGCGATGAGAACACGCGCCTCAAACGCCTCCTGGGTCAGGCAGAGCTGGAGAAGGCTGCGTGGAAAGAATTATCGGAGGGAAACTTCTAAGCCCAGCTCGCCGCCATGATGCCGTCTGGCATCTCGTTGGGCTGGGCTATTCCCAAAGACTTTCCTGCCAGATCGTTGGGCTCTCTCGCAGTGCTTACCGGCGCGCTAGGACCCGTGAAAGCACGCCGGATAAATACGCGGACTTGCGCGAGTGGATGCACGAGTTCGCGCGTGATCACCGCCGGTGGGGACACCGGCGTGCCTGGAGAAACGCCCTCGCCGAGGGTTATGGGGTATGCCGGGAAACTTTCCGGCGCTTGTGGCGTGAAGAAGGTCTACGCGTGTTGCCGCGCAAGAAGCGTAAACGCCTCAGTGGTCACGGCCAGCGTGATGTTCCTGCTGGCCAGTACCCGAACGACGTGTGGGCGTTGGACTTCCAGTTCGATTCAACCTGGCATGGCAAGATGATCAAGATTTGCAACATTATTGATGAATACACCCGCGAGCACGTCGCCTTCGCGGTCGATAAAAAGCTTGATGCGGGCTCGGTGATCGAACTGCTCGACGTGGCTTGTCTGGAGCGCGGAGGACGCCCTAGGGTGATTCGGATGGACAACGGGCCTGAGTTCATCGCCCACGCCCTCGAGGTTTGGGCGGCCGAGGATAAGACGATCCAAGCGCTCATTCCGCCAGGCCAGCCATGGCATAACGGGTTCGTTGAGTCGTTCCATAACCGGATGAGAGACGAACTCCTCGAGGACAACAGTATCGAGAACCTTGAGCATGCCCGCCTACTCGTGGCCCAGTGGTCACGGCGCTACAATGACTTCCATCCGCACTCCGCACTCGGCTACCTCAGCCCGCGGAAGTATGCGGAACAATGGAAACAAGAAAACACGGTCAACGCTTAAACCAAGTGGACCTAATTCTTAGGCCACCCCACCGACACTTTTTATCCAGCGTCTGTGCGCCGTGCCCTCGCGGCAGAAAAGCGGGAAATGGCTGGGAAAAGTGGGAAAGGACTGCGGAAGAGTCGAAGAGGGCGGAAAAGAGTGGTGCCCCCGGCACGCAGGTCCGGGGGCACCACCATCGCGTCGGCTGTTATCCGATGCCGATGAGTTGCTGCGAATCGTAGTGCAGCGAGCGGCCCATCAGCTCGGCGGCCAGAAGGATCACCAAACCGAGGCTCACCCAGGCGGCCAGCGGCACCGGGTTAGCGAGGGCCTTCGGCTCGGCCATCCGGTAGGCGACGAAGCCAATGGCCACGGCCCCGACGCCCAGGAGAATAAGCCTGACCCAGAAGAAGGCGCCGGCGAAGACCGCCGCAGACGTCGCAGCCGCCGGATCGGGGTTCATCGCCAAGTTCTGCAGGTGCATGACGTAGGAGATCAGGATCGCCACGGCCGCCAGAGCGGCCATCGCCGCACAAAAGCGAATGATAGCTACTGTCCAGCGCCACTCCTCCTCGGTGGTGGCCGCGTTGATCTCACGTGCGTTCGCGGTGAACCCGAGGGCGTCCATCCAAGACTTGCCGGCATTGGGGGCGGCGGAGCTCTTGGTGGGAATCTCTACGGGTGCGCGCCGCTGCTCACGCTGACGAACCAAGGTCATCAGCACAAGCGAAACAGTCACCGCCGCAGAGCCGAGCACGATCGCCGTCATGAAAAAGTGGAAGGGAACAACCCACGTGTTCCACGCCGGAACGGTAGGAAGGGTCGAGTAAATCATCGACATCGACACGATCAAGCCAATGCCGAAGATTCCCGCCAAGAACGCCACGAGCTGGCGGATCCTGAAGGAGGCAATCTTGAACCACTGCATGAAGGCGAAAACGAAGCCCAAGCCGGCGAAGCCCACACCGAACACAATCTCGCGGCTCAGCCACGACGTGGCCACGTTGCGGATGACGTTCAGCGTGTGGGTGACGTCGTTCATGTGGAACATGGAGGCGATCAGGCCAAAGACCAAGGCCGGGCCGATGAGGTAGACGATCGGCGTCGTCAAACGATCGGCAGTCTTTTCGTCGGTGCGCGCCGAGAGCCACATCTGGACGAGTCCAAGGATGATAAACATGCCCACGCACATTTGGGCGATGACCGTGAAGAGGATCATCGGGAGTTCATGAAGATTCATGTCAGATCTCCTTCGGGTTTGCAATCATGCCGGCCTGGGTGTTCCACGGCTGGGCGTCCTTGTGGGGGTTGATCACCAGTCGCGGCTTGGTGATCGACGGATCCGGAAGCGGCGCGACGCCGTCTTCGCTGCCATACGTCGAGCGTAGATCCTCGATGGGTCCCCAATCGAGAGCACGCGACGGGCAGGCATCCACACACGCCGGCGCCTGGCCCTGCTCGCGGTAGTCATAGCACAGGTCGCACTTGGACATGTGGCCGGTTTCCGCGTTGAACTGCGGAGCGCCATAGGCGCAGGCCCACTCACAGTAACGGCAACCCACGCACTTGGAGGAGTCGACGTACACGGTGCCGTCTTCGCGGCGGCTCATCGCCGTCGTCGGGCACACCTGCATGCAAATGGCTTCCTCGCAGTGGTTGCACGAAATCGACGTGTAGTAGGAGAAGACGTGCGGGGTAAGCGTTTGCCCTTGCTTTTGCCACGTACCGCCTGAATATTCGACGACGCGGCGCCAGTTCACACCCAGCGGGAGGTCGTGCTTGTCCTTGCACGCAATCTGGCACGCCTTACAGCCTGTACATATCTCCTGATCGAAGAAGAAGCCGTAGTTGGCTCCCTTTTCAGTCCGATTTTCGCTCATGAGTCCTAATCCTCCTTGGAGATGCCAGCGGCATTAGCGCTGTAGGGCTTGTAATAGGCGTCCTCAATCTTCTCGAGTGCGCCAGATTCCGCTTTCGCGATCTGTGCGAGCACGGTGTGGCTGGGTAGTCCCTTCGCCAGCGGCGTCGGGTGCAAAGACGTCAGGGTATTGACCGAACCGCCAATATCCACGGGATGCTTGCCGTCAGCCCCCTTCGGAAGGGAGAAATCAGCTGAAGGAAGCGGCTTGTACCAGGCTCCTTGTGGGATGGAGACAGTGCCGGGGATGATCCTTTGTGTGACATATGCACGGAGCTGAACAGTGCCACGCTCGTTGAAAACGTAGACGGCATCTCCATTCTTTATGCCACGCTGTTCCGCGTCGGTGGGATTCATCCAAGCAGTCTGGGTGTGTGCTTCTTTGAGCATCTTTACATTGCCATATGTTGAATGGGTGCGCCCTTTGAAATGGTGTCCAATGACCTGAAGCGGGTAATCTTTGTTCTCCCGGGCCTCGAGAGCGCCTTCCCACGTTGCGACGAATTCTGGGAGCGGCTTGATGACATCGCCGGCAAGAACCGGACGGAACACGCCAAACTCCCATACTTTCGCCATCTTTGCGAGGCGTTCGGAGTAGATCTCGATTTTACCTGACGGAGTCGAAAGTGGGTTGGCCTGCGGATCTTCGCGGAAGTCTTTCATTGCGATGACGGGGCCGGCGTTACGACGGTAGATTCCCATCTTCTTCCACTCATCCCACGTCGGCAGCTCCGGATCCTTCTTACGGGATTCTTCGATAGTCAGACGAAGCCAATCTTCGCGACTCTTTCCACCAGTGAATTCCTGTTCGATGTCAAGCTTGGCTGCAAGTTCTGTACAAATATCGAAGATTGATTTTGTTTCGTACAGGGGCTCGATTGCCTGCTCGGAGACGATGCCATAAGCCATCGGGCCGCCATTGGCGCCGTCGTGGTAATCGAACTCCTCCGACGTCGATGTGCCGGGCAACACGTAATCTGAATAACGCGCAGAAACCGTGTACATGATGTCAGTGGTCACAATCAGCTCGCACTTCGATTCGTCTTGCAAGATGGTGACGGATTCATTGTTGTTTCCAGTCTGATTGACGAGCGAATTGCTGGCGTACTGGAAGACTGCTTTGATCGGTACCTCAAGCGAGGTATTTTCCGGTTGCATATTTTCGTCGATGGGGACCTTGAGAGCGCGCACCCCGGGTTTAGGTTTAACACCGACGCCAGCATTGAAGGTGTTCATCTGCGGGCCGTGATCAATGGCGTCGAGCCAAGAAAAACAGGAAATGATCTTCTCTGAGGGGTTGACCAATTCAGTGTAGAACGGGTTTGCGATAGCAAGGCCTGCAGCACCTTCGCGCGCGCCGGTGCCTCCGCCCGGAATTCCTGGATTACCCGTCACGCATGCGAGGAGGAAAATTGCCCGGGCGGTGTTCTCACCGTTGGCGTGGCGTTGCGGACCCCAGCCCTGGGTGATGGCTGCGGGCTTAGCGTTTGCGATTTCGCGGGCAAGTCGGCGGATCGTTGCAGCAGGGACGCCACAGATGTCGGCGGCCCACTCGGGAGTCTTCGCGACACCATCTGCACCTTTGCCCTCAAGGTAGGAACGATAGGATGAATTTACGGGAGCTCCTTCGGGCATGTGCGCCTCGTCAAATCCAATACAGTATTTGTCAAGGAAAGCCTGGTCGTGAAGGTTTTCTTCGACCATTACATAGATCATGCCTGCGATGAGCGCGGCGTCGGTACCCGGGCGGAGTGCAACCCACTCGTCACCGAGAGCGACCGATGTGTCAGAGTAACGCGGATCAATAACAATTGTGCGCACTCCATGCTTGCGTTTGATCTCCTGGGTGACGAAGGTATGGCCGCCCCCAGACATGCGCGTCTCAAGCGGGTTATTTCCGAACATCACCTGGAGCTTGGCATGGGAGACGTCGTCAAACGAGTTTGAATTGACCCATGCGCCGTAGAAGTAGGGATATGCCTGTGTGATCGCCGTCGTTGAATAATCGGAGTAATGGTCCAGATATCCGCCAAACGCATTAAGGAGGCGTGCTTGTGGGGTAGCGTCTGGTGGCCAAGAACAGGACATGACAGATCCAAGCGTGCCGGTACCATATTGCACGTAAAAGGCCTCATTGCCATACTTGGCCTTTATTTCCTTCATCTTGTCGGCAATCTCGGTTAGTGCCTGGTCCCACGAGATTTCTTCCCACTGCTCATCGCCACGTTTTGTTCCAGGCTTTCGCTTCATCGGCTTCTTGAGGCGATCTGGGTTGTAGATGCGCTGGCGGATAGAGCGACCGCGAACGCAGGCGCGTACCCGCTGATTGCCGAGGGTGTCATCGCCCGTGTTGTCTGGCAGAACGCGGACGATAGTTCCGTCCTTAACCTGCAACCGCAGTGGGCAACGTGACCCACAATTGACGGTACACGCGCTCCACACGGTACGGTCGGCGTCGGCCAGACCTTCCGTGGAGGCGGCTTGAGCCGGGTCGGGCATACCGAGGTCGGTGGTCGCGGCTAGGCCCGCAACACCAGCGGCCACGCCTGACCACTTGAGGAAGGTACGACGCGAGGGGCCTTGCGGCTCCGTCGGTGCGCCGGGTGAAAGCGTCTGAGTCATCTTTGCCCCCGTTTGTTGGTGAATAAAGAAGAGCCGGAGCAATTTCCCCGGCTGGCACTTCAATTATTTGACCCAAAGCGACGGGTGTTCAGTAGCCGAAGGTCCTAGGTGGTACGAAAAGACGGGTGCGATCCAGTAGTTGATCGCACCCGTTTGATGACGGTTGGCTTGCGTAATGCTCTTGCAGGTCAGGCGAGGGCCGAGAACGCCTTTTCGAGCTCCTCCGGCGTGGTGGTTGGGTCGTCTGACAGCACGCAGTTTTTCATGGCGGCGGCGACGATCGTGTAGCCGGCCTTGTTGAGTGCCGAGGTGACGGCCGCGAGCTGATGGATGACGTCCACGCATTCGCCGCCCTTCTCAATGCTGTCGATGACCGCGTTGAGTTGCCCGCGCGCCCGCTTAAGCCGATTGAGAGCCTTGCGCTGCTCGGCCGATATTTTTGGAATTTCTTGCATATTCCCACCTCTCTCGCTCATGTGGCTTTTTGCATGTTACGGGATGGAATCAAGTGCTTGCGTATTCTCGCGCCTGCGCATTAGCCTATACCCCAGGGGGTATCTAGAGCAATGGAGGATTACCCAATGAAGATTGTTGTTGTTGGCGGCGTCGCCGGCGGAATGTCCGCAGCAGCCCGCCTGCGTAGGCTTCAGGAAGACGCTGAGATCATCGTCCTCGAGGCGGGCCCGGAAGTCTCGTTCGCAAACTGTGGCTTGCCGTATTTCGTCTCCGGTGAAATCACCGATCGCGGCGCGCTCCTTGTCCAGACGCCCGAATCGCTCAAGGCCTCGCTCAACCTTGACGCGCGCGTCAACTCGACCGTGACCAAGGTGGATCCGCAGACCAAGACCGTCCAGGTCCGCGGCCCCGAGGGTGAGTACGAGCTTTCCTACGACGAACTCGTCCTCTCGCCTGGCGCAGACGCCTTCCGTCCGAACATCCCCGGCATCGACTCCGAGCGCGTGACCACCCTGCGCACCGTCTCCGACGCCCTCGCCCTCGACAAGATGGCTGAAGGTGCCAAGACCGCCGTCGTGATCGGCGCGGGCTTCATCGGCCTCGAAGCCGCTGAAGCTCTCAACATGCGCGGCATCAAGACCACCGTGGTCGAATTCGCTGACCACGTCCTACCGCCACTCGACCAGGAGACGGCCTACTACGTCACCGGCGAACTGAAGTCGCTCGGCCTTGACGTGCGCACCTCCACCGCCGTCGAAGCGATCGAGGAAGGCGAGGGGACCGGCGTCGCGATCCTTTCGGACGGCTCGCGCGTCGAGGCCGACGTCGTCGTCCTGTCTGCCGGCGTACGCCCGCGCACCGACACGTGGGAAGCCGCTGGCGTCGAATGCGCAGGCGGAGCGATCGTTATCGACGAGCACGGCCGCACCAACGTCCCCAACATCTGGGCAGTCGGCGACGCCGCCACCTCGACCGACCTTGTCACCGGCATCAAGCGCCCGGTCGCCCTTGCGGGCCCGGCCAATCGCGCCGGACGCCTCGTCGCCGACGCCATCTCTGGCGACCTCTCCCATCCCATCCCGACCACCATCGGCACGGCCATCGTCCGCGTCGGCAAGCTCACCGCCGCCACGACCGGCGCAAACGAGCGCACACTCGCGGCCGCCAACATTGCCCACCACACCATCTCCCTCCACCCGGCCAACCATGCCGGCTACTTCCCGGGCGCCAAGCAGATGCACATGCGCCTCCACTTCGGGCAAGACGGGAAGGTGCTCGGTGCGCAGATTGCGGGTGTCGACGGCGTCGACAAGCGTATCGACGTCCTCGCCACCGCCATCAAGGCTGGCATGACAGTCGCTGATCTCATCGACCTCGACCTTGCCTACGCCCCGCCCTACGGCTCGGCGAAGGACCCGGTCAACATGGCCGGCATGATGGCCGCCAACGTCCTCGACCACACGATGGACGTCTGGCACACCTGCGAACTTGAGGAACTCCGCAAGGATCACCTCATCCTCGACGTACGTAGCCGCGGCGAGTACGCAAACGAGGGCCACATTGACGGCGCACTCAACATCCCGCACCTCGAAATCCGTGACCGGATGGACGAGGTCCGCGAGGCTGCTGCTGGGCGCCCGATCGCGGTTCACTGCAAGTCGGGCATGCGCTCATACCTTGCACACCGCCAGCTTGTTCAGGCCGGATTCGAGTGCGCAAACCACTCGGGCGGCATGATCACCATGTTGGCAGAAATCGGCGACGACGCCTCCGGCATGATCGTCCAGTAATCCAATAGCTCAAACACTCGAGAAGGACAAACACTATGTGTCAGCGCGTTACATGCAGGAAGTGCGGCAAGCCCACCTGGGCCGGCTGTGGTAACCACATCGAACAGGCTCTCGCCGGCGTTCCCCAGTCGGAGCGTTGCCAGGGTCACGAGAACGAGGGCGGCTCGTCCTTCCTCTCGAAGCTGTTCGGCTAAAGCTTCAGACTGAGGTGGCGGTTTAGCTGCGGCTGCGGTTTGGCTGTGGCTGCGGTTTGGCGGCGGGCCCTAGGTGCCTGATTGCCGCCTGATCGGTTCAGTCTTGGCCCCGCGACTTTGACGTCGCGGGGCCACCCGCTTTGTTGGAGAGCTTCGCGTGGGCGCCGTGGCGGAGCGGGCGCGTGGTGGCGCGGGTGGCGTGCAGGTTACTACAGCGCCGGCAGCCGGACAACGGTTGTGGGCAGGGCCCGGCCGCCAGTAAGGACTATTGCCCGCTTCCCTTCGCCGCATTCGGCTATAGGATGTGGAAATCGGGTCATCGGTGGAGCGGTGGGAGGCTCTGACACCGACCCACGACGCCCGTGCACCATTAAGCTGATTGCCGCTGTATTAAAATGCGCCAGATTAATACAGCGGCGGGCACCTTGGTACAGCGCGGACGTTGCGGTGGCTGGGCGGCCTGCAGGTTAGTACAGCGCGGACGGCCAACTCGCCGGGGCGGCCCGGCGGCGGCCCGGCGGCGGCCCGGTGGCGCGGCAGCCAAGCGGCCCAAGAGCCGCCCAAGCCGTTGAGACGGGAAGGAAACGCAGATGGCAGACGTCAACGATCCGCGTTATGTGCGCGTGCGTGCCCAGCTCAACGATGCCGCGCTGCGGCTCGCGCTGGCCAAGCCTGCTGATGCCATCACGGTGGCCGAGCTTTCCCGCGAGGCCGGCATTTCTCGGACGACCTTCTACCAGCACGGAGACTCACCGGCGCAGTTCATTGCGGACGCCGTCGTTGATATCCTTCAGCCTTTCCTCGACGAGCTCACCGGGGCTATCGCCACCGCAAGCGATGATTACCTTCTGCGCTGGCGCGAGATCTATATTCGCATGCTGACCGAGTTGCTCAACCACCGGCAGATTCTTGGCGCGCTTTTTGGTGGGGAGGGTCAGCCGGTGATCGTCGGCCACATTACCCGGCGCCTGACCTTGACCTTCGCCGCGTACGTGGACGAATTCAAATCTCGGCTCGAGGGCGAATCCGTGTCGGAGTTGTGGACTGAGATGGCCTCCACCCAGCAGGTGTATAACCTTGTGTCGGTTCTCGTGTCGTGGCTGAGTACGGGGATGAAAGAGAGTCCCGACGTCGTCGTCAATACCTATCTTTCTCTCGCGCCGCCGTGGCAGCTGGCTCGCTTCCAGGCCGATGGCTCACTCTCGCTGCGACGCTCCCGCCTGGTCTCCGACATTGTGGCGGAGGCATACAACAAGCCGCACCTGTAGCGGCGCCCTGTGTCGCACGCCATGTGCCGTCCGTACCCCCACGCCAGTAACCTGCACCCGCCCCCACGCCCCGTGCCGCACGCCACGCGGCGAGTGGGTTAAAGCGCTCGACATCACCCCACCCCCGCGTGCTAGGCTCAAGACGTCTTTAAGGCGGTCAGAGAACCGGCAAGACGCCACGCGTGAGCGCTTTGCCCTGCCTTTTGGCGGGGCTTTTTTGATACCCGCCGGGAGGTGAGGCCCGTGCGTGAGCCCTTGCCGCCGCCTACGCTCGAGCGGAAGGAATGCCATGACGACCGTGATGGACGGCCCGGCAATGGGTCGCTCGCTGACACGCATTGCTCACGAAATCCTTGAATCGACCCACGGCACCGACGACCTCGTCCTGGTTGGCATCATCAACCGCGGCGACACGCTGGCCCGCCTCTTGGCCGTGATGATCAAACAGATTGAGGGGGTGGAGGTGCCGGTCGTCCACCTGGATATCACGAATTTCCGCGACGACGCCGCAGTCCGGCTCGCGTCCGAACAGGCCCCGGCGCACCCCGCACCGGCCACCCACGCCGCACCCACCAAGCACCCCGCACCGGCCGCACCGGCCGACAAGGGCGGGGACGGCGAGACGCGGGGTGACGGCGAGACGCGGGCCGACGGCGTCGTGAACCCGGTTCCGGACCTGACGGGGAAGAAGGCCGTGCTCGTGGACGACGTGCTTTACACCGGGCGGACGGCGCGAGCGGCGATGGATGCGCTGCTGTCGGCAGGAAGGCCGGCGCGAATTTGGCTGGCGACCCTCGTGGACCGGGGCCATCGCGAATTGCCGATCCGGGCGGACTTTGTGGGGAAGAATGTGCCGACGAGCGCGGGGCAGAAGGTTGTGGTCAATGTGGAGCCGACCGACGCACGCACCGCCGTGGACGTGGTGGAGGTGGCCCGATGAGCATGCTATCCACCCGACACTTGATGAGCATGGATGACCTCACCCTCGAGGACATCGCCACGATCCTCGATCGCGCCGATACTCACCGGGAGCTCAACGCGACCAGCGCGGCGGCGAAGAAGCACGGCTCGCTGCGCGGGTACACGATCGTCAACCTTTTCCTGGAGTCGTCCACGCGCACCCGCACGTCCTTCGAGATCGCAGGTAAGCGGCTGGGCGCGGACGTGATCAACATTTCGGGTTCGGTCTCCTCGATTGTGAAGGGGGAGTCGCTGGTGGATACGGCGTTGACCCTGGACGCGATGGATACGGACATGGTGGTGGTGCGGGCCCGGGCTGCCGGCACCCCGCAGGTGATGCGCCGCAACATCCGCGGCAGCGTGGTTAACGCCGGGGACGGCAAGCACGAGCATCCCACCCAGGCCCTGCTCGATCTGCACACGATGCGCACGAGCTTCGGCCACATCGAGGGACTGCGCGTGGCGATCGTGGGGGACATCGCGCATTCGCGCGTGGTGGGCTCCCTGGCCCGCGTGTTGAATCGGATGGGGGCGAGCGTGGTGGTTGCTGGCCCGCCGGCCTTCATGCCAGCCCGGCCCGACGTGCTCGGGGTCGAGGTGGCGCGCAGCATCGACGAGGCCCTTGCCGGCGCTGACGTCGTCTACCTCCTGCGCATCCAGCTCGAGCGGCTGGGCAGCCTCCAGCTTTTGCCGTCGCTTCGCGAGTACGCCCGTTTCTGGGGGATGGACGAGCGTCGGGTGGCCTCGTTGGCCCCGCACACGATCCTCATGCATCCGGGCCCGATGAATCGCGGCGTGGAGGTCACCTCGGAGGTGGCCGACGCCGTCGCCTCCCGCATCAACGACCAGGTCAACTCGGGTGTGGCCGTGCGCATGGCCGTCATGGAACTTCTCCTCGCCAACCGCGAGGATCTGCCCGCCCAGCCAGTTAAGGAGCTGCTCAATGTCTAAGGTTCTTGTAGGTGCCCGCATCGTCGATCCCCAGAAGGGGTACGACGCCGTCGGCACAATTTTCGTCCGGGATGGCCGTATCGCCGCGGTGAGTTTTGACGGCGAGGAGGCCGGCTGGGCCGACGCCGAGCGCATCGACCTAAGCGGGAAGATCATCATGCCGGGCCTGTTCGACATGCACGTGCACTTCCGCGAGCCGGGGCTCGAGCACAAGGAGGATATTGAGACGGGCTCGCGGGCGGCAGCCCGCGGCGGATTCACGGGCGTTGCCACGATGGCCAACACCGAACCCGTGGTTGATCGCGCGCAGCTGGTCCTCACCCAGATTCAGCGCGGCAAGGAGATCGGCCTTGTTGACATCTTCCCCATCGGCGCCGTCAGCAAGGGCCTCGGAGGCAAGGAGCTGTCGGAGATGGGTGACATGGCTAGCGCCGGCGCGGTCGCCTTCTCCGACGACGGGCACGGGATCCAGCACTCTGGCCTCATGCGCCTCGCGCTCGACTACGCCAAACTCTGGGACTGCCCGGTGATCACTCACTCGCAGGACGAGGGGCTGGTGGGCGACGGCGTCGTCAACGAGGGCGTGGCCTCGACCCGGCTCGGGCTGGCAGGGTGGCCGTCGCAGGGCGAGGTGGTCCAGATCCTGCGCGACATCGAACTCGCCGAACTCACCGGCGGGCGCCTGCACGTGGGTCACATCTCGACCGCGGCGGGCGTGGAGGCCGTGCGTGCGGCGAAGGCTCGGGGGCTGAACGTGACCGCCGAAGCAACCCCACATCACCTCTTCCTCACCGAGGACGACATCAGCACCGAATACGAGACGTATTACAAGGTCAACCCGCCGTTGCGGGCGGGTACGGACGCGCAGGTGCTCGCGCAGGCCGTGGTGGATGGGACGATCGACGTCATCTCCACTGACCACGCCCCACACGCCGCCCACGAAAAGGACCTCGAATTCGAACGCGCACCCTTCGGCATGATCGGCCTGGAAACCTCGCTGCCGGCGGTGTTCAACGGGCTGGTGCGAACGGGACGCATCGACTGGAATCGCCTCGTCACGCTCATGGCGATCCGCCCGCGTCAGATCCTGCGCTTGGCGCCGCTCGCCATCGAGGAGGGGGCCGACGCCTCGCTGTGCATCTTCGATCCCGAGGGTACGACGCCGGTAGACCGCGATCACTTGGCCTCCAAGTCCGTCAACTGCGGCTTCTGGGGGCGCACGCTCGCCGGCGCCGTCTGGGGCACGCTCTTGCGCGGCGAATTCACCTATCGCGACGGAAAGGTCACCCGATGAAACTGACTGCCGGAGGCGAACGCGTCATCGTCGCCCTCGACCTGTCCGAAGGAGAGGCGCTCGCGCTCGCGGACACACTCCCGCGCGGGGCATGGGTCAAGGTCGGCATGACGCTCTTTTATGCGACGGGCCCGCGCATCGTCACCGAACTCAAGGATCGCGGATTCAAGGTCTTCCTTGACCTCAAGCTCCACGACATTCCCCATCAGGTCCGCCAGGCCAGTGCCGTGCTCGGAAGGCTCGGGGCGGATCTGCTGACCGTGCACGCGGCGGGCGGCGCGGACATGATTCGCGCCGCCCGCGAGGGGCTGGCCAGCGCGGGGGCCACCTCAACCGCGATCCTGGCCGTCACCGTCCTGACCTCGATGGACGAGGCGACCTTGGCGTCGATCGGCGTCGAGCGAGACCTGCCCGCCCAGGTGGCCGCTCTTGCGCGCGCCTCCTACGCGGCGGGTGCCGACGGCGTCGTCTGCTCCCCGCTCGAGGCACCCCACCTGCGAGGGGCTCTCGGTCCAGAGGCGCTCATCGTCACCCCGGGTGTGAGGCCGCCAGGCGCGCAGCTCGGCGACCAGTCCCGCGTCGCGACCCCCGCGGCAGCGGTGGCCGGGGGAGCAAGCCACGTGGTGGTCGGTCGGCCAATCACTGCCGCGGACGAGCCCGCCCGGGCATTCACGGCGATCTCCACAGACATCGATTCGGTACTTTATAGGTAGGAAAAATGGCACTGACTGACCTTGAAATTTTGGCGGAGCTGCGTGAAACTGACGCGATCGCCCACGGACATTTTGCGCTCACGAGCGGACGACACTCGGACACTTACATTCAGTGTGCGCGGGTGCTCGAATCGCCGGACGTGACCGCGACGCTCGCGCGGGAGGCGGTACGCCGCCTCCCCGCAGGGCTCGACGTGGACCTGGTGGCCTCCCCGGCGGTGGGCGGTATGCTCTTCGGCTTTGCCGTAGCCCTGGCCCTGCACAAGCGCTTCGTGTTTTCCGAGCGGGTGGAGGGCAAGATGCGCTTCCGCCGCTCCTTCCACATCCCGGCCGGTGCCCGGGTGTTGATCGTCGAGGACGTCGTAACAACCGGCGGTTCTGTGGCCGAAGTGGAGGAGCTGGTCAAGGAGGCCGGGGCGGAGGTTGCCGGCGTCGTCTCAATCATCGACCGCAAGACCGATCGGAAGTTTGCCGCGCCCTTCTACCCGTTGCTGGCGCTGCCAACCGAATCGTGGGAGCCGGCTGAATGTTCGATGTGCGGGGCGGGCGAGGAAATCGACTCGCCGGGAAGCCGCCGCTTGTAGGCGTGCCGGCGGCGACTGCCCCGAACTTCCCACCTACTTAACACCTAACATAACACTGTGGGAAGTTAGGTGTTATGTTGAGTGTTATGTTCGCGCCACGTCGCTTTGACCTCGTGAAACGCCCCTTATTGGCGATCCAACTCGCGGGTGTCGAGGTAGTAGATGCGCGAGCGGGTGCCGAACTCGGGGTCGTAATGGCGCGCGACGTCGAAGGAAAGGATTCCTTCGTTGCAGCGTGGCGGACTCAGTAAGAACTCTGGCTCGGTTCGGAAGATCATCTCAACGTTCTCCATGCCCGGAACCCAACGCATGAGCGCGTAGGTTCTCTTGCCTTGAGAGTGGAAGCCCGTCTTCCAATAGGTGGCCTCGCCGCAAACGGCCATCGAACCCGATTGGTTGTTCTTCCGGCTCAGTTGGAGGTGCTGACCGGAGCCATCAGCATAGACCGTGCTTTGGCTGATGACGCCGACGTCGTTGCTCGACTAAACGTCCCACCCGTGCAGGGTTACCCCATCGTAGGAGCGGCAATGGCGGCGGTCGCCCATCTCCCGAGTCTTGCCTTCGAGGGATGTGAGGTGGAGCTGGGTGCACAGGTCGGGGTCATCGCTTGGCCACACGAGCGAAGAGACGTGGCCGGGCATGATGGAGAGTCGGTCTGACAGAGAGCCGCTCCAGCAAGTGATGGCCGACGCCGTCGTTCCCTCGATCTTCGCCAGGCATGGTTCGCGGGTGCCGGGCTTTTGCGCCATGGCTACGATCGTTCCATCGTGTTCGGCGATCGTTTCCGGGAGGTAGGACCAGTCAAGGCCCGCCGGTGGGGCGACCTCGGTCGAGGCGCCGGTGAGGAGGTCGAGTCGGCTGATCTTGCCGGTTTCGGTGTTGCGGTCGGCCAGGTCGGGGCTGTCGACGACGAAGGCGTCGGTCCCCGTGAAGAGGATTCGGCCCAGGTAGCGGCGGGCGTCGTTGGGAATGCTGACTTCCCTCACGAGGTTGCCGGTGTCGCGTTCGTAGATGGAGGCGCGGTGGACGTCGTTGGTGTCCCACAGTGCGTAGTACCTCGAGCTGACGATGGGCAGCTCGTATTCGGCGGGCGCCTTGCCCTCGTAGATGAGGATGGGATGTGCGAGTTTCTCGACGTCCTCGATGACGGTGCGCGTGTGTGGCTCGACGAAGGGCGGGGCCTGTGTGAATGCCTGGACCGTCGGCACGTCGCCCAAAGATGGAATGCTTCGGCTGGCGGATGGGACGCCGGAAGTCTTCCCGCTAGCGCAGGCGGCGAGAGTCAGGACTGCGCACGCCGCCATCAATCGTCCTTTCCTTGCCCACGCGACCATGATTCCTCCTCCATGTAATGACCGGGTATCTCCATCGTATGGGGGGATACTTTCATGTGGGCGATTCGGCAGATTGATACCAAATCGTTGTCAACGTGGGACCGGCGGCGGAGCCAAGCGGCGGGCAACGGGGCTCAGCGCTCCGGCGTTGGGGCTCAGTTTGCGCTTATCCCGGCCACGATTTCTCGGATGAGCGCCGGGCCGCGATAGATGAATCCCGTGTAGAGCTGGATGGCCTTGGCTCCCGCGGCGAGGGCCGCATGGGCGTCGGCAGCCGTCATGATGCCGCCCGAGGCAACCACGTCAACGCGGGAGTGGGCGGCCACGTAGCGCACGACCTCGAGCGATCGCTTTGTGAGTGGCGCGCCGGAGAGCCCGCCGGTCTCGGCTGACATGGGAGAGCGTAGGCCCACCGGTCGCGCGTTCGTTGTGTTCGTTGCGATGATGGCGTCGACGCCGGCGTCCTGGGCCGCCTCGAGAATGCCGTCAAGTGCGGGCCAGTCCATGTCCGGAGCGATCTTGAGCCAGAGGGGAAGTCGATCTGGCTCGGTGCCACGGATGTCGTTGAGCGCCTGAAGCAGCGCCCGAAGCGCGGCGGGATCTTGGAGGTCGCGCAGACCGGGGGTGTTCGGGCTCGACACATTGATGGCGACGTAGTCCGCCACGTCGCTGACCTCGCGCATGCAGGTGGCATAGTCGGCGATGAAGTCCTCGTTCGGCGTCGTCTTATTCTTGCCGATGCTCATGCCAATGCGCGTGCCGAGGGCGTTGTTGCCGCGCACAACTCCCCATGAGCGAAGAAGTCCAGCCGCGCTCTCGACGCCGGGGTTGTTGAATCCCATGCGGTTGATGATTGCGTGATCCTCTGGCATGCGGAACATGCGCGGGGAGGGGTTTCCGGGTTGCGGGCGCGGGGTGAAGGTTCCCAGTTCTGCGCCGGCGAAGCCGATTGCGGACCACATGCGTGCGGCCTGGGCGCTCTTATCCAGCCCTGCCGCGAGGATGACGGGATGGCGGAAGCGCACACCCCCGCAGGTCACGGGCGCGTCCGGGATTCGCAGAACCGGTAGGTTGCTAGTGATCTGCGAGCCAAAGTTGCCTAGGGGGCCGGCCTGGGACAGCACGTTCATCATCTGGTCGTGGATAACCTCGGGATCCTTACGGAAGAGTAGTGGCCGCAACACTCGTTCGTAGCCGATGGCTTCGGTGGCCGTGACGGTCTGGCTGGCAAATCTGGTGATGCCGTTGAGGTTCATCGCATACCTTTCGACTGGCTATCCGCGTTAAGCATAATCGCTCTGCTGCACTCACAACAATGATGTCTCGCCTGATGTTTGGCGGAATCTTGCTTGTCGGACGGCGTTGGGAATGTCGCCGAGCCCGGCAAAGTTGAGTGGGACGGGCTCAAGAAAAGGGTAGGGTTCTTGACGAAACTTTTTCGATCGTCTTATCCTGTACGAGGAACAATTCTTAACCAGTGGGCTTCGGCCCAATAGAAGGAGAAACAACATGGCACGAGCAGTTGGTATTGATCTTGGTACCACCAATTCCGTGGTTTCCGTCCTTGAGGGCGGCGAGCCCACGGTCATCGCGAATGCAGAAGGCATGCGCACCACCCCTTCGGTGGTCGGCTTCTCGAAGACTGGCGAGGTGCTCGTCGGCGAAATCGCAAAGCGTCAGGCTGTTGCGAACCCCGATCGCACGATCTCCTCGGTCAAGCGTCACATGGGTGAAACTTGGTCAGTTGACATCGATAGCAAGAGCTACAACGCCCAGCAGATCTCGGCCTACATCCTTCAGAAGCTGAAGAAGGATGCCGAAACCTACCTTGGTGAGTCGGTGACCGACGCCGTCATTACCGTCCCCGCCTACTTCAATGACGCCCAGCGTCAAGCAACGAAGGACGCGGGCCAGATCGCGGGCCTCAACGTCCAGCGCATCGTCAACGAGCCGACGGCTGCCGCGCTCGCCTACGGCCTTGAGAAGGGCAAGGAAGACGAAATGATTCTCGTCTTCGACCTTGGTGGCGGCACGTTTGACGTCTCGTTGCTCGAAGTGGGCAAGGATGATGACGATTTCTCGATCATCCAGGTCCGTGCAACCTCCGGCGATAACCAGCTTGGTGGCGATGACTGGGATCAGCGCATCGTCGATTGGCTGGTCACCCAGACGAAGAACGCTTACGGCGTCGATCTGTCGAAGGACAAGGTGGCCGTCCAGCGCCTGAAGGAGGCCGCTGAGCAGGCGAAGAAGGAACTGTCCTCGGCGACCTCGACGAACATCACTCTCCAGTACCTGTCCATGTCGGAAAACGGCCCGATCCACTTGGACGAGACCCTCACGCGCGCGAAGTTCGAAGACATGACTCGCGATCTGCTCGAGCGCACGAAGGCTCCGTTCAAGAAGGTCATCGAGGACGCCGGTATCCAGCTGTCCGAGATCGATCACGTCGTCATGGTTGGCGGCTCCACCCGTATGCCGGCCGTGACCGAGGTCGTCAAGGAGCTCACGGGCGGCCGCGAGCCGAACAAGGGCGTCAACCCGGACGAGGTCGTGGCTGTGGGCGCGGCCCTGCAGGCCGGCGTCATCACCGGTGACCGTACCGACGTGCTCCTCATCGACGTCACCCCGCTCTCCCTCGGCATCGAGACCAAGGGCGGCGTGATGACCAAGCTCATCGAGCGCAACACGGCTATCCCGACCAAGCGCAGCGAAGTCTTCTCCACTGCCGAGGACAACCAGCCTTCCGTGCTCATTCAGGTCTACCAGGGCGAGCGTCCCTTCGCCCGTGACAACAAGTTGCTCGGAACCTTCGAACTGTCCGGCATCGCGCCCGCACCGCGTGGCATGCCCCAGATTGAGGTCACCTTCGACATCGACGCGAACGGAATCGTTCACGTCTCCGCGAAGGATCGCGGCACTGGCAAGGAGCAGTCAGTGACCATCACCGGCGGTTCTGGGCTATCGAAGGAAGACATTGAGCGCATGGTCAAGGAAGCCGAGGAGAACGCGGCCGAGGACGCCAAGCGCAAGGAAGAGGCTGAGGTTCGCAACACCGCCGAACAGCAGGCCTACTCCATCGAGAAGCTCCTGGACGAGAACAAGGACAAGCTTGATGACACGGTGACCACCGAGGTTCGCACCGCCGTTGAAGCGCTCAAGACGGCGCTGGCGGGCACCGACGTCGAGGCCATCAAGACCGCTCAAGAGGACCTCAACACGAAGGCTCAGAAGATTGGCGAGGCGCTGTACGCCCAGGCTCAGGCCGAGGGCGCAGGCGCTCCGGGCGCCGAGGGCTGGACGGATGCAGCCAATGCTGCACGCCAGGCAGCTTCGGACGAGGACGTCGTTGACGCCGAGATTGTTGACGACGAGGACTCCAAGAAGTAAATCGGTGTGAGGGGCGGCGGCTTCGGCTGCCGCCCCTTGCCCACAGAAAGGACTGGGGATGACGAACGAGAATCTCACACCCGACGAGCCGGCCAATGACGGCGAGGCCCCACAGGTCGACGCCACCGCCGACGCGGCTGACATCACCGCCGACTCCGCCAAGGATGCGTCTGCTGACGTACCCGCGACAGATGACGTGACTGGCGAAGACGGCGTCGTGGACCTGTCGGAACTGGACCAGGCACTCCTGCGGGTGGCCGAACTGGAGGAGGAGGTCGCGCGCCGGAAGGCGGACCTGTACAACCTCGGCCAGGAATACAACGGCTACGTCAAGCGCTCGAAGGCCGAGGCTCGCACGCAGTACGATGCTGGCATCACCAAGGTGCTGGAGAATCTGCTCTCCGTTCTTGATGATGCACATCTGGCACGCGAACACGGTGACCTGACGGGACCGGCAGGCACCGTGGTGGAGAAGCTTGAGCAGACGTTGGCAACTAACTTTGGGCTGGTGCGTTTTGGTGAAATCGGTGACGAGTTTGATCCCGAGCATCACGAGGCGTTGATGAACCAAACCTCGTCTGATGTTGAAACCCAACAGGTCCAGCACATCATTCAGCCTGGCTACAAGCAGGGCGAGAAGGTTGTGCGCCCGGCGCGCGTGGGCGTGGTTTCCCCCGAATAGGGAAGTGGCGGAGCGGAAGTTCCGCAGGGAGGTGAATAATGGCAGCTAGCCAGGATTGGATGTCGAAAGATTTCTACGCGGCTCTGGGTCTGAACAAGGACGCGAGCGAGGCGGAGATCAAGAAGGCATACAACACCTATGCCCGCAAGTACCATCCGGATCGCAACCCGGGCGACAAGGCGTCCGAAGAGAAGTTCAAGGCGGCTTCCGAGGCGTACCAGGTTTTGTCCAATGCCGAGGATCGCAAGCAGTACGACGCGATCCGTTCGATGGCAGGTGGCGGGGCCCGGTTCTCGTCGGGCGCCGGCGGGTTCGAGGACATCTTCTCCAGCTTCGGCGGCGGCAACGTCCGCTTCAACACGGGTGGGAACGCGACTCCCGGATTCGAGGACATTCTGTCGCAGATGTTCGGTGGCGGCGCGCCGCAGCCGAACGGTCAGGGCGGCTTCGGCGGCTTTGGGGGCTTTGGTTCCCGACGCCGTCCGGAACGTGGCTCTGACGTGCAGGCGGAGATTTCGATCCCGTTGCGTCAGGCGATCGATGGGACGACCGTGACGGTGACCAGCAATGGCGAAAAGGTCACGGCGAAGATCCCTGCGGGCATCACGGACGGGCAGAAGATTCGTATCAAGGGCAAGGGTCGCCCCGGCGTGAACGGCGGCGAGCCGGGCGACGTGCTGGTCAAGGTCAGCGTGGAACCGCACCCTGTCTATGAGCTCAAGGGCAAGGACATTTATGTCAACGTGCCGGTATCGTTCGATGAGGCGGCACTCGGTGCGACGATCGAGGTGCCCACGGTGTACGGGAACAAGGTCAAGGTCAAGGTCCCCGCGGGGTCGAGCTCCGATAAGCTGATGCGTGTGCGCGGCAAGGGGGTTCAGCCCAAGAAGGGCGATCAGGGTGACATGTATGTGCGTCTGAAGGTCGTCGTCCCCAAGCGCCTGTCCGATGAGGCGCGTGCTGTGGTCGAACAGTTCCGCGAGGTGACGGCCGAGGCCGATCCGCGCCGCGAGTTTGAGGACATGGCGAAGATTTAAGGTCAGGCCGCCCGCACACGCGGGCGGCCTGCGAGCAGGAGAGGAGCAGACATGGCTAAGGTGTCGAGGACGGCGCCGATCCTGTCGGTGACCGTGGCGGCCGAGCTCGCGGGCATGCATGCCCAGACGGTGCGCCAATACGACCGCATGGGCCTTGTGGTCGCCCAGCGTACGCGTGGCGGGGGCCGGCGCTACTCTCTCAACGACGTCGACAAGCTGGCCGAAATTCAGCGCCTGTCCCAGGAAGAGGGCGTGAGTCTGGCTGGTATCGCGAAGATCTTTGATCTTCAGGATCAGCTCGAAAAGTCCGAACGGGCCCGTACCAGGCTTGAGCGCGAGAACGCCAAGCTTCGCGGCGCCGTGGACTTCCTGCACGAGGAACTGACTCATTATGACCGGCGCATCAACCGGGTTTTCGCTGCGGGTCCCTCTGGCGACGTGCTCATGGCCGACCGCTTCGAGGACCTGCGTTCGGCATTGCGGGAGCAGGTGGCGCGCGAGCGGGGTGCGGCCGGGCACGACGTCGTCGTGTGGCGCCCGCGCTATCTTGTCCCGCAGAACCTGTTCTAGGTGGCGGGCATCGGCGGGCATCGGCGGGCGTGGGAGGCGTCGTGGGCGAAGTGACGATAGACCGTCTGACCCGTGAATTGAGCGCTGGTGTTGGCGCGATCATCGATGGGCGTCACCCTGCTCCTGGTGCGGGAATGAGGCAGGCAGCAGTTCTTGTGCTACTCGATCAACCCTCCGATCCGGCAGTTCTACTGACCGAACGGGCTTCCCATTTGCGCAAACATGCTGGTCAGATCAGTTTTCCTGGCGGGAGCGTTGAGCCGGGGGAGACGGCGTCGGGTGCAGCCTTGCGCGAGGCGTGGGAAGAGTGCGGGATCGACGACGCCGGGGTGCGGCTGCTGGGTGAGCTTCCGGCGAGCTCGTTGCCCGTGTCGTCCTTTGCCGTGACACCGGTGGTGGGCACGTGGAGTACCGATCGGCAGCTTGAGGCGGTGCCGAGCCCGGACGAGGTGGACGCCATCCATATGGTGAAGGTCGCGGACTTGGTCGATCCGAATAATCGGGGGCGGTGGTCTCGATCTGGGAGGCCCGTGTTGGAGCGGAAAGGGCTGGTGTCTGGCGGGGGATCTGGTGGTGAAATCGGCGGTGCGGCTTTCCGTGTTGGGGATGTTGTGATTTGGGGTTTTACGGCGATGTTGCTTGATGGTTTGTTGGACGTGGCTGGTTGGTCGCATCCGTGGGATACGGGTCGGCGTATTGCTGTGCCGAGGAGGTTTGGCGGCTGGGATTAGTCGTGCGAGGGCACCTGGCCGCGCCCGACTGTGAGTGCGGGGTCTAGGGCGTTTGGTGGGTGATGCAGGCTGTTATCTTGTGAGGTGGCGGAGCAGGTGGGGGACATCGGAGAAGACGCCGGTGACGCCCCAGTTGAAGAGTTCGTTCGCGCGGGCCGGGCTATTGACGGTCCACACGTTGACGCCGAATCCAGCGCTGCGGAAGGTGTGGACCATGTCTTTGGTCAGGCCATCCGAGTCGGGGTGAATGTAGTCGGCGTCGAGGAGTTCGAGGATGGACTTCCAGTCCGGCCAGAGGTTCTCCTTGACGAAGAGTGCGCCGATTGGCAGTGCGGGGTTCTTCGTCTTGATTTCGCGCAGTAGCAGGTGGTTGAAGGAGGAGATAATGACCTCGGGGCCATCGAGACGTTCTAGTTCAGCCAGGACGTTGTCCACGAGGAGGTGGCTCATCTTTGCGCCCGCCTCGTTGGACTTGAACTCGATGTTGGCGTTCAGGCCGGTTTCATTCATGAAGTCGACCAGCTCGCGTAGCGTGGGGATCCGCTCGCCTTCGTATTCGGGGCCAAACCAGGAGCCTGCATCGATGTCGTTGAGGTCGGCTTTGGTGAGCCCGTAGTACGAGCCTGACGTGTTGGTGGTTCGATCCAGCGTGGTGTCATGGATGAGGATGGGTGTCCCGTCCCCGAGAATGTCGACGTCTGTTTCGATCCAGGTCAGCCCGCGGTCGACTGCCTCTTGGAAAGACGCCATGGTGTTCTCTGGCTTGAGACCACAGACGCCGCGATGAGCGAAGATACGCTGTTGCATGCCTTTATGATCTTTCTATATTGTGATCTGCTTCTAGAGGAGTGTGGGTTTGATCCACTCTTTGCCCAGCACATGGTGGTCCACGAAGGCCATGACGGTCTGGTACCAGACGGCCGAATTGGAGGGCTTCAGCACCCAGTGGTTTTCGTCGGGGAAGTAGAGGAACTTGTGGCCGCGCACCTTCGCCACCCGGTTGAGGGCCTGCCACAAGGCGTGGCTCTGGGAGAGTGGGACGCGGTAGTCCTTGTCTCCGTGGATGATCAGCATCGGAACCTCGATCTGTTCGGCGAAGCGATGTGGGGAGTAAATGGCCTCCTGGGTGGGCAACATCCACTCGTACCAGCTGCCGTTGTCCGTGGTTCCGGCCATCTGCCCGACGTTCCACAGGGAGGCGTGGCTGACGATGCAGGAGAACCGGGTGCCGGTGTGGCCGGCCATCCAGTTCGCCATGTATCCGCCGTAGGATCCGCCGAGGAGTGCGGTTCGTTCGCCGTTGATGTCCGTTCGCGCCTCAGCAGCGTCAACGAGCGCGAGCACGTCCGTGTAGGGTGTATCGCCGATCGCGTCATTACCGCGGTCGATCATGTGCTGGCCGTAGCCGGTGGAAATCGCGGGATCCGGCAGAAGGACAGCGTACCCCTTTGCCACAAACGGGCCCGGATTCCAGCGCCACGTCCAGTCATTCCACGAGCCCCAGGGCCCGCCGTGCACGAAGACGAGGAGCGGGGCGGGAGCCGAGGCCGACGCGCCTTCGGGTAGCCAGAGCCACGCGCGAATGTCGGTTCCGTCCTCACCCTTGGCAGTCACTTCCTCCAGGCGACCGGGCGCATTGACGGCAGGCGTGAGCTCTGCCAGCTCGTTCACCGTCCCATCGAGGGCGAGGGACACCGGGCGGCCCGGCTCGTTGATGGCCGACCGCAACGCATAAATCACACCATCGCGGACGCCGAGGTTGGTGTAGGCGTAGTCATCGTCCGTGAGAAGGGTGATCGAATCCTTCTTCAGATCCACGGTGTAGATGGATTCGCGCCCGCGCCGTGCGGCGGTGAGAACGAGTGTGGAATCGTCCAGCCAGAGAATTTGGCCCGGCCAATCGTCAAAGCTGGGGGCAAAGCGGGTGTGCTCACCCGAGTCGCGGCGCCAGACTTCGGACCAGACCCGCAACGGATCGCCGTCGACGTTTCCGGATTCGGCATAGAGGATTGCTGCCGAGCCGTCAGGCGAATAGTCGCCAACCCCGTAGCTCGTGTAGTCGGGTACGTCCTCGCGTGAGCGGGGAGCAACGGCGACCTCACGGGCAGTGCCGGTGGCCAGTTCGATCTCCCACACGGAGTTGGTCTGTTCCGTCGAGTTCGCAACCGACCGGCGGATGGTCACCAGCGCGTGCGAGGCGGCGGGGTTGACGCTGACCTCTTCGAGAATGCCCTCGGGGACCGGAATCGGGCGGATCACGATCTCAGAATCGGGCAGCTTCGACGTCGGTGCTGCTTCCTCCCCGTCCGCCGCCGACGCGGGGGACGGATCTGCCGAAAAGTCCTCGAGCAGCGGGACGTCAGCGATGAAGAGTTGGGGGTAGGCGGGCCCGAGATCGTGATCCCAGAAGCGCACCGGGAAGCCCTCGTGCAAGATGGCGCTCACGCCGCGCTCCTTGCGATCGGCGTGGATCTTGGCATCGTCCTCGAGCGAGCAGCCGGGAAGGACCTGAAGGGTGAGGATCAGCTTGCCGCCCGTTGCGGTGACTGATTCGATATCGCCGACGCTACGGAAAATTACGCGCGCCTCACCTGCGGGCGGAAGCATCCACAAGGCGTTGGATTGTCCTTCGACGTGGTCGTCATCGCGCCCGGAGACGAAGTAGACCTCCCCGCGTTCGCCGATCGCCACGAGGCCCTCACCCTTGACCGAACGGGTCAGGGTGCGTGGAGTGCCGTCCGTGATATCCACCAACGAGGACACATATTTGTCCTTCTTCTTCGACAGGCGCGCCACCGTGGTGATTGTGCGCCCGTGCTTCGTAGCCAGGCCGGTGACGCGTGGCTGGGCAATGAACGAATCCATCGAATCAAAAATACTCATGCGTCAATCGTAGCGAAGGCCCCCGACAAAAAACGTGCGTCGCCAAGCCCGCGACGCCGACGTGGGGGCATCACCCAAGGTCAAACGTCGCGGCGGGATAGTCTGTGCGCCGCCGCAAGATCCGAACCAGCTGCTCAGCGGTGCGCCACCCGCCATTGAAGATCTGAGTGCCGGGCCCGAACATCCGCCCGTTGGCCAGCGGTCCGGCGTCGACGGGCGTAAATCCCAGGGCGTCAACGATACGTGCGGTCGCAAGCCGGGCGACGGCGTCGTCGCCAGCAACGCACTGCCCTCGGCGGTAGTCGGCGTGGCGGGGTCGGAAGTCGAAGGTCAGGTCGGCAAAGGAGAGGTGGTTGAGTGTTTTGACAACGCGGGCGCCGGGGAAGAGGGATTGGACAACGAGGCTCGAGTCACGAGGGGAGTTGGCGAAGCGAGTCGAGGCGTCGAGGCGCGGCCAATAGTTTGCGACGTCGACGACGACCCGGCCGGTGAGCGACTCAGCAGGGAGTGTCTCAATAGCTGAGAGGGGAATGGCCAAAAATACGGGCACATCGAGTGGGATTGCGAACAGTTTCGAGGCGTCTATCGTCGCGTGGGCGCCCGAATTGGTGGGGAGGCGATGCTCGCGCGTCAAGACCAGGGCAGTGGTGTTAATTGCATCAAAGCGCTCCGCCAGTGCTGTACCCATCTGACCAGCGCCAACGATCACCGCGCCAAAGGGTGGGTGCTCCATCTATCGCCTCCTCTTGTAAATAATTCTATTACTTCAGTGGGAAAGAGGAGTAAGGTGTTATGACCACTATGGAACAAAGATGTTCACCTTCTAGACACTTTATTGTCGGAGGGGGTGAGTAACCTTGTTCATGTACCTGTGCCATCGTCGGCATGGGTTTCAGCACACGAAGGGAAGACTCTGTGAAACGGAGAACATCATTCATCGCGGCCTTTGCGGCCTCGGTGCTCGCAATACCGCTGGCTACGGTGCCAGCGATTGCGGCGCCGGACGGTCAGAATGTCGTGATTTCGGAAGTTTATACGCGTGGAGGCACAACCGGTAATGAGTACCGCGACTATGTTGAGCTGTTTAACCCCTCTGATAATCCGATCGATGTGACGGGTTGGGCCGTCCATTATGTTTCACAGAAGGGGGCGAAGACATCTGCCAAGGCAAAGTTGACAGGCACAATCCAGCCGAAGAGTTATTTCCTCGTCCTTGGTGGAACCTCGAAGCAGGATGGCTACAAAGAGCTCAATTACGATGCGCAAGGCGGCCTGAACATCGGCGGCACAAGCGGTTTGGTTGTGCTCACTAGGAATCAGAATGATCTTGCCGGACTCACAAAGGGTGATATAACTGCGGTCGATGGAGTCGTTGACGCCCTTGGCTTCGGACAAGCGGATAAGTTCGAGGCTGCCGCTGCCTCGTCGGATGGGTTGACCGTACAAACGTCTCTCAACCGGAACATTACCGGAGCGGACACGAATGATAATTCGGCGGACTTTTCAGTTGGTGCTCCTACGCCGAAGTACAGCGGCGGAGATGCGCTGAAGGCCGGCGCAACTCCTGAGGATCCTGCTGGCCCGGGCACCGAAGAGCCGGGCGATCCGGGGTCCCCGAACCCCGATGATACGAATTCGGCTGAGCAGTGCAAGCTTGACGCGACGAAGATCGGTGAAGTTCAGGGCGCGGGTGCTACCTCTCCGAAGAAGGGCGAGTCCGTGACCATCCAGGGAACGGTGGTTGGAACCTTCCAGTCGAAGGGCGCAATCGATGGGTACTTCGTCCAGGATTCGGGCGACGAGGACTTGAACACCTCGGACGGCATTTTTGTCTATGACCCGAAAAAGGTCTCGGGCAACGTCGAGGTCGGTAGCGTCGTCCGTGTGACCGGCACAGTCTCTGAGTTTGCCGGTACGGCCAAGAGCCCGTGGGATGACAGCGCGACGCAGATCTCCCCCACGAGCGTGGTTTCGTGTGGCAAGAGTGATCTTCCTGCGCCGATGATCATTCAATTCCCCAACACCAACTATGAAGCATACGAGGGCATGCTTGTGACTTACAATCAGCCGCTCACCGTGCTCGAGGTGTACCAGTACGGTCGGTTCGGCGAAATTGCTGTTGGTCCGGAAGCTCAGTTCCAGCCCACGGCACTTTTCCCGGCAGACAGTGCTGAGGCAAAGGCTCTGTACGAGCAGAACAACGCCAACCGCATTACCATCGATGATGGGCGTGGCGATCAGAACGCGACGCCGGCGCTACATCCGGCCACTCTGAACCCGTTGACGATGGACACCCTATTCCGCGTGGGGGATAAGATCACTGGTTTTGCTGGAGTCATGGACTACCGATTCTCCAAGTGGCGTCTCCAGCCGACTATCCCCGGAACTATCGAAAACGTCAATCCTCGCCCCAAGGTTCCCTCGGTTGGCGGTGATCTCAAGGTTGCCAGCGCCAACGTTCTCAACTACTTCACCACGCTGAAGAAGGGCAAGAACGACAAGTATGCTCGTGGTGCCTCGACCAAAGAAGAATTCCAGCGTCAAGAGGCAAAGATCGTTGCCGAGCTCAACCTGCTCGACGCTGCAGTTATCGGACTCAATGAAATTGAGAACAACGGCACTGCGGTAGAAACCCTCGTCGCGGCCCTCAACAAGGCAAGCGAGCCCGGGAAGTGGGCGGCCATCAAGACTGGCAAGGTAGGAACCGACGCCATTACGACGGCACTGATTTACCAGCCCAAGCTTGTTCAGCCGGTCGGCAACTTCGACATCCTGACCAAGAAGGTTGATTCGCGATTCATCGACACGAAGAACCGCCCCTCGATCGCCCAGACGTTCAAGCACCTCGCAACCGACGAGACCATTACGGTTGTCGTCAACCACCTCAAGTCGAAGGGCTCAGAGTGCAAGGATCCCTCCGAAGCCACCTTGGGTCACCTGGTAGGCAACTGCCAGGAGACGCGCGTGAAGGCTGTTCAGGCACTGACCGATTGGCTCAAGGGTGACAAGATCAAGGTCGAGAAGTCAGAGAACGTCCTCATCATCGGCGACATGAATAGCTACGACCACGAGGATCCGATCAAGGCGTTTGAAGCCGCTGGTTACACCGACATGGTCAAGGCACTTCATGGCGAAAAAGCATTCTCATATGTCTACAATGGTCAGCTCGGCTACCTTGACTATGCCCTTGCGAACGACACCTTGAAGAAGAAGATTAAGGGCGCTGCTGACTGGCACATTAACTCTCTCGAGTTGCCACTTATCGACTACACGATGGCATTCAAGAAGCCCAACGAGGATAAGCTCTTCGCATCTGACCCCTTCCGCTCATCGGATCACGACCCTGTGATTGTTGGCATTGAGATGGGTAAGAAGATTGATCCCAAGCCGGACCCGACCTCCAAGCCGGACCCGAAGCCAGAGCCGACCTCCAAGCCGGACCCGACACCCAAGCCGGACCCGAAGCCAGAGCCGGACCCGAAGCCAGAGCCGACCTCCAAGCCGGACCCGACACCCAAGCCGGACCCGAAGCCAGAGCCGACCTCCAAGCCGACGCCGAAGGTTGAGTTTGTTTCTCCGAGTGCTCCGATCTTCCCGGGTGGTTCTGATCCGGTGACGTGCAAGGTTAAGCCGTTCGTTGAGATCGTTGCGACAAAGGGTGTGACTTACTCGGCGACGGTTGATGGTAAGGACCTTGAGTGGGTTAAGGATAATCCGTCGAGGTTCGAGTACGAGTACGGTAAGACCGTTGTGGTGAAGGCCAAGGCTGTTGAAGGCTTTGAGCTAGCCAAGGATGCTACGGCTGAGTGGTCTTGGACTGCTCCGACACGTGAGGCGCTTAAGTGCGATTCCACTCCTGCCCCCAAGCCCCAGGGTCCGAAGGGCGGGGCGCTGATCATTGATCAGGGCTCGCCTACGCCTCAAACTGGTCTGGTTCACACCGGTGCTACGGTTGCTGGTCTGTCGATCCTCGCCGCAGTCTTGCTGATTGCCGGTGGTGCTGTAGCGATCATCCGCCGCCGACAGAACTAACCCTGTGACGCGGTAATTCGCTAAAGGTTGGGGGCCGGCTTCGAAAGAAGCCGGCCCCCAGTCCATTCCGCACCACAACATTCCGCCAACCAGCCGACAGCCACTAAAATCGAGTCCATGACCGGTCGCTTCGCACCCTCGCCCACCGGGGACTTCCACCTCGGCAACCTCCGCACCGCCCTCCTCGCCTGGGCATTCGCACGCCGCGAGAACCATGGCTTCCACATGCGTATGGAAGACCTCGACGAACGCTCCCGCCCCCACTACTACGCTCGCCAACTCGGCGACCTCGCCGCCATCGGCATCGACTGGGACGGCGACGTCCTCTACCAAACCACACGCACCGACCGCTACGAGCAAATCTTCGCCGAGCTACGAAACCGCGGCCTCCTCTACGAGTGCTACTGCACCCGGCGCGAACTCGCCGACATCGCCTCAGCGCCACACCGCCCGCCCGGCTCCTACGCCGGAACGTGCCGCAACCTCACCGAATCCGAGCGCGAGGCCGGCCGTGCCAAACTCGCCGGCATGAACCGCGGGCCAGCCTACCGGCTGCGCACCGACGCCGACGAGCTCACCGTCACCGACCGCCTCGCCGGAAACTACACAGGAACCGTTGACGACTTCGTCATCCGTCGCGGCGACGACGCCTTCTCCTACAACTTCGTTTCCGTCGTTGACGACGGAGAATACGGCATCACCCAAATCGTCCGCGGCGATGACCTCCTGCCCTCCACACCCCGGCAGGTCTACCTCCAACGACTACTGGGCTACACAACGCCCGAATATATTCACGTCCCGCTCGTCCTCAACCAACAAGGTGTTCGCCTCGCCAAACGCGACGGCGCAGTCACACTCGCCGACCTGTCCACATTCGGCTGGGAGCCCGACGCCGTCCGCGCACTTCTCCTCAAATCCCTTGGGCTACCCGCCAACGCCACCGCGCTCGACATCGCCCCCGAAAAGATTCCCCACGAGCCCTGGCTCCTCGACGTCGCCGCGCTCGAAGCCGGCCCCCAAAGCTGGGGACTACGCTAGTCCTGCTTGTCTTTAGACCGCACGACGGGGTCGTCCACCAGCGGCTCCTCAAAGTCAGCAGGGTGACGGAAATCGACGACGTCGTTAGCGAACCCATCCTCGTCGTAGCCGTAATGTTCCACGAGGCTCGGCTCAAGGTCGGCCGCAGGGTCGGCCTCAATCGCAGGCACCACGTGATCGCGCAACGTGACGACCGCCTCGTGATTATCCAAATTTGACGCCGCAATCTCCTCGCGCAACTGGCGGTGGTGCGCCCGTGTGTACGGCACGCCACGCTGCCAACGGCGTCGGAAAAGCCGAAGAATCCGGGCCCGGCGCCTCGCCTCCTCGCTAATTTTGATACGGGCGGCAAACCAACCCCACAAGATGAGGATCGTTAGCGCAATGCCCACGAAACCAATTGCTGGATAGAGCGTACCCACCAGCGCCTCGAAACCAACGAACGACAACGCAAAACCCGCCGCCACCGACAAGAAGAGCGCAGGCCGGAACCATCCCTCCCGGAAACCATCCACGCGCTTCGCCAGCGCATAGTACATCCCGATCGCCGTGTTATAGATCATTCCGTAGATGACAACCGCCATGAACGTACCCGCTGCGGGACTCATCGTGTTGACGAGAGCAAGCATCGGCATCGGCGCATCAGCCACCGAGGGCAACTTGACGAACAGCGCCAACGTGGACAGGATGACCAAACCGCCGAACATCACGCCGCCGACCAGCCCGCCGATCCCCGCCGCCTTCGGGTCGTACAATCCGCCACCCATCACGATCATCATCGACGCGCCGACGGCGAATCCGAACGCCACGTAGTTCACCGCCGAGAGCACCCAATTCGAGATCGCCGGTTTGACCGCCTCCGCGTAAACCTGCATCTCTGCGATCGTGCCATCCGGGTTGAGTAGCGCGTAGGCCGAGCCCACGAAAATGATGACGATCATGAACGGCGTGATTGCGCCAATAATGCGCGTGACCTTGTTGACGTCGAGCAGGCCGGTCGTGGCAACAAGCGCGCACATCAACACCGAGCCCGCCCAAATCGGCAGGCCGAACTGTTGCTGAAGATTCGATCCCGCACCGGCGATCATGACGAAACCAATGCAAAACAGAGTGAAGACGATGAATGCATCAAGGAGCCGGGCCGCGATCGGGTGGGCGATCCGGTTGAAGACCGTGGAATGATCCTTCGCCTGACTGTAGGACCCGAGCTGGAACGCCGCAGCCCCCACGACGGCCATCAACAGCGCCGTCACAAATGCCGCGATGACGCCGTTCGGGCCATGCGCCACGAAGTACTGAAGTACCTCCTGCCCGGAGGCAAAACCAGCACCGACAACGACCCCGATAAAGGCCAACGCGATCACCAAGACGCGCTTGAGCATACTTATCCTCTTCCCAGCGGCACCCGCCGCCACTCGTTCAATCCATTTCACGGTAACGATCCGGCACACATTGGGTCAGGTTTTCGGGCGAAACCGGGAGGGAAGTCACGCGGCGGCTGTGCTACCTCCGCCGCGCTGCCGTCACCCCCGCGCTGTATTAAAGTGCCCCGCGCTGTATTAATCTGGCGGGTAGGTTCCAGGGGTCAATGCACTACTTTTTGGAGTGTGTTGAATGGTTGGTAGATCGCCGATTCGGCCTTATTCGCAGTCGTTTCGTGATCATGCGGTGGCCTTGGTTGCTTCTGGACGTTCGTGTGCAAGTGTTGCTCGTGAGTTGAAGGTTAATTGTCACTCGGTTCAGGTCTGGGCTCGTGGGGCGGGTTTAGTGTTGGTCCGTGGGCAGGGTGGGCCGGCGCAGGCTCGTGCGGCTGCTAGGGTACGGGTGTGGCAGTTGACGGCTGAGGGCTTGCCGGTTGCCGAGATCGCGAAACGGGTTGGTCATAGTCCGAACTGGGTTCGTGGGAAACAGGCTATGTTGGGGCCTATGGTTGAAGTTTTGCAACGGGGCCGTGTTGGTGGGGCCACGGTCGTGGCCAGTGTTGACCGGGTTGGTAATGGCAGGGTTGGTCGAGGCCGGCGTATGACGCTTGAAGAGCGCGTGGCGATCGGGTTGGGGTTAGCTGATGGTAAGTCGGCTCGGCAGATCGCTTTAAGTTTGGGGCGTAGTCCGTCATCGGTGACGCGTGAGATTAATCGTGGTGCTTTTCCTGATGGTTCTTATGATGCTCGCTGGGCTCATCAGTGCGCTCATCAGCGTCGTTCTCGTCCTAAGCCGGGCAAGCTTACTACCCATGTGGCGCTGCGTCAGAAGGTGGTTGAGCTGTTAAATAAGCGTTATTCTCCCCAGCAAATCAGTGTTCGTTTGCGTCATGATTATGGAGATGATCGGCAGATGCGTGTGTCTCATGAAACGATTTATCAGGCTTTGTATGTTCACGGGGGTGGGGCATTACGGCAAGAGCTTAAACGGGAGAAAGGACTGCGTTCGGGTCGTCAACGGCGTATTGCTCGTTCTGCTCTTGCTGGCACTCCCGGGCGCGGGCGTAAGACGTGGGTCGAGGGCGCTTCAATCGATTTGCGCCCCCACGAGGTCGATGGGCGCCTGACGCCAGGTCACTGGGAAGGAGATTTAATTATCGGTGGTGGTAAGGGCAAGCACACAGCGCTGATCACCCTAGTCGAGCGCTCTTCACGGTTTTTGCTGATCGCTCGTCTTGGGGTGAGCCATGATTCACCGACCGTGATTGAGAAACTGACCCAGATGGTTCAGACCTTGCCCAGTAAGGCCTTCTCCTCGATCACCTGGGATCAAGGTAGTGAGATGGCGCAGGTAGCCCAGTTCAAGGTCGATACCAATATCAAGGTCTACTTCGCTGACCCGCATAGCCCGTGGCAGCGTCCGTCGAATGAACGCCTGAATCGTGATATTCGTGAATACTTCCCCAAGGGAACTAACTTCGCTGACATCACCGACGAGGAAGTCGCTTTCGTCCAAGACGAACTCAACGACCGAGCCCGAGTTGTCTTGAACGGAATGACCCCACGTGAGACACTGGCCGAGTTGTTAAAAAATGATGCATCGACCCCCTGAATCTCCCGCGCATATTACTACAGCGCGGATCAGCTTAATAGGGTTTCGGCCCATGGGGCATCGGCACCGGCCCATGGGGCATCGGCACCGGCCCATGGGGCATCGGCACCGGCCCATGGGGCATGGGCGCCGGCGGATGGGGGCGTGGGCGCCGAGCGCAAAAGGAAGGGGCACAGATCGTTAAGACCTGCGCCCCTCCCGGCTAAGCGCTAGTTAGCGGTGGCGGGAGCTTACTCCGGCTTGGAGCCTTCGTTGCCGATGCGGGCATCGGCCTCGTCGCGGATCTTCGTGATCTTGTCCGCGTGCTCCGTGCCGAGCTTGTCGGTTGCGAGCTTGGCGGCCTGGTCGAGAGCCTTGTCGGAGTACTCTTCTGCCTGATCGCTGTTCAGCATGTCCTTGGCCTTGTCAAAAATTCCCATTGACAGCCCCTTTCTCTCGGTTAACGCCGGCCAACCCGGCCTAGTTGCAGTCTATCGCCGAACGTATCGCGATGGCGATGTTCGGCGGCCTTTAACCTGTGAGCGTATGCGGCTTGCGATCGCGCTCGGGTTGCTGGCTGCACGTATGGTGTGGCTCGCGATCGTGACGCTAGTGCTGGCACCCGGGGCACCAAAAGAGGCGCCGGCCAGCCATGTCGGCCTCACGGATCGTGGCGCCACAGCGCAGGCATGCCCGGCCCTGGCGGTGGTAGACGGCGAAACGGGTGGCTTCGGCGTCGTTGGCTGGGAGTGGGGAAGGGACGAGGTCGGGGGAGACGGTCGTGATCGTCCCGGCGGACAGGCCGTCCCGCATGAGGTGGACGAGGTCGTCCCAGAGGTGGCTAAGGCGCGTGGCGGAGACTTTCGCGCCCGGGCGGTAGGGGTTGATGCCGGTCCGGAAGAGGGACTCCGCGCGGTAGATGTTGCCGGGCCCGGCTGTCACCGACTGGTCCATGACCAGCGCGCCGACGGGGCTACGGCGGGCACGGACGAGGCTGATGAAGCGCTCGCGGTCCCCGGGTTCGTTGCGTAGCGGGTCTGGGCCGAGGCGTCCGACGACGACGCCGACCTCCGCGCCCGACTGGATGACGCACTGATTGGGGCCCGAGAGGTCGGCGGTGCCGTGGTCGCTTTGGATGCGCAGCCGGATCGTGCCGCGAGGCGGGTGTGGCTGCCAGGGCTTGAGGCTCGTGGGCGCCTCTTGGCTCCATGCGCCGAGTGATTCTTCACCGACGATGATGTGGGGAACCCCGAGCAGGGGAGAGGAGAGGAAGGTTGAATCGCCGTTGAATACCCAGCGTCCATAGAGCCCGAGGTGAACGTGGAGCCACAGCGCCTCGGTGGCAGTGGGATCGGCGAGGGAGGCGTGCGGATGCGCCGGCGCGGGGTGTGCAGGTGTGTCGCCCGCCGCCGGGCTTTCCGTGCCCGCCGGCAGGAAGGGGATAAAGAGGTGCTTGCCCCACGCCTGCGCGGGTAGGATCCGCGAGCCGTTGAGGATTTCTGCGCCGGCGGCAAACCGGCCTTGCGGGGAGGAGGCGTGGACGACGGCGTCGGCGAACAGCTCGGTGAGGACGCGGGCGAGGCGGTGAATGGAGTGACCCTCAGGCATGCCCTCAAGTATAAGGAGAGATCTCACCGAACTCTAGACTTTGAAACTTGAGTGGAATACACTCAACTTAGTTGACGTTGTCGATAGCGGAAAGTTGGTGTGGTGCACCCGTTGGGAACCGTGCCAAAACCGCTAAAAATAGCGGAAATATTAACGGAGGATAAGTATGGACAAGCTTACAACTAAGTCGCAAGAGGCGATCGCTGATGCGCTTTCGGCAGCCACGCGCGCCGGGAACCCTCAGCTTGAACCCACACACCTTTTGGCGGCCCTTCTTGGCCAGCAGGACGGGGTGGCGGCAGTGCTCCTCGAGGCGGTGGGGGCTCAGCGCCAGGTCATCGCCGAACGCACGCGCGCCCACCTCGCTACGCTACCCGGGATCTCGGGGTCGAATACCACGGCGCCGCAGGCGTCGCGAAGCACATCTCTCGTCCTGTCAGACGCGGGAAAGGAAGCCACCGCCCTCGGTGACTCCTACATTTCCACGGAGCATCTACTCCTCGCGCTGTCTGCCTCCCAGCATTCTGCTGGCGAAATCCTGAGGGCGGCGGGCGCTGGCCACGAACAGCTCATGGCCGCCCTGCCGGGGGTACGCGGAAACCGCAAGGTGGACTCGCCGGACCCCGAGGGCACTTTCCAAGCGCTTGAAAAGTACGGCGCGGACCTGACCCACATGGCGCGAGACGGCAAGCTGGACCCGGTCATCGGCCGAGACTCCGAAATTCGCCGCGTCGTCCAGGTCCTATCCCGGCGCACAAAGAACAACCCGGTTCTCATTGGCGAACCGGGCGTGGGTAAGACGGCCGTGGTCGAGGGGCTCGCCCAGCGCATTGTCGACGGGGACGTCCCCGAATCCCTCCGCGGCAAGCGCCTCATCTCGCTCGACATCGCCGGCATGCTCGCCGGGGCGAAGTACCGCGGCGAGTTCGAGGAGCGCCTCAAGGCCGTTTTGCAGGAAATCAAGGACTCGGATGGACAGATCGTGACTTTCATTGACGAGCTCCACACCGTCGTCGGCGCCGGGGCAGGTGGGGACTCCTCGATGGATGCCGGCAACATGCTCAAGCCGATGCTGGCCCGTGGCGAGCTGAGGCTCGTCGGGGCCACGACCCTGGATGAGTACCGCGAGAACATCGAAAAGGACCCGGCGCTCGAGCGTCGTTTCCAGCAAATCTACGTGGGCGAGCCGTCGGTGGAGGACACGGTGGCGATCCTGCGCGGCATCGCGCCCAAGTACGAGGCCCATCACAAGGTCACGATCTCGGATGGCGCGCTCGTCGCGGCGGCCACGCTCTCCGATCGTTACATCTCCGGGCGCCAGCTACCCGACAAGGCGATCGACCTCGTCGATGAGGCCGCCTCCCGCCTGCGCATGGAACTCGACTCGTCGCCGGAGGAGATCGACGTGCTCCAGCGTCAGGTTGACCGCCTCACGATGGAGAAGTCCTACCTCGAGGACACCGAGGAGAGCGACGACGCCGCGGCGGCCGACCGCCTCGAGCGCATCGAGGCCGAGCTCGCCGACAAGTCCGAGGAGCTCGCCGTGCTGAACGCCCGGTGGGAGGCCGAAAAGGCGGGGCGCAACAAGGTTGGAGACCTCCGCGTCAAGCTCGACGAGTTGCGCACCGAGCTCGAAAAGGCCATCCGCGAGGGCCGCTACGAGGAAGCCGGCCGTATCCAAAACGGCGACATCCCGCAGGTCATGGAGCAGATCGAGGCCGGGGAAGCCGAGGAGCGCGCCAGCGAAAGCGTCGTTCCCATGATCGCCGAGCGTGTCGACGCGGATGGCATCGCCGAGGTCGTTGCCGCGTGGACGGGCATTCCCGTCGGCCGCCTCCTCCAGGGCGAAACCGAGAAGCTGCTGACCATGGAAGACCACATCGGCCAACGCCTCATCGGGCAGAAGGCCGCGGTCCGATCGGTGTCGGATGCGGTGCGCCGCTCGCGCGCCGGCGTCGCCGACCCGAATCGGCCCACCGGCTCCTTCATGTTCCTCGGCCCCACCGGCGTCGGAAAGACGGAGCTCGCCAAGGCCCTCGCCGACTTCCTCTTCGACGACGAACGTGCCATGGTCCGCATCGACATGTCCGAGTATTCGGAGAAGCACTCGGTGGCTCGCCTCGTCGGCGCGCCTCCGGGATACGTCGGATACGAGGAGGGTGGTCAGCTGACGGAGGCGGTGCGGCGCCGACCATACGGCGTCGTGCTCCTTGACGAGGTGGAGAAGGCCCATCCGGAGGTCTTCGACATCCTGCTCCAGGTGCTTGATGACGGGCGGCTCACGGACGGGCAGGGGCGGACGGTGGATTTTCGCAACACGATCCTCATCCTCACCTCGAACATCGGCTCGCAGTTCCTTATGGATGAGTCGATGACGGAGGCGAGGAAGGCCGTGCTCGGCGCGGTGCGTGCGCACTTCAAACCCGAGTTCCTCAACCGCCTCGATGACATCATCGTCTTCGACCCGCTCTCGATCGACGAGATCGGCAAGATCGTCGACCTGCAGATCGAGCAAATGATGAAGCGCCTCGCCTCGCGCCGGATCACGCTCGACGTAACCGATGCGGCCGCGGCCGTTCTTGCCATGGACGGGTACGACCCGGCCTACGGCGCACGCCCGCTCCGCCGCCTCATTCAGCGCGAAATCGGCGACCAGCTGGCGCGGCTGCTGCTCTCCGGAGAGGTTGAGGACGGGGACACCGTGGTCGTGGACGCCGCCGATTTTGATACCGCAGAGCTCGACGCCGAAGGCGCGCCCGAGGCGACGCCGGGCTACCGGCTGGTCCTGAGCAGGCGGTAAGGGCGCTCGCTGCAGGGTTCTGGGTCGGCCGACGCCGGTGACCGACCCGGCCCTGCGACGTTGAGCGGCCCAGACCTACTGCTCGGCGCGCTCGAGGTGGGACATCCCGCTGACCTGTAGCAAGGCGTTTTCGAGGAGCTCGGGCATCGCGGGGTGAATCCAGTGCTGGGCGCGCACGATGTCACGCGCGCTCTGCCCGGTGGACATGGCCTGCACGATGAGCTGGACTAGGGTTACCGCCTGTGGTCCGATAATGTGGCAGCCGAGGATGCGCGACGTGCCGCGTTCGGCGATGACCTTGGTGAAGCCGTGCGTATCCTCCATGGCCCACCCATATGCGATGTCTGCATATTTCTGCTTGCCCACCACGTAGTCGATGCCCTGCCGCTTGGCTTCCTCCTCCGTCATCCCGACGGTGCCCACCTGTGGGTGGCCGAAGACGGCCGCGGGAACGATGTCCTCGTGCACGCGTGCGAGCTTGTCCGGGTTGAGCAGGTTGTGCCGCACGACGCGCATCTCATGGTTGGCGATGTGCTTGAGCATGTGTGGGGAGGTGACGTCCCCGAGTGCGAAGACGCCGTCGACCACCGACCCGTCCCTCCCAAGGACGCGAAGGTACTGGTCAGTGCGGATACGCCCGGCCTTCGTCGCGATACCCGCGGCCGAGAGGTTGAGGGTGTCCGCGTTGGGGATTCGGCCGGTGGCCACGAGAATCGTTTCCGCTTCGAGCGTACGCTCCCTGCCGCCTTCGAACCCGGTCAGCCGAACACGTCCGCCTTCTCGTGTGGCTCGGGTGGCATCGAAATATGTGACGACGCCGTAGCACTCGCGCGCCGCCTCGGTGTAGGCGTGGGAGATATCAGAGTCGAGGCTGCGCAGGAGGGCTCCGCTGCGGGCAACGACGGTGACGTCGACCCCGAGGGCCGAGAACACGGACGCCATTTCCGCGGCGATGTATCCCGACCCCAGCACGAGCATCGACTGTGGTAGCTGTTCCATTCGCATGACCGAAGCGTTCGTCAATGCCCCGACGTCGGCGAGGCCGACCACGTTCGGCATGTCAGGGCGGGAGCCGGTGGCGATGACGATCCTGTCGGCCGTGAGGACCTCTCGCCCTCCGTCTGTAAGGGCGATCTCTATCTTCTTGGGGCCGACGAAGCTGGCGTGGCCCGCGAAGTACGTCATGTTGCTGTGGCGGGTTTCGCGATGGATACGGCCGGCCTCGGACAGCGGGTCGATCCGGCCGAAGATGCGCTCGCGAATCGCGGGCCAATCCACGCCGTCGAGGCGCATGTCGAGCCCGAATCGGGCCGCGGTTGCCGCCTGCCGGGCCACGTCCGCGGTGTGGACAAACATTTTCGTGGGAATGCAGCCCGAGTTGAGGCAGGTTCCGCCGAAGGCGGCCTCCTCGACGAGAGCGATTTTCTGGTCGGCAAATTCGCGCCCCGGAATCGAATTCGCTGATCCGGACCCGAGTATTAAGAGATCGTAATGCATGGATTTACACTAGCGCTTTCCCTCCGCGGTCCGTGTGCGCCCCGCGTGCTCCCGGCGGCGCCCCGCGCCTAGCGGTAGTCGCCCGTACCCCGCATGATCTGTGCACACTCAACGATGACAAGCGAAATCACCGGCAGCATGGCAAAGATTGAACCTGTGGCAGCGGCGGCGAGCGCTCCAACAAGCCAGAGCGCGATGTTGACCAGGGCCCGGTTGGGCTTGCCGAGGTAGAAGTTGTGTGCCCCGAAAGTGCCGAAGGTTAATGCGAGAACGACGGCGAACCAGCGGCTCTTCGCCAACGGCGCCTCACCGCGTTGTAGGTCGCCTCCGCCTGCGAGCTGACCGTGAGTGGCGAACTGCGAGGGGTGGGCGCGAAGCGCGGCCGCGCGCTGCTGGGCGTGTTGAGCCCGGATGGCCTCCTCGAGCGAGCGGGCGTTGCCTCCGCCGAAGTTATGGCCTGGCGCATAAAGATTCGGCCCGAAGGGGGACTCGGGCAGATTTAATAGCGGATCGGGCGACGATTCAAAATGGACCCCGTCCGCGGAGGAACTCAACCTCGGCGTCTCGTCCTTCATGCGTCCATACTAACCCGCTTTATTCACCGTGCAGAAATGGGCGCAAGGGCCGTGGCATTCGCCGAGGTGACGGGGTTAAGGCCACCTTCGGCGTCGTGAGCGGAGGGGGTAAGGTGGCTTGCCCCTGCGGAGCGAATCAGTTTGTGCCAGAGTGGAGACATGATCACCGAGCCGCTGCCATCCGATAAATTCGACTTCGAGCACACGTACGTCGCCTTCGATGCGGCCGAGGTCAAGCTCGCGGTAGGGGACCCCACCAAGGTCTACCGCTACATGTCGGTGACGAAGCCGATCGCGGCGTGGGCAATCCTCGTGGCTATCGAACAAGGAAAATTTGACCTCGACACGCCCGCGGGGCCGGAAGGATCCACCTTCCGCCATCTCCTGTCCCACGCCTCGGGCCTGCCGGCCAAACCGGGCGATCCGATTGCCAAGCCGGGACGGCGTCGTATTTACTCCAACTACGGCTTCGACGTGATGGGGCAGGAGGCCGAAAAGTACATCGGGATGCCGATTCACGACTGGATCCACACCCAGGTGCTCGATCCGTTGGGGATGACGTCGGCCCGAATCGACGGCTCCATCGCCTACGCGGGACTGGGCGCCGCCAACTGCCTGGTTAAGTTCGGGCGGGAGATCCTGCATCCTCAGCTCATCTCGCGTGACCTGGCTGAAAAGGCCTTCCAGGTTCAGTTTCCAGGGATCCCGGGCATCACGCCGGGCTACGGACGTTCGCAGAACCGGCCGTGGGGCCTCGGGTTTTCGATCCGAAACCCGCTGGATGCGCACTGGACAGGGCCGCACTTCTCTAACCACGTGGTGGGGCACTTCGGGATGTCCGGCTCCTTCTTCTACATGGATCTCTACCAGGGCAAGGGCGGGGTCTTCCTCGGCACGGAGGACTTCAACGACGAGCACGTCGAATACTGGCCCGCCCTAACAGACGAGATGATCCAGCTGTAGCCGAGCGCCGGGCATGCGCCGGCCGGCGGCCGCATCAGGGCCGGCGCGCGCTGCTACCCGACGCGAGCTGCTACCCGGCTACGGCGCGTTCGGTGCGGGGCGCCCTAGAGGTCAAACTCCACGATCACCGGCACGTGATCCGAGGCGCCCTTGCCCTTGCGCTCATCGCGGTCAATCTCCACCGCGCTGACACGCTCCGCCAGAGCCGGCGAGGCGTAGACGTAATCGATGCGCATGCCCTGGTTCTTCGGGAAACGCAGCTGTTGGTAGTCCCAGAACGTGTAGTTCGTGGCCCGTGGCCGCGACACCTCTACGAATCCGGCCTCCTCGAACGCGAAGAAGGCGTCCCGTTCCGGCTGGCTGAGGTAGAGGCCGCCGGTGGCGGTGACGTCCCATACGTCCGCATCGGTGGGGATGACGTTCCAATCGCCCACGAGCGCGATCTTCGCCTGCGGATCCTCAGCGATCCGCTCCGCCGCACGCTGCTTGAGCGCATCAAGCCAGGCCAGCTTGTAGTGGTAGTGAGGATCGCCGACCGCCCGCCCGTTAGGGACGTACAGGCTCCACACCTCCACGCCGCCCGCCGCGCCAGAAGTGCCCGGAGCCGCCCCGCACGTGGCCCCGATGGCCCGGGCCTCCGGTTCGCCGGGAAGGTAGAGCCCATCAGCGGGCGCCCCCTTCGTGAAGCCGGGCTGGCCCCCGAACTCGTGCCGCACACCCTCCACGCCTACGCGCGAAACGATCGCCACACCATTCCACTGGTTCAACCCATGCGCCGCGACTTCATAGCCCGCCGCCTCAAACTCCTCCACAGGAAACTGTTCCGGCTTGCACTTGATCTCCTGCAGAGCAAGAACATCGAGGTCATGGCGTTGCAGGACGTCCAGTGCGCGGTCGGCGCGAGCACGGATCGAGTTAATATTCCAGGTCGCTAGTTTCATGCCCCCAGCCTACCTTCGCCCTCCGACACTTTCCGCACCCGGTAGGCTTGCCCCATGACAAGAGCACTCATCACCGGCGCCTCTGCTGGGCTCGGCGCCGAATTTGCCCGCCAACTGGCCGCCTCCGGCCACGACCTCGTCCTCATCGCCCGCACCGCCGCTCGCCTCGAGGCCCTTGCCGCCGACCTTCGGGCCACCTTCGGCATCCACGTCGAGGTCCTTCCCGCCGACGTCGGCGACCACGACGACGTCGCCCGCGTAGCGGCCCGTCTCACCGCACGCACCGAGCCCGTTTCCATCCTCGTCAACAACGCCGGATTTGGGCTGGGGCAGGACTTCGTCGGCGGCTCGCTCGAACGCGAGCTCACGGGGCTCAACGTGATGGTTCGCGCCGTTCTGGTGCTCTCACACGCCGCCGCGGCAGCCATGAAAGATCGCGGCCACGGAGCGATCATCAACGTCTCGTCCATGACGGCACTGACCGCGCAGGGCACCTACTCCGCACACAAAGCCTGGGTGCGCACCTTCACCGAGGGCCTGGCCGCTGAGCTAGCCGGCACCGGCGTGACCGCCACGGCCGTCACGCCGGGACTCATCCACACCGAGTTTCACCAGCGCTCCCACGTCGACGCCTCCCAATGGCCCGCCGCCGCCTTCGCCGAGCCCGCAGTCGTCGTCAGCTCCGCCCTCGCCGCCGCCCGTCGCGGCCGTGTCCTCGTCACGCCCACACCCCTTTACAAAGCACTCGCCGTCGTCGTCAAACTGATGCCACGCTCCCTCGTGCGCAAAGTGGCAGGGCCGGGACGGTCAGGGCGGGCGAGGCGCCAGCCCGCCGCCGAGTAAACTACCCGCATGGAAACTAACGACGCACCCAAAGCCGCCCTCGCCGCCCACATCATCGCCCTCGGCGGCCCGGCCCACCTCATGGCCGCCGCCCTCCACCGCGACGCCGCGCCGCTCTTGGGCCACGCCATGCTCGACCTCCTCGAAGAAACCGGACTCGGACCCGACGACGTCGACGCCGTCGGCGGCGAAGGGCCAATCGCGCTTGCCATCGCCACCGCCATCCTCCACGCCGCCGCATCGCGCGGACAGCACCTTGACGCCTTCAGTAAGATCGACAAGCTCGCCGGGCCGCCCGTCGCGGGCCGCCGCGTCGTCGTCGTGGGCGCGGACGGTAACCAAGCCTCGTGCGTGAGCACGCTGGAAGCCGCCGGAGCAAGGGTCGAGGGCGTCGCCGTCGTCGTCGGAGACACCTCGCTCAGCCTGTTCCAAACCGGCGACCTGTAAACACGGTGTGGGATACTAGCCACGTGAACGAAGAACGAAACTCGGGCGACCCGCACGGATTCGCCACGTGGGGCAACGGCGAAAAAATCGGCGGAATCGTGGGTGTCGGCCCCTGGATCAGCGAACACCCCGGCGAACCCCTGCCCGACGACCCGCGCTACGACCCCGAACTGCTCGCCACCGGCGACAGGCGCAACGTCACCGACCAATATCGATACTGGAGCGTCGAGGCGATCAAAGGCGAACTCGCCAAAAGCCGATCAGCGCTACACATCGCCATCGAAAATCTCGAACACGACCTCAACATCGGGTCGATCGTGCGGACCGGAAACGCGTTCAACGTGGGAGGCGTCCACATCGTAGGTCGCCGGAAATGGAACCGACGCGGGGCACTCGTCACCGACCGTTACCTCGACATCTACCATCAACCGGACGCCGACTCGATGGCGACATGGGCCGCGGACGCCGGGTACACCCTCGTCGCCGTGGACAACACCGGCGACACGGAGCCGATCGAAACGGCGGCGCTACCCGAGCGGGCCATCCTCGTGTTCGGGCAGGAGTCCGTGGGTATCTCCGACGAGCTACGAGCCGTCTGCCCGCAGGCCGTCTACATTCCCCAGTTCGGGTCGACACGCTCGCTCAACGTGGCGGCCGCCGCCGCGATCGCGCAGCACGAATGGGTGCGGCAGCACCGCGCGGAGCTCAGGGCTTGAGCACCGCGGATAAGCCGGGCGACGGCGTCGTTGATCCGGGTGTCCGAGAAATCCGCGTGGTCGGGGCGGTTTTCCGGCGGCAGGCGCCGGGCGAGGTAGCTGGTGGAGCTGACGGGCTCGCTGGTGGCCGGCAACAGATCATGGCTGCGCGGCGTGGGCCGGGCAGGCAAATGGCCGGATACTGGGAATTCCCGGGCGGCAAGATTGAACCGGGGGAGACGCCACAGGTCGCGCTTGTCCGGGAGTTGCGCGAGGAACTGCTGACTGACGCGGAGGTTGGTGAATTTGTGGGCCGCGGAGTTTTCGACTACCCGTTTGGTCGGGTGATTCTGGATGCCTACTTCTGCAAGCTGGTCGGGGCGGAGCCGCGGCTGACGGAGCACGTCGAATTCCGGTGGCTAGGCGTCGATGAGCTGGATTCCATCGAGTGGGCGCCGGCGGACGTGCCGATTATTGGTCAAATCCGGCAGATTTTGGGCTGATGCGGGCGGGTTGCCAGTGGTTGCCTGTCCTTCGATGTAGAAATATGGACCGATCTTCATATATACGAAGATCGGTCCATATTTCTACATCGAAGGACGGAAGGCATGCCCCGCCGCCCGCTAGAAGATCAGCCGGTCAGCGCAAGTCCCGTATCCGACGTCATCGCAAGGGTGTCGGCTTCCTCAGATGTCTCCGCTGGCGGATCAGCCTCCGTAGATAGGCCTTCGTCTCTTCCCAGCGATAGAAAATCTGTTCGTAACTGAGCGAGACCGTTTCATAGCCGAGGAGTTTGGCGTTCTGAATGCGCAGGTAGTCGCGGTTTCGCTGTTCCTTGGTGGAATGGAAGGCGTCCCCGTTGCATTCCAAGATGAGCGACTCTCCGGCAACCATGTCGACTCTACCGACCGTCGGAATCTCCACCTGCGGCCGTACCGGTACCCGCTCGGAAATCAAGAAGTTCCTCACCCGAGTTTCTAGGCCCGACTGTGCGAGTCCTGTCGCCCGTATCAATACCCGTTGCTTTCTTTTGGAAAGGTTTCGAATCAGCTCCGGCACTTCCTCGAGCCTCAACAGGCCCTTATTGAGAGCCGAGTCCAAGACCATCAAGCCCGTCTCTGCATCGTGGAAGTGCAGTACCTGCTCCACTGTCTCCAACGGGGATGGGACTAGGAGGGGTGGGCGCCTGTGCTGGCTGTGCATGATGACATCCGAGTTCTTGGCTGTCATCACATTGCGTAACGTCAGGACGTGGAGCCGTGGGCTGTGTGGCACCCAAAGCCCGTAAAGTTTGCATGCGCTCAGGCAGGAGATCCTGCCACCGAGAAGAATGGCTCGCACCACTTGTGAGTTGGCGCCGGGGCGAGCGTAAATGCCGCGTTCCAGCCTGCGGAGCCGGCCCTTCGCGACCGCCTTCGGCAGGAACGTCCGAGGGTTGATGCCGATGGCTTGCAAGTCAGAGGTCGTGAAGACGCCGAAGTTTCGCGCCACGAACGGAGCGCCATCAAATGGCTCAGCAAATCCCCATGGTGTGTTCTCTCCCCAAGACTGAGGCGGAACGTCGAATGGTTCGTGCGGGTAGGAGAAGGCGTAGAAGTCGTCGTAGGAGGGATCATGACCGTGCATGATTCCAGTGTGGCGATATATGGTTGTGGCCCGTTCGTGCGAACTAGGAATTGTGGATAGCGAGCGCGTCCACGTGCCGGTGGAAAACTTTCGGGCGTGCGGGTGAGGTTGGTGGCCGGGTCCCGTTGGCCACGAGGTTGGTGGCCGGTGGCTGCCTGTCCTTCGATGTAGAAATATGGGCCGATCTTCATATATACGAAGATCGGCCCATATTTCTACATCGAAGGACGGAGGGCAGGCCCCGCCGGGAGGGCAGGCCCCGCCGCCCGCTAGAAGATCAGCCGGATAACCGTCACCGCAGTGCCCGCGATCGCAGCGGACACGGGGAGCGTGATCACCCACGCCGTGGCGATTGGTTTCATCAGGCCCCAGTTGGTGTTGTGGTTGACCAGCCCGATGCCAAGCACGGCGCCGATGAGGATGTGGGTCGAGGAAACGGGCAGGCCGAGGAGCGAGGCACCCATGACGACTGCTGCGGCGGAGAGCTCGGCGGAGAAGCCCGAGGCGGGATGCATTTCGGTGAGCCCGGTTCCCACGGTCTTGATCACGAAGCGGCCGATGAACCACAGTCCCACCACGAGTGCGATGCCCATGGCCACCATGACGGCCATCGGTACGGCGCTCTTTTCGGCGATGGCGCCGGTCTTGAGGACGTCCAAAACGGCGACGAACGGGCCGAGCGCGTTGGCGATGTCGTTCGATCCGTGGGAGAAGGCGAAGGCGGATGCGGTGAATACCTGCATCCAGGAGAAGAGGAGGAAGGTGGAACGGTCGAGGTTCTTCTTCTTCATCGTGCGGGCGAGGATATAGACCGACATGTAAACGACGGCGGCGATCATGCCCATGATGAGCAGGTTGCCGATATGGGTGATGCCGAGGTGGAGATTCTTCAGGCCCTTGAAGAGCATCATACCGGAGATGACGAGCGAGCCGGCGGCGGCCAGCAGTGGGATCCACATTTCGATGGCGCGGCGCGGCTCGACCTCAGACTTCTCGACCTGGATCTCGTGCAGTTCCTTGAAGTAGTCGGATTCGAGGTCCTCGGGCTCCCAGTCGTCTTCGCGCATGGTGGCGATGTCGCGGGTGAGGGCGTTGGTATAGGCCTTTTGCTCTTTTTCGGAGAGGGTCTCGAAGTATTCGCGGTGGCGGGCTTTGAGTTCCTTCTTCTGTGCGCGGATGGTTTCGAGCCGGTGCACGGCGAGTTCGTTGTAGGACAGGATTGACCGCTTGATGCCGCGGTATAGCAGGTAGGAGACGATGCCGCCGAGGACGGGTGAGAGTACCCATGACAGGGCGATGGTGCCGATTTGGTTCCACTGGACCATGGACCAGCCGCCCTTGCCGGTGAGAAGCCCGACGGTCAAGGCTGCACCGACGATCCCGCCGACGATCGAGTGTGTGGTAGACACGGGCCAGCCCATGCGTGTGGCGAGGAGGAGCCAGATGGCGGCACCGAGGAGGGAGGCCATCATGATGTAGGCAAATTCCATGGGGTCAAGCCCGTTGATGGCTCCCAGGTCGACGATACCGGAGCGGACGGTGTCGGTGACCTCGCCGCCGGCGAAGACGGCGCCGGAGACTTCGAAGATGGCTGCGATGACGAGCGCCTGTTTGAGCGAGAGGGTCCCTGCGCCGACGGAGGTGCCAAACGAGTTGGCGACGTCGTTGCCACCGATGTTGAACGCCATGAAGAAGGCGAAAAGGATGGTGGTGATGAGGATGGTCCAGCTTGCGCCGCTGCCGATATATTCCTTCGACCACATGGCGAAGACGACGAGGGTAATCGCGAGCATGCCGCCGAAGAATAGGTGCCAGAGGCGGTTGTCTTCGTGCTGAACTGCGGGGCTGACTCCTTGCGGGAGACCGGGCAAATCGACGCTACCGTGAGCGTTCTTCGAATTGGCCATCTTCCTGCCTTTCGTGTGCGACTCCAACCATTGGACGACGAAACTAGATTAACTGTCGCTTAGCCACTGGCGAAACTGTGTGAATGAAGGTCACAGGTGCAGGTTTTCTCCGTGTAGCTTCTTTCGCTTCACGACGCCGTTTGGGTGCCTCGCGCCTACGCTTTCGGTACTTCCGGTGCAAGTATGTGTGCAAGAAGTGTGAGTGTGGGGGAGACGCCGGCGTCGATGCGGAGGTCGTTGATGGCGTCGGCGGCGGTGGGTCCGTAGTTGATGATGGCGAGGTCGGCGCCGTTTGCCCAGGCCTGGCGGACGACCCAGAGGCCGGTGCTGACCGCGAGGGAGGTGCCGGCAATGAGGGCGACGTCGCAGTCGGTGGCCGCCTGCATGGCCGCCTCCATCTCCGCGCTGGGGAGCGATTCCCCGAAGAAGATGACGGCTGGTTTGACGAGCCCGCCACACGATGGGCAGGGGGCGACGACGAAGGGCGAGGTTTCGGCGTCGTGACGGCGGTCCGCGGTGGCGAGGACGGCGGGGTCCCGGTCGTATTGGGGCCAACCGGGGTTAAGTTCTTCGAGGGCCTGGGCGTAGATGTCGCGGGCGAATTCGGTGCCGCAGTTGAGGCACTGGACGCGGCCGAAGGAGCCGTGTAGTTCCCAAACGTTTCGCGACCCGGCTTTGGTGTGTAACCCGTCGATATTTTGGGTGGCAACGCCGGTGATGTGGCCCGCGACTTCGAGGCGGGCAAGGGCGAGGTGGGCGCCGGAGGGCTCGAGGTTGGAGAATTGGCGCCAGGTCTCGTGGTTGCGCTGCCAGACCCAACGCTGCCAGACGGCGTCGGAGACGAACATGTCGAAGTCGATGGATGGTTTTTCGGTGGTTCCCCGCCCGCGATAGTCTGGTAGGCCGGAATCCGTGGAAACTCCTGCACCGGTGATGGCAAGTGTTCGCCGCCCGCGCATCAGTTCGGCGAGCGCTTCGGCCGCCTCGAGCGGGTCTGAAATAACCATGATTACCTCCGATTCCGATCCTACGCCTGCTTGACGTGCCAGAAGGTGGAACGTGGCGCGGTCGTGAGTGGGGTGCGTAGTTGTGGATGGTTTGCACGGATTTGCAGGATTTCCAAATCGGGGACCATTTGGCTACGCGGGGGAGGAAATCCGTGAGACAATATAGGCGTCAACTTTTCAGAGCAAAGGAGCACATTCGTGGGTATTGCAACGCGCGAAGTTTATGATGAGATGCTGGATCGGGCGAAGGCTAACAAGTTCGCTTACCCGGCCATTAACGTGACGTCTTCGCAGACCCTCACGGCTGCCATTCGCGGATTCGCTGAGGCTGAGTCCGATGGCATTATTCAGGTTTCGGTCGGCGGCGCGGAGTACGCTTCCGGCTCCACCATCAAGGACCGCGTCGCTGGTTCGCTTGGTCTCGCCGCTTACGCTCGCGAGGTTGCGAAGAACTATGACGTGACCATCGCTCTCCACACCGATCACTGCGCCAAGCAGAACATCGATTCGTGGATCCGCCCGATCATGGAGCTTTCCGCCCAGGAAGTTGCCGCTGGTCGTGAGCCTTTCTTCCAGTCGCACATGTGGGATGGCTCAGCCGTGCCGCTCGAAGAAAATCTTGAGATCGCGAAGGAGCTCCTCGCGCTGTCGCAGAAGTCCAACACGATCCTTGAGATCGAGATCGGCGTTGTTGGTGGCGAAGAGGACGGCGTCGTTGGCGAGATCAACGAGAAGCTTTACACCACCGCTGAGGATGGCCTGAAGACCGTCGAGGCACTTGGTCTTGGTGAGAACGGCCGCTACCTGACCGCTCTGACCTTCGGCAATGTTCACGGCGTGTACAAGCCGGGTCACGTCAAGCTTCGTCCGGAGCTCCTGGGTGAGATCCAGGCTGAGGTCGGTGCGAAGGTCGGCAAGGAGTCCCCGTTTGACCTGGTCATGCACGGCGGCTCGGGTTCGACTGCCGAGGAGATCGCAACCGCGGTCCGTAACGGCGTCATCAAGATGAACGTTGACACCGATACCCAGTACGCCTTCACCCGCCCGGTCGTGGATCACATGTTCCGCAACTACGACGGCGTCTTGAAGGTTGACTCGGAGGTCGGCAACAAGAAGATGTACGACCCGCGCACCTGGGGCAAGCTGGCTGAGGCTGGCATGGCCGCCCGCGTTGTTGAGGCTGCTGAGCGCCTCGGCTCTGCTGGCAAGCGCATGAAGTAAGTCAAGCACTGAGGGGGCGGGGCGACTGTTGTCGCCCCGCTTTTCTGTGCGGTGGCGCGGGGCGGCTCACCCTCGCCGCGGCCCGCATCCGTCCGCTGCGGCCCGCGTCCGCCGTGGCCCGCATCCGTCCGCTGCGGCCCGCGTCCGCCGTGGCCCGCGTCCGCCGTGGCCCGTACCCGCCGCGGCTGTACTAAGCTGATCGGCACTGTATTAATATACGCGGTAGGTTCCAGGGGTCAATGCACTACTTTTTGGAGTGTGTTGAATGGTTGGTAGATCGCCGATTCGGCCTTATTCGCAGTCGTTTCGTGATCATGCGGTGGCCTTGGTTGCTTCTGGACGTTCGTGTGCAAGTGTTGCTCGTGAGTTGAAGGTTAATTGTCACTCGGTTCAGGTCTGGGCTCGTGGGGCGGGTTTAGTGTTGGTCCGTGGGCAGGGTGGGCCGGCGCAGGCTCGTGCGGCTGCTAGGGTACGGGTGTGGCAGTTGACGGCTGAGGGCTTGCCGGTTGCCGAGATCGCGAAACGGGTTGGTCATAGTCCGAACTGGGTTCGTGGGAAACAGGCTATGTTGGGGCCTATGGTTGAAGTTTTGCAACGGGGCCGTGTTGGTGGGGCCACGGTCGTGGCCAGTGTTGACCGGGTTGGTAATGGCAGGGTTGGTCGAGGCCGGCGTATGACGCTTGAAGAGCGCGTGGCGATCGGGTTGGGGTTAGCTGATGGTAAGTCGGCTCGGCAGATCGCTTTAAGTTTGGGGCGTAGTCCGTCATCGGTGACGCGTGAGATTAATCGTGGTGCTTTTCCTGATGGTTCTTATGATGCTCGCTGGGCTCATCAGTGCGCTCATCAGCGTCGTTCTCGTCCTAAGCCGGGCAAGCTTACTACCCATGTGGCGCTGCGTCAGAAGGTGGTTGAGCTGTTAAATAAGCGTTATTCTCCCCAGCAAATCAGTGTTCGTTTGCGTCATGATTATGGAGATGATCGGCAGATGCGTGTGTCTCATGAAACGATTTATCAGGCTTTGTATGTTCACGGGGGTGGGGCATTACGGCAAGAGCTTAAACGGGAGAAAGGACTGCGTTCGGGTCGTCAACGGCGTATTGCTCGTTCTGCTCTTGCTGGCACTCCCGGGCGCGGGCGTAAGACGTGGGTCGAGGGCGCTTCAATCGATTTGCGCCCCCACGAGGTCGATGGGCGCCTGACGCCAGGTCACTGGGAAGGAGATTTAATTATCGGTGGTGGTAAGGGCAAGCACACAGCGCTGATCACCCTAGTCGAGCGCTCTTCACGGTTTTTGCTGATCGCTCGTCTTGGGGTGAGCCATGATTCACCGACCGTGATTGAGAAACTGACCCAGATGGTTCAGACCTTGCCCAGTAAGGCCTTCTCCTCGATCACCTGGGATCAAGGTAGTGAGATGGCGCAGGTAGCCCAGTTCAAGGTCGATACCAATATCAAGGTCTACTTCGCTGACCCGCATAGCCCGTGGCAGCGTCCGTCGAATGAACGCCTGAATCGTGATATTCGTGAATACTTCCCCAAGGGAACTAACTTCGCTGACATCACCGACGAGGAAGTCGCTTTCGTCCAAGACGAACTCAACGACCGAGCCCGAGTTGTCTTGAACGGAATGACCCCACGTGAGACACTGGCCGAGTTGTTAAAAAATGATGCATCGACCCCCTGAATCTCCCCGCCAGATTAATACAGCGGGAGACAGCTTAATAGGGCGCGGGCGTCTAACTCAGGGCGAGCCGGGAATCTGTACGCCCACGTGATGGTGAGCTTGGCGACCGCTTTCTGGTGGTCAGCCGAGCTTGCTGCTGGTCAGCGGAGCTCGGTGGCGCCGGGGGCGTCGAATTTGTCGATGATCGCGGTCAGGCCGGCGAGGATCGCCGACGCGATGAGGGCCTGTTTCGTGTGGGCGAACCGGTCTCCGGCCGCTCGCCTGCGCTCGCCCCTGCGGAAGATTGCTTTTTCTATTGCGATGCTCGTACCAGCCACAACGGTTGTTGCGACGCCGGCGGCGACGAGGTAGGTGGTGACGCCGCCCGCACTATTGATGAAACGCTCTTCGTCCGACTCGGCTGCGGCGTCTCGCTCCGGCGGAGCTGACTCGGCGTCGTCGTGCGGATTGGCACTCGCGCCGGTGTTGGTGCTGACGTTGCCGTTGCCGTCGCCGTCGCCCGCGCCGCCATCGAGGCTGGTGGGCGTGGCGAAGGCGCCCAACCCGATGGGCTTCATCTGGACCTCAATCCCGGTGATGGTTGCAACGACGCCGAAGCGTGCGAGTCGCCGGAGCCAGGGCCGGCGCACGAAGTCGGGCATGGCGTAGTAGGCAAAGGTGTTGGCGGCGGTCGTGGCAACGTGGGTGTAGGTCGGGTTCATTGCGATACCTCTCTTGCGGCTCTCCGGTAAATCTAGCAGTCGGAGGGGCTGGCGAGCGGTGTGGCCGGTGGGCGGAGCGTCCGGTGGGTGGTGCGTCCGGTGGGTGGTGCGGCGGACTGACCGGAAGCCGAGCGGCCGGACCGGGCGGCGGGTGTTGCGGCGGAGTGGCCGGAAGTGAAGCAAGTGGGGCGCCAGCCCCCGCCAGCCCCCGCCAGTCCCCGCCAGCCCCGCCCCGCCACCAACTGAAACCAGCCGCCTCACAATGTGGACAAGCTCTGCCCGTATCGTGGTACGTGTCGTAGACTGAGGCGGACCCGCAAGGACGGGTCCGCGGCTTGCCCGGCTTTTCGCGGGATGTACGAATCGTCAGGTGGCCGCCAGGACTAATGAAGGGCTCACCATGCCAGCAATCGTGATCGTCGGCGCCCAGTGGGGCGACGAGGGTAAAGGTAAAGCATCAGATCAACTCGGAACTGAGGTCGATTACGTCGTCAAGTTCAATGGCGGCAACAATGCTGGTCACACGGTCATTGTTGGGGAGGAGAAGTTTGCTCTGCATCTTCTTCCGGCCGGAATCCTGACCCCGGGCTGCACAGCCGTCATTGGCAACGGCGTGGTGGTGGACCTAGAGGTGCTTTTCCAGGAGAAGGAGGCCCTTGAGGCTCGCGGTGTTGACACGTCGCTTCTGCGCATCTCCTCGAACGCCCACATTATCCCCTCCTACAACAAGCGGATTGATGGGGCCAACGAGCGCCTGCTCGGCAAGCGCAAGATCGGCACGACCGGCCGTGGCATCGGCCCGACCTACGCCGACAAGATGAACCGCATCGGCATTCGCGTCCAGGATCTGTTCGATCCCTCGATCCTCCGGCAGAAGGTGGAGGGTGCGCTGCATCAGAAGAACAACCAGCTCGCGTCGCTTCACAGCGAGGAGACCTTCGACGTCGACGTCGTGACCAACGAACTTCTTTCCTATGCCGAGCGCGTTCGCCCGATGCTAATCAATTCGTCCGCCGAGCTGAACAAGGCGCTTGACCGCGGCCTGACCGTCGTGTTCGAGGCGGGCCAAGCCGTCATGCTCGACATCGACCACGGCACCTATCCCTATGTCACTTCTTCCTCGACGACGGCGGCGGGCGCGTGCACGGGTTCGGGCGTCGGGCCGCTGCGGCTCGATCGTGTGGTCGGCGTCGCGAAGGCGTACATCACGCGCGTGGGCGAGGGTCCGTTCCCGACCGAGCTCCTCGACGACGCCGGTGACCGCTTGCGTGAGGTTGGCGGTGAGTATGGCACGACGACGGGTCGCCCGCGCAGGTGCGGGTGGTACGACGCCGTCGTGGCCCGTTACGCTGCACGAATCAACTCGCTGACGGACGTGGTGGTGACGAAGCTCGACGTGTTAACTGGGCTGGAAGAGATTCCGGTGTGTGTCGCCTACGAGATCGACGGTGAGCGTGTGGAGGACATGCCGGAGAACCAGTCTGACATGCATCACGCCGCGCCGATCTACGAGTACCTGCCGGGGTGGAGCGAGGATATTTCGATGTGCCGCTCGTTTGAGGAGTTGCCGGCGAACGCCCAAGCCTACGTGCTTCGCCTTGAGGAGCTGTCGGGTTGCCGGATCTCCTCGATTGGCGTGGGTCCGGAGCGTGCGCAGACGATTGTGCGGCACGCCTTGTTGGATTAAGAAAGCGTGCACGTCGGCTCGCCGGCGTCGGCAAAATTGCAGGTCCGTCCCCGTTTCCGCGCGGGGGCGGACTTTCTCGTCGGGAAATTGGGCCGGTTCCAATATAAACTGGTGGCAAGGGTTTTGCGCTGAGCGCCAAATGCCCGTAGGTCCCATAAAAATTAACGATTCTTTCAGAATAATGGGATCTGGAAGTAATCCAACATCGCCAGTCTCTAGGAGGAAATGCGATGACAGAAACCGCGTTCAATGTTGAGGACGTCCGTGCAGGCGCACCGGAATTTGCGCCGAACGATCTCGTTGAGTGGGTAACCGAGGTTGCCAACATTACTCTGCCGAAGGATATTTACTGGGCAGATGGCTCCGAGGAGGAGTGGGATCGTCTTACCACTGAGATGGTCGAGTCGGGCATGTTCACCCGCCTCAACCCGGAGAAGCGTCCGAATTCGTTCCTCGCGCGCTCGCTCCCGTCCGACGTGGCTCGTGTTGAGTCCCGTACCTTCATCTGCTCCGAGAAGGAAGAGGATGCTGGTCCGACCAATCACTGGGCCGATCCGAAGGAGATGAAGGAGACCCTCATCGGTTCCGAGGGCGTCTTCCGTGGCGCAATGCGTGGCCGCACGATGTACGTCATTCCGTTCTCGATGGGCCCGCTTGGCGGCCCGATCTCCCAGCTCGGCATCGAGCTGACCGATTCGCCCTACGTTGTTGTCAACATGCGAATCATGACCCGCATGGGTACTGAGGCTCTGAAGCTCATTGGTGAGGGTAAGGTTTGGGTTCCGGCTGTTCACTCGGTGGGTTACCCGCTGGTTGACGCCGAGGGCAACGAGCGCCCCGACACCGCTTGGCCGTGCAACGACGAGAAGTACATTACCCACTTCCCGGAGACCAACGAGATCTGGTCCTACGGCTCTGGCTACGGCGGCAATGCGCTGCTGGGCAAGAAGTGCTTCGCTCTTCGCATCGCTTCGACGATGGCTAAGCGCGATGGCTGGATGGCTGAGCACATGCTCATCCTCCGCTTTACCAACGAGGAGACCGGCAAGCAGTACCACGTGACCGCCGCGTTCCCGTCGGCATGTGGCAAGACGAACCTCGCCATGCTCCAGCCCACCATCCCGGGCTGGAAGGTCGAGACCATTGGTGATGACATCGCTTGGCTGCGTCCGGGCCCGGATGGTCGCCTGTACGCCATCAACCCCGAGGCTGGCTTCTTCGGCGTCGCACCGGGTACGTCCTACAAGACCAACCCGATGGCTATGGACACCGCTCGCGCGAACTCCATCTTCACCAACGTTGCACTCACCGATGACGGCGACGTCTGGTGGGAGGGCATCGACGGCGAGACCCCGGAGCACCTCATCGATTGGCACGGCAACGATTGGACGCCGGAGTCCGGCACCGTCGCCGCTCACGCCAACTCGCGCTTCACGGTTCCGGCCGCACAGTGCCCGATCATCTGCCCCGATTGGGAAGCGCCGGAGGGCGTCGCTATTGACGCCATCCTGTTCGGCGGCCGCCGCGCCACCAACGTCCCGCTCGTGGCTGAGCAGAAGGAGCCGGCTCACGGCGTCTTCATCGGCGCTTCGGTCGCTTCCGAGGTCACCGCTGCTGCGACCGACGTCAAGGCCGGCTCGCTGCGCCACGACCCGTTCGCTATGCTCCCCTTCTGCGGCTACAACATGGCCGACTACTGGGGTCACTGGATCGAGATGCAGAAGGAGCTTGGCGACAAGTTCCCGCGTGTCTTCCAGGTCAACTGGTTCCGCAAGGACGAAGAGGGTCACTTCATGTGGCCGGGCTTCGGCGACAACTCCCGTGTCCTCGACTGGGTTATCCGCCGCGTTGCCGGCGAGGTCGATGCTATTGACGGCATGACCGGTAACTACCCCTACAAGAAGGACTTCAACCTTGAGGGTCTCGATGAGATCACCGATGAGGTCTGGGACAAGCTGTTCGCTACCGATCCGGAAGCATGGGCTACTGAGATTGACTCCACCGAGGAGTACTTCGCACAGTTCGGCGACAAGGTTCCGGCCGCTATCGTCGACCAGCTCGATAAGTTCCGTCAGCGCATCGCCGCTGCCAAGGAAGCCTAAGCGTTAGCTTAAGTCACGCGGAGGGAGGGCCTGTGGTCCTCCCTCCGTTGTTTTTCCTGCGTGCGCTGCCGGGCTACTGGCACGCCGCCGTGCGCGACGGTTCGGTAACGACGGCCCGATAGCAGCGGCGGGTCGTGCCTGACGGGCGCGACGGCGTCGTGGGTCCACGTGGTGGAAGAAAACGGGATCTCTAGGGTCACAAAGCAAGACTGGGTTACAATGAGAATTCCGGCACCGACGCCGAAAGGAGGACCAGTGACGGCTCAACTCACCATTCCCAACTGGACTCGCATCTATACGGGCAAAGTCCATGACATGTACCAGCCGGCTCACACGCTTGCCCACTCGGGTGGTGAGACGGCCATGCTCGTGGCCTCCGATCGCATCGCCGTTCTTGACCGAGTCCTGCCGAGCATCATTCCGGGCAAGGGCGAGATTCTAACCCGCATCTCCACGTGGTGGTTCCGCCAGCTGGAGGACGTCGTGGCCAACCACTACCTCTCGGACAACGTGCCGCACGAGGTGACGGGCCGGGCGATGATCGTTCAGCGGCTGCGCATGTATCCGATCGAATGCACGGTTGTGGGATACATGACCGATAAGGCTTTCGAGGAGTATTCGCGCGATGGCCGCATTGGTGGCGTGGATCAGCCTGCCGGCCTGGCGCTGGGGGAGAAGCTTCCTGCGGTGTTGTTCGTTCCGGCGTTGAAGGGCGAAGTGGGGCGCGACGACGAAACGATTAGTTTCGAGCGCATGGGCGAGATCGTCGGTACGGAGGCGTCGGAGCGCCTGCGTGAAATCTCCCTCGCCCTCTACGAGCGCGCGCAGAAGATTGCCGGGCAGAAGGGCCTGGTGATCGCGGAGTGCAAGCTCGAGTTCGGCGCCTCGTCCGACTATGGCGACGACGAATTCGTGCTGGCCGACCAGGCCTTCACGCCGGACTCGGCCACCTACTGGCTTGACGACGAGGTCGGCGGGAGTCATCCGCGTTCCTTCGGCAAGGACTATGTTCGCTACGTCGTCCAGGATGAGGCCCGTGAGTGGATCCGCGGTGCTGGTTCGCCACCTATCCTGCCAAAAAAGGTCGTGGATGAGATGGCCTCGCGCTATCGCTTCGTGCAGTCGGTCCTCATGGGTGAATAATCACCATATTTTCTCTGGCATATCGTCAATGAAATGGGTTCTCGTTCCTGTTAGTCTGAAACATGTAATTTAAGAATGGATTGTGGTCACAACTAGCTCCGCGTGACCACTATCTGTAGGCAATAGCGCCCTCCGGGCAGCCGGCGGGCTTTGAGGGGGGGGGACGTGGTGTCTGTGGCGGCAAGCAAGGAAGACAGGCGAAACACGCGGTGGGAAGAGCACCGCAACGAACGGCGTCGTGAACTCATCGAATCGGCGATCACCGCGGTGAAGAAGTACGGCTACGACACGTCGATGGACCAGATCGCCGCCGAATCCAAGACCTCGAAGTCGATCCTTTACAAGTATTTCGGGGACAAGGAAGGCTTGCAATACGCCATTGGGCAACACACCATCAACAGCTTGATAGACGAAATTGGGCATAAGTCTCTTTCTAGCGGGGGGGGGGTGCTTCCGGGATACCTTGGGTGCCGTCGTCGCTAAACTGTTCGACATTGTTGATGACAATCCAGCGTTGTACCGTTTCCAACTCGTTTCCGAGTTTGAAGATGACCCGGATGCACAGCTCATTGCTCGGGTAGAGCATTCGTTAATCCAAGCGTGGATGCCTCTGTTTGAGGCGGATGAAGAAATGGTGGCACACCCGCTATTCAAGGGGGTCGCTCACGCCTGGTTAGTTGGAATCATCTCGATCTTTAAAGGAATAGCGGAATCGCGCCTTGTGGCGCGCGATGCGGCTCAACGTCCCAATAAACTCAAAGGCCCACAATTGAGCCAAGCACAGCAACAATTCGCGCAGATCGAACGCGGCGCGCTGGAGGAGATGCTTGTTAAGTCGGTCGCCAAAGCGATGGAGTCAATCGTGATCGATACATACGAGTTGTTGACCGATCGAGAAGCAACTGCCGAGAAAGCCCAAGAAATCCGGCAACACGTGCACAGTTTTGGGTCCTATGAGCAAAGAAACACTGACCAATAATTGAGAAATCTTTTGTGGTTGTTTTTGCGTCAATTATTGTTGCAAGCGGTTGAGCCTTGTGGGCTCGGCCGCTTGTTCAATGTAAGGAGTAGGAATGGATGCACAGCTTGAACGTGTCTATGAAGAGGCGCTGAAGCGTAACCCCACTCAGCCTGAGTTCCAGCAGGCAGTCCGCGAAGTCATGGAGAGCCTTGAGCCGCTCCTCCTCGACCGGAAGGACTACCAGGACGCGGCAATCCTCGAGCGCATTATTGAGCCCGAGCGTCAGATTATGTTCCGTGTGGCCTGGCAGGACGACAATAATAAGGTTCAGGTCAACCGCGGCTACCGTATCCAGTTCAACTCCACGCTGGGACCGTACAAGGGCGGCCTGCGCTTCCACCCGTCGGTGACGCTGTCCGTTATCAAGTTCCTCGGCTTCGAGCAAATCTTCAAGAACGCGTTGACCGGCCAGGGCATTGGCGGCGGCAAGGGCGGATCGGACTTCGATCCACACGGCAAGTCCGACGACGAGGTCATGCGATTCTGCCAAGCCTTCATGATGGAGCTCTCCCGCCACATTGGCTCTGACATCGACGTTCCTGCCGGTGACATCGGCGTGGGTGCACGCGAGATCGGCTACATGTTCGGCCAGTACAAGCGCCTCGTGCACCGCAACGAAGCCGGCGTGCTCACGGGCAAGGGCATCGGCTGGGGCGGTTCGCTCGCCCGCACCGAGGCAACCGGCTACGGCCTGGTCATGTTCGCCAACGAAATGCTCGGCGAGATTGGCGACTCCCTTGAGGGCAAGACCGCAATCGTCTCCGGCTCCGGAAACGTGGCCACCTACGCCATCGAGAAGCTACACGCCGTGGGCGCCAAGCCCGTCTCGATCTCGGACTCTTCCGGGGCCGTGTACGACCCGGACGGAATCGACGTTGCTCTCCTCAAAGAAATCAAGGAAGTGCGCCGCGGCCGCGTCTCCGAGTACGCCGAGGCTCGCCCGAACGCGACCTTCCATGCGGGTAGCAAGGTGTGGGGGATCGACGCCGACGTGGCACTTCCCTGCGCCACCCAGAACGAGGTGGACGCCAACGACGTGCGCGCGATGGAGATGGGCGGCGTCAAGCTCATCGCTGAAGGCGCGAACATGCCGCTGACCCCGGGTGCCATCGAGGTGGCGCAGGACTCGGGCATCCTGTATGCGCCTGGCAAGGCCGCAAACGCCGGTGGCGTGGCCACCTCTGCGCTGGAGATGCAACAGAACGCCGCCCTGCAGTCCTGGAGCTTCGAGGAGGTGGAGGCTCGCCTGGCAGCGATCATGCATAACATTCACGCAACTTCGCTCAAGACGGCCGAGGAGCTCGGCCAGCCGGGCAACTACATGGTTGGCGCTAACGCTGCCGGCTTTATGAAGGTTGCCGACGCTATGCTCCAGCAGGGCGTGATCTAACCCCGTTTCCGCGTGGTATAAAGTCGCAGGGTTGGCACGGTCGTAATGATCGGGCCAACCCTGTATCCGCCCCGCGCGGGTGGCTGACGGCGGGGCGGACGGCTTGCGGGCGGGCGTCGTCGTGCTGGCCGCGAGGCGGGGCAGACGGCGTCGTGCGTGGCGATCAAGTAGACTCCTGCCATGAAGCGTCGTATCGATGAGGCTCAAGGGATGGGGCTGCTGCGTGCCTATGCGGCCGGTTGCGACCTGACCGTCGCCGATATGCGCACGGCCGTCCGTTTCGCGCTCGAAGAATTTGCCACTCGGCATCCGGGCCGCAGCGTCGAGATTCGCATCCCGTGGGTGGGGGCGGTCCAAGCTATCCCCGGCCCGACTCATACGCGAGGCACCCCGCCGAACGTCGTCGAGATGGATGGCCCAACGTGGCTCGACGCGGTCATTGGGCACGCGGTTGACCCATCGAAGATTTCCCAGTCGGGCGTGCGCGCCGACCTGGGCCCCTATTTCCCGCTCTTCGGCGATGCTCAGTTGCGCGCCGACAACCTCGAAGGCTGAGGCGAGTCACGTGCGTCAACGATTTATCAACCCCAATGTCGTCCCGCTCGAGGACGTCAGCGCCGCTATCGGCCAGCTCGCTCGCGAGGCCGAGGTGAGCCTGGAATACCCCGCCGAGGCCGTCGCCGACGCCGAAGCGTCACCTCGCGACTTCCGCCACCTGCCCGATCGCCGCGATATTCCGCTGGTGACGATTGACCCGGAGGGCTCGCGCGACCTTGACCAAGCCGTCTACATCGACTTTTCCCACGACGCCGTGCGCGCGGGTATCGACGCTGCTCCAACCTGCGTGGTGTATTACGCGATCGCGGCGCTGAACATGTTCGTCAAGCCCGCAAGCGCACTGGATGACGAACTTCGCCGGCGGGCCACCACAATCTACCTGCCCGACCGTTCCATCCCGCTCCACCCGGAGGTCCTTTCCACCGACGTCGCCTCGCTGCTACCCGGGGAAGACCGGCCGGCCTACCTGTGGCGCTTCGAGCTGGATGGTCGCGGCGAGGTCACCACCACAGGCCTTGAGCTGGTGCGGGTGCGCTCGCGGGCACAACTGACATACACTCAGGTCCAGGCCGTGTACGACGGCGAAGAGCAGCTACCCGCAAACGTTCCGGACGACCTGGCTGAGGCATTGGCGCGCTTTGGCCGCCTTCGGCAGGTCCTAGAGGAAGAACGCGGCGGCATCTCCCTGAACCTGCCCGAGCAGCGTGTTGCCCGCGACGCTGACGGCTTCCACCTCGAATTCCGTCAGCTTACTGACGTGGAGGGATGGAACTCTCAGCTGTCGTTGATGACCGGCATGGAGGCCGCCAAGATTATGATCCGGGCAAATATAGGTTTGTTGCGGACGCTGCCGCCCGCGCGGGAAAAAGATGTTGAGCAATTGCGTGGGGCGGCACTCGCGCTTGGGCTCGTATGGCCGGCCGAGCTCGATTATCCGGCGTTCTTGAGGGAGCTTAACCCCGCCCACCCTGCGGCTCTGGCTTTTATGAACGAGGCGGCGTCGCTGTTTAGAGGAGCCGGCTACCTTGCGCTGCCCGTTGCTGACGGCCAAGCGGGCAAACCCGAGGTTGGTGCGGACGCAAGCCTCGAGCATAGCGCTATCGCAGCCCCGTACGCCCACGTCACCGCGCCGCTGCGGCGACTGGTCGACCGCTTCGGGCTGGAGACGTGTCGAAGCGTCGTGGCTGGTGAACCTGTGCCCACGTGGGTGACGACGTCGCTCGGCGAACTACCCGCGCTGATGTCCGCGGGTGCGCACCGCACGAGCAAGTTGGAGCGAGACGCGATGAGCCTCGTCGAGGCGCTGACCTTGCGTGGCCGAGAGGGCGAGGAGTTCGACGCTGTCGTCGTGGACACCCTCAAGCCTCGCAAGGATGACCCAGCGGGCATGGAGCGCGGACGCATCGCTATCTTTGATCCCGCGTTGGAGGTGGAAGCCGTGGGTGCGCGCGTGCCGGCCGGGACGAAGGTGCGCGTGCGGCTGACGAACGAGGGGGATGGCCCGCATTTCAGCGTCGTGGAGTAGGCGATAGGCCGGGTGGGGCCCCGCGGGCTTTTCCCGCTGTCGCCGTGGGTGTCGCCCTGCACTCTCAGCCGCTCGCGCTGTATTAGGCTGTCCGGCGCTGTTTTAGTCTGGCGTATTTTAATACAGCGGCGATCAGGTTAGCGCGGTTTCGGCGAGGCGCCGGGCCGAGGGTCGGACCGGGAGCCGGGAGCCGCCGCCCGGCAGGCAACGCGTCGCCCGCGGGCACACCAAAGAGCCAGCTGGGTGGCTGGCTCTCTCGTGTGTTGGAGATGGACGTTAGCGCTTAGGCGCCCAGTCGTCCTCGTCCCATTCGTCAGTTGCCGGAGGTACCTCGTACGAATCGGGATCGTACTCGTCCCAGTCTTCGTAATCCTCGTAGTCGTCAGATTCGTCCTTCGACTCCACACCACCGGTGAGTTCTCTTTCGAGTGCCTCATAGTCGGTTTCTGGACTGAAGTACTTCAGGTTGCGTGCGACTTTACGCTGCTTGGCTCTTTGACGGCCGCGCCCCATATTGGCTCGACCCCCCTCAACTCGTCTTGGAGCAGGCACGTTGTGCGGCTCCGTGTTATCTCAATAATGGTTCGTGCGTCATACTTTACCCTGAAGTAGGTCCAAATCTCCACGTGGCGCTAAACCAAATCTAAAGTCACTGTTACGTTGGGGAAAATAGTAGTAGTATTTTCTGTATCGCGCGTGATGCCTAATTTGTGGTCGACCCTCGACTGGATCATAATGAAGTCGTTACGTTGCGAAACTCGTATTGTTGCTACTTAAATTGAGTAATTCTATTATTCCTTTTGGGTTTGTGACAGTGTGGGCGGCTTAATAAAATGGTAGAGACACGTGAATATTCGACCTTTATGTCTCGTGGAGGGAATGCGTCTAGGCACCCAGGGGAATATTCGCACCTGGGGCGAAGCTCACCACCATGCGATTCGTCCCGATCAACAGCAAGGATATACAGATGGATTTCGAGACTGAGCTCATGACGCCGTCGGAGGTGGCGGCACTTTTCCGGGTTGACCCGAAGACTGTCGCGCGTTGGGCCGACAGCGGCAAGTTGCCGTCGATTCGTACTCTCGGCGGACACCGCCGCTTCCCCCGCAAGGAAGTTCTTGAGACGATGCGGCGGTCGCAGGAGCCGGCAACGGACTGAGGTTTCCCAGTACCGGAGCCTGGGTTCTCGATGACGGAGCCCAGGCTTGCGCCGGTTGTCTGACGCAGACGTAGACAGCAATAGTGGGGGCGGCGGTGAAGTTTCACCGCCGCCCCCAGAACTACGTAAAATGCTCCGCGCTAAGCCGGCATTCCCTACTTCAGGATCTTCCGCAAGACGAAGAGCGCCACGACGGCCACGGCTGTGCCGAGGATGGCAAGTGCGCGCTTGTCGCCAGACTTGGCGTCCGCGACCAGACCCATGGCCTGCTCCTTGCGCTCGCCAAACTTGGCCTGAGTGTAGGCGCGAGCCTCCTTCTTGAGATTGTCAGGATGGAGCTTGCCTGCCAGCTCATTCACCGTGGCGGTGAGCTCCTCACGCACACGCTGAAGGTCCTTTTCAACTTCCTCCGCCGTGCGGTTGTCCGGAACTCCCTTGGGTGCTTCGTAATCAATGGCCTTCTTCTGGCTCACAGCAGTCACTAGTTCATTCCCTTCTTAACCGCGTCGATATCCTTCTTCAGCCCCGCCTTCGGGTCAATCACGTGCTTCTGCGAAGCCCTGATCCGCAGAAGTCCGACCGCCGCGAGAAGAATGATGATGAGCAACAAAATCCCCGACACGACGAGGAAAGCCGCCCAAAGAGGCATGACAGTTGCAAGGCCGTAGCCGGCCGCGAGGAGCAGCGTTCCGAGCATGTAGAGCGCGAGAACCCCCGCGACAGCCAAGAGCGCGCCTCCGATGCCGAGCTTCTTGACCTTTGCCACTGCCTGCAGTTTGGCGAAGGAAATTTCGTCACGTGCCAGCGCCGAGAACTGGGCGGTGATCTTCGCGACGAGTTCGCCAATCGATTGCCCTCCGCTGGCCACGGGGCCCTTGCCGGAGAGCGTGGAGGGACCTTGTGGGATGTGTGATTCGTTATCAGTCACGGGTACTCCTTTGTCTTTGCCCCTATTTTCGCATGGAATGACTACACTTTTCGACTCGATTCGTTGACCTTGCGCTTCCGCGGAGGAATTTATGCTTACCGCGTGAGGAGAGACGACGGCGTAGCCCGGTGTGCCCACGTCCTACCTGCGCTCCGGGCCTAGCGGGGCGTGCGGGCCGCGCGTGATATTCTGCCTAGGCAGGAATGCCGCTGTTTTTCGCGGTTAGCCGACGAAGCACGGCCGCCTCGGCATGGATGAGGAATAACGATGCAAGAATCGCGCCAGACTCCCAACGAGTTTGAGACGACCGACCCGCAGGTCTCCGAAAACGAATTCGCCCCCACGCGCATGGCAACCCAGATGTTGAAAAAGGAAGAGCGTGCGGCGTTGGAGCCGGTCAAGCTCAAGGCGGCTGTCTTCTTCGGCTCGGCGGTCTCGATCATCGCGATCACGCTGTGGACGATTTTCGGGGCGGAGTCGGCGGCTAGCGTACTGAGCGCGGCCACCGCGCGGATCGGCCAATGGTTTGGGTGGTTCTACATTCTGCTGGCCACCGTGATCGTCTTCTTCGTGCTCTACATTGCGATGTCGCGTTACGGCCACCTGCGCCTCGGCCCTGCCAATTCGCGGCCGGAGTTTTCCACGTTTGCCTGGGCATCGATGCTGTTCGCGGCCGGTATCGGCACGGACATCATGTTCTTCTCGGTGGCCGAGCCGGTCTCCCAATACATGGCGCCGCCACAGGTCGCACCGCAGTCGATTGAGGCTGCCGAGCAGGCCACGGTGTGGACCATCTTCCACTACGGCCTGACAGGTTGGGCGATGTATGCCTTCATGGGTATGATCCTAGGCTACTTCGCCTATCGTCACGGCAGTAGGCTTGCCGTCCGCTCCGCCCTCGAACCGATCTTCGGCAGGCGCGTCAACGGCGTTCTGGGGGAGTTGGTGGACGTTGCGGCGATCCTCGGAACAGTCTTCGGCGTGGCGACGACGCTCGGCATCGGCGTCGTGCAAATCAACGTGGGATTGGAGCTCATCTTCGGAATCAAGCAGGGCCTGCCCGCCCAGGTGGCGCTCATCGTGCTGGCGGTCTCGCTCGCCACGGTGTCGGCGGTATCCGGCGTAGCCAAGGGCATCCGCATTCTCTCCCAGCTCAACGTGATCCTGGCGATCATCACGGCGTTGTGGGTGCTGATCGGCGGGCGTACGTCGTTCCTGTTGAATGCGATCGTCATGAACGTCGGCGATCTGCTGGCCATGTTCCCCGGCATGACCCTCGACACGATGGCCTTCTCCAGCGCGGAAGATTGGAAGGGCTGGTGGACCCTGTTCTTCTGGGCGTGGTGGGTGGCCTGGGCTTCGTTCGTGGGCATGTTCCTCGCCCGCATTTCGCGCGGCCGCACGCTGCGACAGTTCATCGTCGGTTGTATGACGGTGCCGTTCCTGTACGTCGTGATGTGGATTTCTATCTTCGGCAACGCCGCGCTTGACCGTATTATTCACGACGGCGACCTGGCGTTTGCCGAGCAGACCGTCAAGGTTCCCGAGTTCGGCTTTTATTCTTTGCTTCAAGACATGCCAGGCTCAGGTGTGCTGATGCTCATCGCGACCTTCGTTGCCTTCCTCTTCTATGTCACCAGCGCCGATTCAGGGGCGCTGGTCATGGCGAACCTCTCCAGCGATCTTCCCACCCCGCGCACCGATGCCAAACCGTGGTTGCGTATGTTCTGGGCCGCCGTGACCGGGGTGCTCACGATCGGCATGCTGATCGTGGGTGGCATTCCCGCGTTGCAGTCGGCGACGGTCATTATGGGCCTTCCTTTCGCTTTCGTCATGGTGTTCGCGATGGTTGGGTTCTATAAGACGGTCTACCGTGATGTGCGGCGCCGCGAGAGCCACGCCCATTCGGAACGCAACGTGATCGCGGGCGCGGGTGCAGGCATGACGGGCGTGGAGGCCTCTTGGCAAGATCGCCTCGCGCAGGTATTCGGGCAGGTCACCCCGGGGCAGGCGAGCAGCTACATCGGGCGCGTGGTCCAGCCGGCCCTCGAGACCCTCGCGCGCGAGATGACGCAACAGGGGGCTTTCAAGGCCAAGGTCATTCGGGGCGACGACGACATCCTTGAGGACGTCGGCGCCGACACGCTGGTCTACGATCGGGTGAAGTTCATGGCGTTCGACGGCGTGGAGCAGTTCGTCTACCGCATTGTGGCAGTGGATGCCCCCGCTGTGGTCTATGGTGGACGCTTCTCCGAAGACGACGACCGGTCGGTTCGCTTGGAGGTGCACACCTCCGCGGGCGGACAAGACTACGACGTCATGGGCTATTCGGGTGAGGCGATCATCCACGACCTTCTCAACCACTTTGACCGCCACCAAGAATATCTACGTGCAGAGCAGAACGCCCAGAGGAAGGCGCGCAAGTAAGGCCGCAAGCCGGGCGGGCTCGATCCGGCCGGCGGGGCGGCGCGCGGCGTCGTTAGATGAGGCCGAAACGAACCGCCTGCATGCCAATCTGGAAACGGCTTTCGACTCCGAGGGTATCTGCGAGATGCTTGATTCGCCGTCCGATCGTGCGCTCGGAGAGTCCTAGACGCTTGGCGATGGCAGCATCCGGCAGGCCCAGCGCGAGGAGAACCAGGATGTCGTGGAGTTCGGGGGCGATCTTGTCGGTCGTCGAGGTGGGGGATCGGAATTCGAACGCGCGTTTCCACAGATCGTTGAACAGGTGGATGAGCAGGCTGATAACCTTCTGGTTGGCGATCAGGAACGCGTTGGGTTCGTTCTCCGTGGTCCACATAATGAGCGCCTCGGACTCGTCCGCCACGATCAGGCGGAAGGGAAGGCCCTCGGCGACTCGTGCCACCTCGCCGTGCGCCACCGAATCGCGCACGACCTGAAGGAAGGCCTCGGAGGCGAATTCTTGGCGGCGGTAGATCGTGTGGATAGTGACCTGCTTGTCCACGAGCGGCTCCATTGTCGGGGAGAGCGTGTGCGGATCAAGGTAGGGTGGGCGGTCAAAAATGCGCAGAATATTCGTGGCCTGCATGGTTACCAGGCCGTACCACTGGCGAATCTCGTCCGCATCCGCTGTGAACCTGAAGCCCTTGTAGGTCAGGTTTTCGATGCTGAGGAGATCGGCGAGGAGGCCGCGCGTGCGGGTGACGGATTCTTCCCGTTGCTGAAGAAGCTGCCGCATCGCGGTGGACGCGGGAAGGAGCTGGGTGCCAAACGGGGTCTGCTGCAACAGGCCCGCCCTGACTAACTCGTCCACGACGGCGGGATCCGTGGGGCGGATGTCGGTGCGCAGGCCGAGAAAGTAGGCGTCCTCAGCTTCCTGAGTAATTCCAATCTCTTTGAGAATCCGTCTTTGCGGCATCCTGCTGGCTCCTGAAGTTATCGCTGTGGAACGTCCCGGGGTGATGTGTTTGCCCAGTTAATAGAAAGGTATCGAATTATCTAATACTGCGGGTCGCCCTAGGGGCTTATTCGTGTGATCTAGCGCATCAAATGGTTTGGCCGATTTCGGCTTTGGCGGTAAGACGCCACCGGGTGGAGGTGACGCCGCCGGAACGCCCCTCTACGCTCGGATGAGTAAACATTCCAACGTATCGAAGGCCTAATGAGAAAGGTTATTCATGGGGAAAACTCGACGGAGGTATATTGCGCCGGCGATGGTTGCCATTCTGGCGCTCTTTGCCTTTTTGGTGCCTTTGCATGCGGCACAAGCGGCGCAACAGTGTGTTGGTAGCGTCAGCAACCTTCACTGGAAAAACGGTAACGATTTTGTCGATTACAGAAACGGGTTCACCAAGGTCGCTTTTGATTGGCAAGTAAGGCCTGATGCCAATCCGGGAGACACCTTTACGGTGACACTGCCTAATCAGCTCAAGCCGCACACGAGCTCGAATACTTTCGACCTGCGTGATAAGAACGGGGATGTGGTTGCGAACGCCACGTGGCAGGGCAAGCAGGTGACGTTCACGCTCACCGAGTATGCGCGAACCCACGGTCATATTGCCGGTAACGCATATTTCACGGTCATGTGGGATGAGTACCAGGTGTCTGAGGGACAGGCATACGACTTATACTTCAGGACATGTGAGGGCTCCTCAACCACGCTCAAGGGCAAGGTCCTCGAGACCGGCCCCGGCGGTCACGTTCATGGCAACGGAAAGACTGGCCACTTGACGTCGGACAATCAGCTCCGGTGGTATCTCGGTATTGCCACGGCGCAAAAGGGACCCTGGAAGACGCCCGTCAGCATCGTCGATCGCGGCGGACAGGGGTATAAGCTGAGTTGCGAAGGTGTGACAGTGGTCAACCGAGTCGTCAACGGCTCATACGTCAAGGACCACCCTATCGACGACGCCCGCTACCGCTGCAACGAAGATGCCACAGGTGGCATCCACATCGATCTGCTACCGCTTCCAGGGCCGATCTACATCAACGACGGTGAATCGCTAGTCGTGATCATGCGCGCCACGCTGCTCCCCGGATACAAGGATCTTGATGAGCTTGTCAATTCTGCAGAGCTTGTTGGTACGCCGGAAGGTGATCAGACTAAATCAGCCACGGTGAAGATTCCGGGAGCTGGTGGAAGCGCTCGTGGTGAGCAAGTTCGCTTCTCTCTTACTAAGGAAGTCGTTGGCGAGCAGGGCGCCAATACCGCCGCAGCCTACGAGTTTTCCTACAAGTGCCTGGGCGACGGCTTCGAGAAATTCGCCGCGCTGAAAGCCGGCCAAACCTCGGACGTCGTGACCACCCGATCGTCGGCCGTGTGCCAGATCCGCGAAGATAACCTGCCCGCGGGAGCCACCGTCTCCTACGAGGTTCTCAACCCTGACTCGGGTGCGAAAGTGACGGTGGAAGACGGCGTCGCGACCTTGCGATTTGCTCCGAACGCGAAGGCTGAAGTAAAGCTGCGCGCAACGAACAGGCTCGCCGACCTGAAGAAGATCTCCATCAGCGGGGAGAAGATCTGGGACGACGACGGCGACCGCGACGGCAAGCGCCCAGCGGAAATCACGATCCGTCTCCTCAAGAACAAGGCTATCCACGACACCCGGAAGGTGAAGGCCGATTCCACGGGGAGGTGGACGTTTGCGTTCGATGGGCTCGCTGAATCTGAAAACGGCAAGCCGATTGACTACACGATCGAGGAAGTGCGCGTCGATGGATACGAGGCGCCTCAGGTGCACAAGACCGGCGCCACGTTCACGGTGACGAACAAGCGTGTTCCTGAAGTCGTAGATATCCCGGTGATCAAGAAGTGGGAAGGCGATACCGGTTTCGAAGGCCGACGTCCGGCTAAGGTTGTTGTGCGCCTGCTGGCGGACGGGGAAGAAGTTGACCGCCAGCCCATTGACCAAAAGAACGGCGAATGGGCGTATACCTTCGTCGGCAAGCCGAAGTACGCCCAGGGAAAGCAGGGGCAGCCGATCCAATACAAGGTCGAAGAGGTAGACGTCCCGGCGGGCTACTCGCCTCATGCGGCCGAGCAGGGCGGGACGTGGACCATCACCAACACGTTGACGAAGCGACCGGGGTCAGTGACGTGGACCAAGGTCGATTCCGATTCAGTCGATAACAAACTCGGCGGATCCGAGTGGTTGCTCAAGGGGCCGGGCCAGTTGCCCGGCGGCACGCCCATCGTCGACTGCATTGCCGCTTCCTCCGACGCGTGTGGCGGTCCTGACAAGAATCCTGCCAAAGGCGAATTTAGGGTCGACGGACTCGATTGGGGCACCTACACCCTGACCGAGGCCCTAGCCCCCGCGGGATACATCGTTGATGACACGCCTCGCGAGTTCGTCGTCGACGGAACGGGTAACCCGGACCTGCCCATCACGCTCGGACACATCAAGAACCAGAAGGTTACCGCGCCGCTCATTCCTCTCACGGGTGGAATGAGCCGAGACGCCTACCTCTACGGAGGGGTGCTGACCATGCTGCTCGGCATGGCGCTCACCTTCGCGATTCGTCGTCGGGCATAAAGATTTTGACGCGCTGAGCGCGAGTGGAAAACCGGGGGAGACCCCGCAGAAAGGAAAAGACCACAATGGCTATGAAGACCAAGTTCGAACGCGTTGGAGCGCTCGCGGCCGCGGTGGCGATCGCGTCGCTCGGGATGGCTGGGGTTGCAAGCGCTGACCCCCAGGCTGGGTTCAATGTTCCGGATAGCGGCAAGCCCGTGAGCCTGACGCTCCACAAGCACGAGGGTGACCAGGGCGCCCAGGAGTACACCGGAAAGATCGATAAGACGACTCTTGGCAACCCGGTCGCGGGTGTGAAGTTTAAGATTCAGCAGGTCGGCACGATGGTCGGTGGCGAATGCGTTGCCCCATCGCTACAGAGTGCCGCCGGTTGGGAAGCTATCTCGAAGGCTACCATCGAGTCCGTATGTGAACCCAAGGGAGCCACCTCCGTTGAGGTTGTGACCAAGAAGGACGGCAGCACCGAGCGGCTCTCCCTTAAGCAGGGGCTTTACAAGGTGACGGAAACCGATCCCGGCACGAATCTTGTTGCTACCGCCGCCGTTCCCTTCCTCGTCGCGCTTCCGATGCCCATCGCAAAGACGAACGAGTGGGACTACGACGTCGTCGCCTACCCCAAGAACGAGCTAACAACCCCCGGCAAGATCACCAAGGAAGCGGGAGAACCCCGCAAGTTCATTCCTGGCACAGTGCTCGATTGGACCGTCAAGACCGAGCTGCCCAAGGTCCACTTTGCCTACACGGAAATCTCTTTGATCGACTCCTTGCCGGACGGCCTGAAGTTCGATGAAGTCGTCTCGGTCAAGTTCGGCGGAACACTGCTCGAGGCCGGAGATTTTGACAACGCCGCGACGATCAAGCTCAGCGAACAGGGCCTAAAGAAGGTCAACGCGCTCCTGCAGGCCGCAGACAAAGCGCTCGACGTCGTCGTCGTGCTTCGCACTGAGGTGACCAAGGACGCCAAGGGCGCCCTCGAGAACGAGGTGAGGCTCTCCCTCAACGGAAAGCCGGGCGACCCGGGCAAGGGCAAGTCCTACTGGGGTACCCTCGAGCTGACCAAGCGGGAGAAGGGCACCTCGACCGTCCTGCCGAATGCGCTGTTTTCGATTTACCTCGGAAAGTGCGAAGCTGTCGGCCAAGGGGCGAAGGTCATTGCCGAGGGTCTGAAGACCAATGCGGACGGCAAATTCACCCAGACTCTCTACGTCGGTACAAAGGAAAGCGACAAGATGGATTACTGCGTGAAGGAGACCGCCGCGCCGGCAGGCTACATCCTTGACCCCACGGGCGTGGACGTCACCCTCACCGCAACCGATGTTGCCACCGTGAAGACCGTGTCCTTTGACAATGTGAAGGTCACCGGCCCGGACCTTCCGCTCACGGGCGCCCAGGGCACCGCGTTGTTGACCGGAGCGGGTCTGCTCCTGTTCGGCCTCGGCGCAGGTGCGGTCTACGCGGCTCGTCGTCGCTCCTAAACGCCCATAGTCGCGCCTCAGCGCTCACCATGGGGGCCGCCAACTCGGCGGCCCCCTGCATGAGAGGGGATACATGCCTCGGCATCGCACCAACCACTCCATCGCCGCTCCGCGCCGCTGGATCTTTCCTAAGCTCGTAGCGTTCGGCTCATCGATCATGCTCCTCGGCGTGATGCTTGCCGTATACCCGCTCGCCGCCTCGTGGTTCTCGCAGTATCATCAATCTGCGCTGATCGCGCGCGTTGTCGACGAACAAAAGGGCCTTCCGAGTAAACAGATTGACGCTCGAATCGCCGAGGCGCGGGAATACAATCGGCTCCTCGTCGGCGGCGTCATCGTCGAGGCGAACCAGAACAAGGCCAGCGCAAACGTTGAATCCGAGGGGCGCTTCGACTACTACTCCTTGCTCAACGGCGCGTCATCAGTCATGGGGCGCCTGCGCATCGACGCCATCGACGTCGACCTGCCCATCTATCACGGCACCTCTGATGCGACGCTAGCAAAGGGCGTGGGCCACCTCCGCGGCACCGCGCTGCCCGTGGGCGGGCGCTCTCAGCGTCCCGTCCTCACCGCACATCGGGGATTGCCCGAGTCGACACTCTTCAATGACCTGGACCGGGTCGCGCTCGGCGACACGTTCATCATCGAGACTTTCGGTGAAGTTCTTACCTATCGAGTCGTTGACACCCAAGTCATCGACCCCGCCGATACCGAATCTATCTCAGTGGTCGACGGCAAGGACCTCGTCTCTCTCATCACCTGCACACCACTGGGTATCAACACCCACCGAATCCTCGTCACAGGCGAACGCATCACGCCCACACCCATCGCCGACGTCGAACGTGCGGGCAACACTCCCGACCTGCCAGGATTCCCATGGTGGGCGGTATTCATCGGCCTCGCGGTTGTCGCGTGTATGGTCGGTGTCTGGCATGCGGGGTATGCGCAGGCGCGCAAGGCCCGCGATCGCGACGCCGAAGCCTGAACCTAGCGTGTAAGAATCGATCGCGTTGCGTCCGTGCAGTGCGCAACCACGACGCCGACGTCCCGGCCCGCGTCCAGCAGCGCGAAGCCCGTTGACATCACCCCGCGAATAATTGTGGCGGTGATCTTGGCGTGCTCGGGATCGGGCGCCTCGCCCCCGGCGCACGCTTCCTGGACGAGCTCGAGCAACAGGGCATCCATCGCCGCGTGCCCGCCGCTTCCCCCCTCGATCTCCTCGCGGCGCAGGCCAACAGCTTGACTCACGAGCCATCCGTGGCTGCTGAGCGCCGCTTGAGACAGGTTTGCCTCCACGAAGACGCACGCGGCATCGATCGCGCGTGCCTGCCTCTGCTCCGCCGACTCGGCCGGCTCACCCGACTCGCCGGGCCCCGTACGCTCACCGGACGCTGTACGCTCGCCGGACGCCGTACGCTCGCCGCGCACTGGGCGGACCTGCGCGACGGCGTCGTGAACCGCCTCGATCCAGGCGGGGAAGTGGCGTGCGAGGACTGCGGCGCGCAACGAATCAATGGAGTCGATGTAGCGGTAGAGCGAGTTGCGCTTGATTCCGACGGCGTTCGCCACCGCGCCGGCAGTGAGCGGTTCGCCGGTGGCCATGATGCTTTCGGCGGCGTCGTGGATGCGGATGAGCGTTTCGTTGCGCTGGTATGCAAGTTGCTCGAAGTAGGGCTTAACCATAGGTGCCATTCTGCCACGTTTGAGATGTGAGCGCGCCCGCTTGCGACATGGTGTCGCAGGGTGTTTAATGTGAGGGTGCGACACGGTGTCGCGCCCTGTTTGAAAGGCTGCCCATGGAGCCCTCCACGTCCCGCTGGATTGTCCTCGGCGTCGTCATGTTTGGCGTATCGCTCATCGTGCTTGACTCGACCGTCGTCGCCGTCTCAATCCCCGACATCATCGCCGACCTCAGCCTGAGCCTCACCCAGGCGCAGTGGGTCACCTCCCTTTATGCCGTCATCTTCGCGGCGCTGCTCCTGACCTCGGGCACGCTCGGCGACCGCATCGGCACCAAACGCGTCTTCCTCGGGGGCCTTGGCGTCTTCGCCGTCGCCTCCCTCCTGGCCGCCATGGCCAATAGTGCCGCGCTCCTCCTCTTCGCGCGCGGCCTGCAGGGACTCGGAGGCGCGCTCGTGCTGCCCTCCACCCTCTCAACCATCAACGCCACCTTCCGTGGTAAATCCCGCGCAACCGCCTTTGGCCTGTGGGGCGCCGTCATGGCGGCCATGGCAGCCATCGGTCCGCTACTTGGCGGCTGGATCACCCAGACCTTTTCCTGGGAATGGATCTTCCTCATCAACCCGCCCATCGCAGCGATAATCTTCATCGTCGGCTTGAAGGTGCTTCCGGCCGGCACGCGCGAACACGTCGTCATCGACTGGGCCGGTTCCTTCCTCTCCGCCGCCGCCATGGGCACGCTCGTCTTCGGCCTGATCGAGGCCACCACCTTCGGCTGGATTCGGATGAAGAACGACGCCGTCGTTGGCAGCTGGCGCTGGGAGGCAGGCTGGATCTCGCCCACCCTCGTCGCGATTGTGACCGGCGTGCTGCTCCTCCTCGTGTTTATCTGGGTGCAGCTACGCCGGGCACGGGCCGGCAAAGCCGTGCTCCTTGACCTGAGCCTCTTCCGCCTCGCGACCTTCTCCAACGGCAACATCACCGCGATGATGGTCGCCGTCGGCGAATTTGGCGCACTCTTTGTGTTGCCTCTCTTCCTCATTAATGTCCAAGGCTTCGGCGCCCTTGAGGCGGGCTGGGTGCTCGCCGCGCTCGCGATCGGCGCGTTCTTCTCCGGGGCCGCCGCCCGTCATGTGGCTGGCATGATCGGGGCAGCGTGGACCGTCGTCGTCGGCCTGGTCCTCGAAGTCGTGGGCATCGCCGTGCTCGCAGCCATGCTGCACGTGGGCCTGTCCGCGCTGGTGATGGCCGGAGTCCTGGTCGTATACGGCTTGGGCGTGGGCCTCGCGTCCGCGCAGGTCGCCTCCGTCGTACTCGCGGACGTGCCGATTGACCACTCCGGAATGGGCTCGGCAACCCAGAGCACCTTCCGCCAGCTGGGGTCCTCCCTCGGCTCGGCCGTGGCCGGATCGACGCTGGCCGCGAGCCTGGCTGCTGTCCTGCCTGACAAGCTCGCTACGCTCGGGCTGCCCGAGAAGGCGGCAAGCGCGATCACCGACGTCACCGTCACCTCCGCAGGATCAGCAATTGGCCAGCTCTCGGAGAAGGCGGCTGATCCGGCGGCCATGCATGACGTGCTTGCTGAAGCGTTCACGAGCGCCACGAGCACCTCGCTGACGGCCTCCGCCATCGCGCTCGGAATCGGCCTGATCTCGGCGCTCGTGCTTGCGCAACGGGAGTGGGCCCGCGCGCGGGCATAAGCGCTGGGATAAGCGCGGGCGTAGGTGCGTCGTTGGCGGGGCCGGGGCGGCCCGGAGCTAAGCGGCCGGCCGCTATTCCGCGTAGCCGACGAGCTTGATCGTGTCGCGCAGTGCAGTCACCGAAGAGTCGAGGCGGGCCTGCTCGCGCTCGTCAAGTAGGAGCGGAAGTGCTCGTTCCACGCCGCCACGCCCAACGATCGATGGGACCGAAATCGCCACGTCGGAGGCGCCTTCGATTCCGTGGTGAATCGAAGAGACGGGCAGAACGGCCTTCTGATCTCCCAGGACGGCCTCAACGATGCGAGCGCCGGATACGCCGATGGCGTAGTTTGTGGCGCCCTTGCCCTCAATGACCTTGTAGGCGGCGTTGATGACGTCGTGCTCGATCTGATCGAGCTGCTCGGCGCTGAAGCAATTGCCGTCCTGTGTGCACGCTTCACGCAACGGTAGCTGGCCGACGGTGGCGGTGGACCACATGGCAAACTCGGAGTCGCCGTGTTCGCCGATGATCATCGAGTGCACAGAACGAGCCGAAACACCCAGGCGCTTGCCCAGGAGCCACCGCAGGCGTGAGGAGTCCAGGACCGTGCCGGATCCGAAGACGCGCCCGTCGGGCAGACCCGCGATCTTGGTTGCAACATAGGTCAGCACATCAACAGGGTTCGTCACCAGCATGAACACCGCGTTCGGTGAACGCTCAACAAGTCCTGGCAGCATCGACTCGAGGATGGAGACGTTCTTTGCCGCGAGATCAAGGCGGGTCTGGCCGGGCTTCTGTTTCGCGCCGGCGGTGATGACGACGACGTCGGAGTCAGCAGTCACGTCCTGGGATGCACCGCCGATGATGGAGGAGGATTGCATGAACTGGGTGCCGTGGGCAAGGTCGAGAACCTCGGCCTCCACCTTGGACTCGTTCACATCCTGCAGGGCAACAATTTTGGCCGAGCCGCGAATCATCGCCGCGTAGGCGAGGGCGGTTCCGACAGAACCGGCTCCAATAACGGACAGTTTCGAGGTAGAAGTAGTCATACCTCTAGTTTGCCACGCTACGACGCAGGGTGATGGAGCTTTGTCGTATTGGCGCAGAAGTCACCCTCGTCACAGCCCCGCTCACCGGCCACGGAACTTGCGCGCGATTTTGCCCAGCATCATCGTCAGCCCCGCGGCCTCCGGCATGCCCAGTGCCCGCATGAGAAAGAAGTAAACCACTGCGACGACCGGTGAGATCACGGCAATCGCCACGCCCGACAGCCACAGCGACGACGCCAACGCTCCCGTGCCCATCGTCCATACCATCGCGTAGCCGACAGCCGCACTCAGGACAGCTACCGCCACCAGCTTCGCGTGCGTACGCCACATGCGGTTGAGGTCCAGGCCGCCCAAACGGCGTCGTACCAAGAGATAGGTGACCACGCCGGAGAGGATGTTCGTCGTGGCCATCACCGTGCCGACGCCGAAAACCACCCACTGGGGAGGAAGGAAGCCGCACAACGCGAAGCCGACGATGCCGATCACCTGCCACGGCAGGCCAACCATGAACGCCGCCCGCGTATCTTCCAACGCAAAATACACGCGGTCCAAAACGGCGATGGCACTCGCCCCCGGAAGTCCGACCGCGAGCACGGCGACGACTGTCGAGATCGAGGAGATGACGTCAGGCGACGAGCCCGGCGAGAGGATGCGCGTGACCGGCACCGCCAACACGGCAAGGAGAGAGGCCGAAAGGAACATGAGCGTCGAGGTGACGCGCAACGTGTAGGAGGCCTCGGCCCGAACACGCACGAAATCCTTGTTCACCGCGGCCTGCGCCAGCTTGGTGAAGAGCGCGGTCACGATGGAGACGGTGATCACTGAGGTCGGGATCGAGTAGATCGTGTAGGCGGTGGAATAGCCGAGATTGCCCACGACGTCGTCGAGATTCATCCCCGACAGCTGGGCACGCATGGTTGCCCCGGCCGCCACGTTGGACTGCGCAATCGTGGGGAACATACCCAGCACCATCATGGCGATAATCCACAACGACGCACGGCCCGCCTGCCCCAGGCCCGAGCCACGCCACTGGAAGTCGGGGCGGAAGCGAATGCCCAGGCGGCGTAGCGGAATGAGCAAAATCCCGGCCTGCGCCGCGATGCCGAGCGTGTGGATGCCCGCCAGGAAGTGCCCGCGGGAAGAAAACCAGGTGGCGGCGTCGGACGAGGTGGCCACGTCGGAGGGCCCCCAAATCCATAGCATCATTGCCAAGCCGCCGATCGCGATGACGTTGTTGAGGGCGGGCGCCCACATGTACGGCCCAAAGTTCTCTCGGGCGTTGAGAATCTGACCGAAGATCGTGTACATGCCGTAGAAGAAAATCTGCGGCAGGCACCACAGCGCGAAAAGCACGGTGAGGCGATACCACTGCTCATCCAGCGTTGCGGCGTAAATCTTGACGATGATCGGGGCCGCCAGCGTCAACAGGATCGTGATGCCGCCGAGCGTGACCATCGACAGGGTTAGAAGTTTATTGATGAAGGCTGCTCCCGAGTCCTTCGAGGTGCGAGTGGCCTTAACGATCGCCGGGACCAAGACCGCATTGACGAGCCCACCCGCGATGATCATGTACAGCAAGGTGGGGAGTTTGTTTGCAATGTCGAAGGAATTGCCTGCTAGCGAATTGAGGCCCAGCACGGCACCCATCAGCATGGGCGAGCGTACCATTCCCAGCAAGCGTGACGTCAACGTCCCGAGCGACATAATGATGGAAGCTCTCGCCGAGCGCTGCTTCGACTGGGCGAAGGTTTCCTCGTCGGGCACGACGCCGTCGGGGCCAGTTGCGTCATCGGGTGCGGTTGCGTCGGGGCCGGTTGCGTCGGTGAGAGCCGGGACGACGGCGTCGGACGTGGGGACGGCGTCGGAAAGCTGGCGTCCGTGACGCGGCTTGTAACTGTTGAACATTGGCCCCTCAACGCTGGACGAACTAAACGCACCTATTCTAAAGCAGGCGCTCCGACAAGTGTCTGCGACACTGGGCGGCGAGGCTGTGCACGGCCATTGTTCTCCCGTAAGGTGGAAGAATGCTGATCCCTCATGATGACGAATCCCTCCTCACCGAATACGACGAATTCGTGAACTCCTCCCCACACGCCAGCCTCTTCCAAACTCGCGGCTGGGCCCACGTGAAGAATAATTGGGATGCCTACCATTTCATCCATCGCGCCGACGGCAAGATCGACGCTGCCATGCAGGTCCTCGCCATCGACGACGCCCAGATCGGCGGGCGGTTCTTCTATGCCAGCCGCGGGCCGGTCTGCGACCCGCGTGACGTCGACCTCGTGGCGGCCATGGTGCGCGAAGCGGCTGACCATGCGCGCGAGGCCGGGGGATTCCTGTTGCGGGTCGACCCGGCGGTCGCCCGCGACGACGAGCTGGAAGCCGCGTATGCCGCCAAAGGTATCACCTTCACTCGCGACCCGTATTCCTCCAGCCAGCCGCTCATGAACGTGGTCCTCGAAATCCGCGGACGCAGCGCCGACCAGATCCTCATGGACTACTCCAAAAACACCCGCAAGCACATCCGCAAAGGGGAGAAGTACGGGGTCAGCACGCGTGTGGGCACGATCGAAGACATCCCGGAGTTCTACGAGATCGTTCGCATCTCGAATGAGCATCACGGCATTTCGAGCCGTCCCATGAGTTACTTCCAGCGCATCTACGAGGCCTTCCCCGACTCGACCCGCCTGAGCTTTTCCATGTTCGAGGGCCGCTCCATCTCGACGTCACTCATGGTCATCCAAGGCAAGCAGGCGTTCGCCATGTACGGTGGGGACACCCACGAGTTCCAGAAGGGCCAGTCCTACCAGCTTGATTTCGAGGAAGTGCGCCACGCCGTCGAAGCCGGGTGCGAGACCTACGACATGGGCGGCATCCTCTCCGACGACGACGAAGACTCCCTGACCCACTTCAAGAAGAAGTTCACCGAGGACAACATCGTGTACTGGATCGGCAACATCGACGTGCCGCTCGAGGAGGACAAGTACGCCGCGTTCGTCGCGCGGACCGCGATCGGGGCGAGCCGGGAACGATAGGACCGTCGGGGCCCGGGTGCTCGGCCCGGGGTGCAGTCTTCGGCCTGGCCACCCGGGCTCCGGCCCTTTGCCCTTGCCCCATGCTCCGACCCTATTAAGCTGGTCCGCGCGGCCGGCCAGCGCGGCCTTAGTCTAGGGCCTTGAGCGTCTTCGCGAGGCGTGGCCGGATCGGCAGGTCGTAGGTGCCGACGAATTCCTCCACGTCGCCGATGAATTGGCGCTTAAAATGCAGCACCCCGGCGTCGGTGGCGGTGTCGGAGAAGTCTCCGGAGATGCCGTAGAAGTTGTACCACTGTACGCCATGGGCGGCCGCCCACTCGAACATCGCGCGGTGGATGAGGTAGATGCCGTAGTACGAGGTGAACTCGGCGTATGCGCCCGAGACTAGGTAGAGCAACTCGTTGCGAGAGCGGACGAACAGGCTGGCAGCAAGTACGACCTCATCGCCGTGGGCGGCCTGCACTGACCGGGTCTCGTCCTCGCGCCGGCCGAGAACCGCGAGGCGCTCCTGGAGTTCCTTGAGCTGATTCTTCTGCTTCTTGCCCAGTGCTTTTCCTGCTGCCTCGAGTTCGCGGGCGCGCGCGGTCAGGTCCGCCACCTTGGCCTCGATCTCGGCTCGCTCGGCACGGATCTGGGTGAGATAGTTCGTACAATGCAACACCGCGACCGGCAAAAACGCATTCTCCGGCCCGAACTGTTCGACGAGTCGTTTGTAATACGCGAGTTGCCCGGGGGATACCTCCGACATCTCGGTGCGCTCAGCCGTGTGCTCAAGCACCTTGCCGAGGATGCCGATCTGGTTGGCATCCACGAAGCGCACTTCCACACCGTTGGTTCCCCACCGGTTGAAGGCGGTGCGCACTTGCTGGCCGGTCGACTTCTGGATCGCCGGGAAGTCCATCCCCTCGATTTCCTTCATGTAGGAGTAAGTGATGGGGATATCGCCGCGGGTGACGAAATCGGCGACGACGCGGTGGCCGCCGAGTTCGGTGATCATCTGATCCAACTCGCGGGCTGAAGCGAGCTCGTGACCTGGGGTGACGTCGTCGTAGACGCGCCGGAATTCCGGGGGCGTGATGCGGGCGGAGATGACGCGCGGGTTACGCTTCGCGTGCGTCTTCAGGCCCGTGTAAAACAGGCGGCGGGCGGAGAGGGGGGCGTCGTCGGCGAAGACGGGCCCGTAAACGATGTTGATTCGGTAGAAAAGTCGCGACCACGTCTGGTAGCTCGCCAGCGCCAGACCGTAGACCTTCCCGGTGGTCTCTTCGACGACGCCGAACACCTCCACCTTCGCCCCGGATGCTTCACGCGTGCGCTTGTAGGCTGGCACCTGGGTGAACATGACGCGCTTTTGGTGGGCGATGAAGTTCTCGTAGATATCCTGTGGGATGGTTGTGAATTTCATGAGCCCACCGCATTCGTGAGTTTTGCCTGCAGTGGGCGAACCGGAATATCGTACGTTCCCACGTATTCTTCCGCGTTGCCCTTAAACTGGCGCTTGAAGTGCACGACGCCGGCGTCCGAAGCCGCGTCCGAGAAGTCGCCGGTCATGCCGAAGAAGTTATACCACCGAACGTCGTGCTGGGTGGCCCACTCGAACATCGCGCGGTGGATGAAGTAGATGCCGTAGTAGTCGTTGAATTGGGCGTACGCGCCGGAGACGAGGTAGGTCAGCTCGCCGGGGGAATGGATGAAGAACGACGCCGCCAGCACGATCTCATCCCCGTGCTCGGCTTGGACGGCCAGCGTTTCGCGTTCGCGCTTGTTGAGAACCTCGAGGCGGGAGCGGAGCTCTTTGAGCTGGTTACGCTGCTTCTTGCCCAGGACCTTGCCCTCGGCCTGCAGAGCCTGCTCACGTTCGGCGTAGTCGGCGACCTTGGCATCTATCGTTTCGCGTTCGGTGGCGATCTCGGTGAGGTAGGCGGCGGGGCGGAGCACGGCGACGGGGAAGAAGGCCTCGTCCGGCCCGAGATGCTCAGCAAGCTCACGATAGTAGTTCAGCTCCGACTGGCGAGGTGCGCCCTGGCCGGTGCGTTCGGCGGTGTGGGTGAGGATGTCGGCAAGCACGTCAATATCCTGCGGCGCGTTAAATCGCACCTCGACCCCGTTGGTTCCCCACCGGTTGAACGCGGTACGCACCTGCTGGCCCACCGACTTGGTCACCTGAGCTAGGTCCATGCCCTCAATGTCTTTGACATACACAAAGCGGGTTTGGATATCGGGGGAGTCGTTGAAATCCTTCGTCAGCCGCAGGCCACCGAGCTGGCCGATCAACGCATCGAGACGCTTTGCGCGCTCGGTTTCAGGGCCGGGCTCGACGTCGTCGTAGTGGACTCGCGTCACCATCGGAACCACGCGTACGGCCGCAACGCGCGGGGTTGCCTTCAGCCAGGTGATGAGGCCGCGATAGAAGGTCTCCTCGGCCTGTGCCGAATATTCACTGAACGTGGGGCCGAAGACCAGGTTGGCTTTGATGAAGAACTTTCGCCACGGCTGCATGACCACGGCGGCGGCTGCGATGAGGCGCTCGGGTGTTCCGTCTACGACGCCGACCAGCTCGACTTGCTGGCCCTCATCTCGGCGGGTTTTGACATAGGCGGGTAGCTGGGTGAACGACATCCGCTCGGCGTGGGCCGCAAAGCGCTCGTAGGTCGCATCGTGAAGTCTAATAAATCGCATTCTTCCTCGTTTCGTTCCCTTCGATTCTACGCGAGGGGGCCGGGGCTACTAGCAGGGGCGCGTGTGAGACAGGCCCTCGGCTTAGAAGCCCGAATCGGTGGCCTTGGGGTAGTGGGCGCGGGTCTTGCGGCGCATGTTTTCCGCGTTGAGCCGCCGGAAGAGCGCACGCCGCGGGTGACGGTCAGCACGGTAACGCAGTGGGTCGATCGCCGAGCGCTTGAGCGACTTGACGTGCCGCAAAAGCTCGGGATCGCGGATGTAATCGCGGTTGAGCATGCGCAGCGGAAGGACGTGGTAGAGCGCCTCGCGGGACAGGCGCTGGTCGGCGACGTCGTCTTCGCCGCTGATGTCCTGGAGGAACGCCTGCCACACGTCCACCCCGCCGGCCTTGAGATAGTAGTGATTGCGGCCAATGCGCGGGTTGAGGTCAAGCCAGTAGGCGGTGCCGGTGCGCGGATCGACCTTGACGTCGAGGGAGAAGAAGCCACGCAGGCCGACGGCGGTGGCGAGCCGGGCGCCGTCGTCCATGAGCTGGTCGTTGGGCACCACGTGGATAATGCCGGCGTTCCCAAGCAGACTTGGCTCGTGGTTGCCCAGCAGCACCCGGCCCGAGCCGATGGCGCTGACTTCGCCGCGACGGTTGATATAGCCGTTGACGACCCACTGTGTCGTGTCGTCACCCGGTATGAGCTCCTGGGCGGTGAGGGAAGCGTTGATACCGGCGTCGTGCCAGTCGCGTATGTGTGCGTCGGCCTGCGCAAGCGTGTCACAGGGCAGCACCTTGGCCATCCCGCGGGTGAAGAACACGGTCAGTTGGGAGCGCTCGTCGGGCTTGAGGACGATGGGGAAGGTCAGCTGGCTGAGAGTGGCAGCGGCAGCGTCGGGGGAGTCGGTACTGATGCGGTTTTGGCGCGGCGTCGCCAGACCAAGGTCAGTGGCGATGGCCGACAGGCGCGTCTTCGAATCAGCTATTGCGATGGCTTCCGCGGGTGCGTAGGGGAATATCCACGACCCCGGAAGTCGGTGGCGCAGCTCGCCGAGGAGCTGCACGTCTTCGTCCGTGTTGACGAGCGGCACGACGCGCTCGGTGGGAAACTCCTCGCCCAGTGCGAGCAGGAGCTCGGCAAACTTCTCCCGGTTCGTGATCGCGCGCGGCTCGGTGATGGCGAGGTCGAGGATCTTCGAATCGTCAATGAAGCCGCGGTGGATCTGGCTGTAGAGCCGCGGGCGGACTCCCGTGCTCTCGTGAATGAGGCGGGCCAAGGCGTAGTCACCCAAGTCCCACCCGAAAATGATGGGCAGGATGTCGGGCGATGTTGGCGTTGCCGGGGCGGTTTCGGGGGTGCGATCGTGGGGGCGGAGCGATTCGTTCGGGTCCTTCGGGGCAAACATGTTGCCATTCTACTGGGGGCGTGCGGGAGTGCGGCTGAATATCCGGGTCCGGTCCCGCCCAGCCAGGCTCGGTCCCGCCCGGACAGGCTCGGCCCCGCCCGGACAGGCTCGGCCCCGCTCCCGCTGTAGTAAGCTGACCCGCGCTGTAGTAATATGCGTCACATTGGTGCAGCGCGGATCAGATTAGTAGGGAGGCGGTCACGGGTGGGGTTCGGGTGTCGGCCATGCGCGGCAGTCACGGGGAGCTGCCACGGGCTGCGGCGGCCACGGGAGCAGCCGCGCGGGCCTCGGAACCCACAACCAAAACAAGAAACCCTCGCTTTCGCGAGGGTTTTACTTGTGGCTCCGACCGGCGTCGATCCGGTGACCTTTCGATTTTCAGTCGAACGCTCTACCAACTGAGCTACAGAGCCTAGTTAAGAAAAAGCCCGGGTAGCCGGGCAGTTTCTTGCGACCCTGACGGGACTTGAACCCGCGACCTCCGCCGTGACAGGGCGGCGCGCTAACCAACTGCGCTACAGGGCCAGATTGGAATTTCTTCCTGCTTCTGGCGAAGCCGTACCCCCAACGGGATTCGAACCCGTGCTACCGGCGTGAAAGGCCAGCGTCCTAGGCCACTAGACGATAGGGGCTCTTCCGTTTCCGGCTTTCACCGGGGAACGTCGATAAGCTTATGCGGATTTTACGATCTTGCCAAATTCGTTGGACGTGTTCTGTGCCACTGTTGTGGTTTTCGGCTTTCTGGCACTGATTTCTCTGGATTTCGCGAGGGAAATGGCGGTTGCTTCACCGTGCTGCCCTTCGGCGAAAACCCAGCTCAGGCGCGTAACGGTCGCACCGTTGCGCTTTTGTCCATGAGACCATGTCGGTTGACACGAGGTTTGCACGTTGACATGAGGTTTGCTGGATTGGTCGCGGGCGGGTTGGACGAGTGGGCCTGTGCCAGTTGATTGCGGTTGGTTGTGAGTGGTCCCAGGTGGCGGGGCTGTCCGCGATCGGGCGCAAGGTGTGGTGACGACGTCGGACCTAGACCGAAAGAGGAAGCTGAGTTGTGAGCGAAAAGGAGGTCTTTTTGTCGGAGGGGTCATTTAGCCTTGTCATATGAACCTCTTTGTCTATGAGCCCTTGATGGCGACGACCGATCCCGGCGGTGACGCGACCAGGAAAGACGTTGTGGAGACGGCTGTCGAAGCGACCTTCGACGCCGTGAAGATGATCGCCACGATAGGGGCTGGCTTGCTGCTGGGTCTGCTTGCAGGCCTAGTTTTTATCGCTATATTGCGAGTACTCGCGCGTCGAAGCAAGTATGATCCAATCTATAGCGCTGTCAGCAGGCGCGTGGAGATGCTATTTGCGGTGCTCGGCGCCTGGTTGGGTTTTCATTACCGGCTCGAGGTTATGCCAGCTGCTGCTCCGGAATGGCTCGCTTGGGTAGAGCACGCGTTTGTTATTCTTTTCCTTGTTGTTGCCACGTGGGCGTTGGCTGGACTTGTCGATGGCGTGACGCATGCGATCAACAACCGCATGGCGGAGACGTCCGAGGGGCGCGCCGCCCGGGTGAAGACCCAGACTCAGATTCTGCGTCGCGTCATCATTGCCTCCGTATGGCTACTTGGAATTGCGGGTGTTTTGCTCACCTTCCCGGGCGCTCGCGCGGCTGGTGCCTCCATCTTGGCATCGGCGGGAATCATTTCGGTGGTTGCCGGTCTTGCTGCGCAAACGACCCTGAGTAATGTTTTCGCAGGTCTTCAGCTGGCGTTCACGGATTCGATCCGCGTTGGCGACATCGTGATTCACAATGGTAACTACACCACCGTCGAGGAAATTACGCTCACGTATGTGGTGCTGGCGGTGTGGGACGGGCGCCGGATAATCGTGCCCTCCACGATCATGACCACGCAATCGTTCGAGAACTGGACGCGCCGAGCACCGGACATGACGGGTGACGTCATTATTACTGCGGACTGGGCCGTCCCGATCGACGCCGCTCGGCTGCGCCTCGAACAGATCCTTTCCAAGACGGATCTGTGGGACGGGCGAACTGGCGTGCTCCAGGTTGCCGATGCCTCGGCCACCGACCGGATCAATCTGCGGTGCGTGGTCTCGGCCAAGAACTCGCCCACGCTCACTGACCTGCGCAATCACGTCCGTGAGGAGATGGTGCGCTGGATTCAGGAGGAGGCCCCGCAGGCGATTCCGCGTGCCCGCTATTATGCCGACGAAAAGGGAGACCTTCGGCAGCGAAACGAGCAGACGATGGCACGCCTCCTCGAACGGGAGGAGGACAAGCCGCCGGTGTTCGAGCCGGAGCCGGAGTTCGGCGTCGCGCATCATGACACTCAGGAAACTGAAGTGATGTCGGCACGTGACGTGGAGAAGCTCCTCAGGATCTCCGTAGCTGAGCGTGAGGCGGAGCTGGATGATCGTGACGTGCCGAACGTCGAGGATCCAAGCCCGAAGAGTACCACGGTCAAGTCCGCAATTTTCTCCGGGTCACCGGAGGCGGAGGAGCGCGCTAAGGTCTTCGCAGGTCCGGGCGATGAGGCATATGAGGAGCGAAAGCGTAAACTCGAGGAAACTCGAGAAGACATGCAGACCGAAGAAACGGATCCGGACCTTAAGGAGAGGCAATGACGTTCAGCGTTATCAAGTCAGACGCCGAGTGGCGCAACCTTCTCACGCCGATGGAGTACAACGTGCTTCGGGAGGCCGGCACTGAGCGTCCCGGCACAGGCGAACTGCTGCATGAAAACCGCGCAGGGACCTATCATTGCCGTGCCTGCGACGCCGAGCTGTTCCGTTCAAGCACCAAGTTCGACTCCCACTGCGGTTGGCCCTCCTTCTATGACCCGAATGAGAAGGACGCCGTTGTTTATGTTGAGGATCGCTCGTTTGGGATGGTTCGCACTGAGGTTCAGTGCGCCACGTGCGGTTCGCACCTCGGGCACGTATTCCCGGATGCGCCGCAGACGCCAACCGGTAAGCGTTACTGCATGAACTCGGTGTCGCTACGCTTTGTGGCTGATAGTGACGTCGTGGATTCGGAAGAGGCTGCATCGGACGACGCCGCGGACGGCGTAACGCCCGGCGCGCCGGCCGTCGGCGAGGCTGGCCAGGCCGGCGAGTAGCGCGGACTGAGCGGGGGCTTTGATGCTGCGCGTTCTCACCTTCAACATTCAGTACGGCGAGCCCGTCCCTGCCTGCTCACCCGCGGCTGTCGCAGCGCTCGCGGATGGGAGAGGCGGCTCCGTCGGCTCTGGCCTTCGATCGGCGCGCGTGCTGGCGCGCGCCATTTCGGCACTGGGGGTCGACGTCGTCGGGATGCAGGAAGTCGATCGCGGCAAGATGCGCTCACACGGCGTCGACCAGCTTGATGTGGTCGCGCAAGAGTGCAGGATGACGCCGCTGTTTGCACAAACCAGACGGCGGTACGGCAACGGCCTGCTCACTCGATTGCCGGTCAAACGGGCTCGGGTGCTCAGGCTGGTCGGCCGCCGCACGCCATTCATTCACGACGGGCGACAAGGCGATTTTCTTTCCGAGCTTAAGCGGGGTCGTATTAACGGGTGGCGATTGAAGTGGCCCGATCGGCGCGCATGCCTATACGCCCAGTTGGACGGCCCGGAGGGGCCGCTCGTCGTGGGTGTTGCGCATCTGTCTACCGTGCGGGACGTCGCTCGGCGTCAGTTTCGGGACGTCCTGACCGGGTTCGACAAGTTCGCCCCGGGCATTCCGGCTGTGCTTATCGGGGATATGAACCTGCGGATCGAGCACGTGGAAGAAGAACTGGAGAAGCGCAATAATCGGCGTGGCACTCCGGGCAGCCGATTCGAGATTCTCCACCGGGGGAACGGGTCGCCCAGCTGGGCCCCGATCATCCAGATTGACCACGTTGTTGGCCGAGGCTTTGTTGGTGTCTCGAGTACGGTGATGCAGATGCCGGTGTCGGACCACGCGGCCGTCGTCGTCGAACTGGGCCAATCTGGCGATGAAGGCGAGGGGAACCCGCGTGGTCAAAAGTAGTGGAGTGTGGCGCGGTGAGGCCGGCCAGTACCTGACGGGGAGCCTAAATTTTACTGAGAACACGATGAGGTCGGCCGCGCCGGGCATGCTGCTGGCCTCGGGAATTATTCAATACTTGGGTGCATCGATCGCGGTGGCGCTTTTTGCGGCAGCAACTGTGAGTGCCGTGGCATGGGGCCGCGTGGCGGTGGGCGCGCTGGTGATGATGGCGTGGCGTCGGCCAGCCATCAAGGCGCGTCAGCTGTGGGTGCCGGCCGTGTACGGACTCGCGCTCGTTACGATGAACATGCTCTTTTATCAGGCGATTGCGCGAATACCATTGGGCACCGCCGTCGCGCTCGAGTTTCTTGGGCCGGTGATCTTGGCGGCCGTCACGGGGCGTGGCTGGCGGATCTGGGGCGGAATCGTCTTCGCGCTCACCGGCGTCTTCATGATTTCTTGGGTGGGGGTTGACCTTCGGGCTCCTGGCGTCGCGATGGGCGTTGCATGCGCGGTAGCGGCAGGTATCGCCTGGGCTGTGTATATGTGGCTCGCCTCGAAGGCGGCGCGCGCGGGCACGGGGCCGGACTCGCTAGCGATCGGCATGGCCATCGGCACGCTGGCCTACGCGTGGGTTGCTATACCGACCTTCGGTGTCATCCTCAGTGACCTCAAATTGTTGGGACTGATCGTTGCCGTCGGCCTGTTTTCGTCGGTGGTGCCCTATGTGCTGGAAGTGCTTATTGTGAGCAAAATCCCGGCTGGGAATTTCGCTCTTCTCAACGCGCTCTATCCGGCAACGTCGCTGGTGGTGGGAATGATCCTGCTCCGCCAGATACCAACGCTCGGAGAACTCGGCGGGCTCCTTCTCATCAGCGTGGCCGTCGTGCTGGTCTCGTTGAGGCCGCGCGGAAAACGCGGTGTGAGCGGGCATGAACTCGGGCGGCGCGGCTCAGGGGTGCAGCTTTAGCTTCCGGAAAGGTTGCCGGCAGGTAAGGGTCGGCCGCTGCGGATTTTCCACGCACGCAATATGTGGTTAGAATTGTGACAACCGGTGATGGCTTGGCTAGTCGCCGGGATCGCGCAAGCGAGGGCCTCTAGCTCAATTGGTTAGAGCTGCGGACTTTTAATCCGTAGGTTGTGGGTTCGAGTCCCACGGGGCCTACCATACTTTCGCCCGGGATCTCAACGAAAAGAGATGCCGGGCGAACTCTTGGTGTTGCGCTGTGTGCATTCGTGCCGGCCGGCGGCTCCTCAGTGTGAAACTCGTCCGTTTTATGGCGGTAGTCCAGGTAAAATAGAAGCCCCGGGTGCGTATCAGATGACAGAGGCAACACCGGGTCGCATATGCGAAAAGAATACCAGCGCGAACGTGAGCGGGCCGCAGCCGATACCGACGACCTCTGAGTCGGGCGTCAAACACGCCGCGCCGACCTCGCTTAACAACCACACGTAGAACGTGATCTGCGAGACAATAGAGCAACAGAGCAAGGAGGCAATCATGACAACACCACGTAGACCTGCACAGCTCAAGCCTGAGCAGATTGAGTTGATTGAAGGCGACGCCGACACGGCTGCCACCTCGGAGCTCGCCCACACCTCGGCGCAGGCCATCGTGCCTCTCGGCCCCGGGCGTGAGGAGGATCCTGAGGTTGTTGAGCGAGTGCTGACCTTGATCCGCGAGGAGGGGATCGACACGATTGCCGAGTCGTGGGTGAACTCTCCGGAGGAGTCCTTGCCGGGCGTGTTGTGGCGCGGTTTCCTGCTCTCGGAGTGGATTCGCCGCTACCCCGGTGAGGTTGAGGAGCGCTACGCCGCGGCCAGGCAAGCCTTGGGGCAGGCGGAGCCGAGTAAACTCGAGCAGGTGCCGGCTCCGCGGGATGTGCGCGCGAAGTGGGACAAGGTTTTTGAGGGAAACTTCAAGGGGGATTTTGCCGACGTTTTGCGTGGGTCGGCCCGCCTGACTGATTTCCTTGGCCGTGTGCAGCCCACCTGGATCGCCGACGACGCCCACCCGATGGCCACCGAGGTCACCCGCCGCGACACGGCGATGTTGCGTACGGCCGAGGAGTTCCGCGTTGCCGGCGAGCGCCTCATGAAGGGTTTCTTGGACTAGGCGCGACGCCGGTCGCCTCGCGCTAGCGCCTTCGCTCGCGTGCCGAGTCGGTTTGCCCAGGCGCGATCTCGCCGCGTGACGAGTGCGGTTTCGCCTGGGGCGGGAACGACATTTTTACATTGATACTTTGAGGCAAAGTTTGAGACGATTCGGATATGAGCGACAACTATTTTACCGACCAGCCTGAGGACGATTCCGCTCTCGTGGAGTCCACTCCGAGCGACCACCTTGACCTGGGGGAGGACATCCCGATTCCGGCGTTGGAGGAGCTCCTCGACGAAGATGAGGAGCTCGGCGACCTGACTTCTCAGGAGATGGCGGACCTGCGGGCGCGGGTGCTTGAGGGGATGCGCCTGGGGGCGTCGGTGTCCACGGAAGACCTCGTGAACGAGGCGGAGAGCCTCGTGCGTGAGGCCGAAGCCGAGGAGGCGATGCGTGCCAGCGAACTGCCCGAGGGTCGCTTCCTAGACCGCGAGCTGTCATGGCTGGCGTTTAACGAGCGAGTCCTTGAACAGGCGGAAGACCAGGACCTTCCGGTGCTCGAACGCGCGTGGTTCCTGGCGATTTTCGCCTCGAATCTCGATGAGTTCTACATGGTGCGCGTGGCGGGGTTGATGCGTCGTATCGCGACGGGCATGGCGGTGACGAAGGCGTCGGGCCTGACTCCTCGCCAGACGCTCGAGGGCATCACGGCCCGGACGAAGGAGCTGCAGGAACGCCACGCGCGCGTTTTCGCGCAGGACGTCCAGCCCAAGCTTGCCGAGGTCGGGATCGTCATCCAGCACTGGTCGGAGCTGGGGGAGACGGAGCAGGATCGCCTGTCCAAGTTCTTCCGTAAGCAGATCTTCCCGGTCCTCACGCCGCTGGCGGTGGATCCGGCCCACCCCTTCCCCTACATCTCAGGACTGTCGCTCAACCTTGCTGTACTGGTGCGCAACCCGAAGAATGACAAGGAGCTCTTCGCCCGCGTCAAGGTTCCTCAGCTCCTGCCACGTTTCATCGCGGTGGATTCGGAGGGCCGGCCCTATCGCCCGGAGGACGTTCCTGCTGATGAGCACGGGAAGACCACCTACATTCCGCTCGAAGAGGTGATCGGCGCCCACTTGGAGGCGCTCTTCCCGGGCATGGAAGTGGTGGAGTATTCGACCTTCCGCGTGACCCGCAATGAGGATCTTGAGGTTGAGGAGGACGACGCCGAGAACCTCCTCAAGGCCCTCGAGCGGGAGCTTCTGCGGCGTCGTTTTGGCCCGGCCGTCCGCCTTGAGGTCGAAAATGACATCTCCAAGCGCGTCTTGCAGATGTTGACGCGTGAGCTTGGAGTCCGCGACGAAAACGTCCTTCACCTTCCTGCGCCCCTCGACTTGACGGGCTTGAACGTCATCCATGACCTCGATCGTCCGCAGCTGAAGTACAGGAAGTTCGTGCCCGTGACGGCTCGTGGTATTTCCGATGTGGAGTCCTCCCGTTCCCCGGACATTTTCGCGGCCATCCGCCGCAAGGAGATCCTTGTTCATCATCCCTACGAGTCGTTCTCGACGTCGGTCCAGCACTTTATCCGCCAGGCCGCGGATGACCCGAAAGTGCTTGCGATCAAACAGACCCTCTACCGTACGTCAGGCAATTCTCCGATCGTTGACGCGCTGATCCGCGCAGCGAACGCCGGCAAGCAGGTCCTCGCCGTCGTCGAGATCAAGGCCCGCTTCGACGAGGAGAACAACATCGAATGGGCGCGCAAGCTGGAACAGGCCGGCGTCCACGTGGTCTACGGAATCGTGGGGTTGAAGACGCACTGCAAGCTGTCGCTCGTCGTGCGCCAAGAATCGGACGGGCTGCGCCGGTATGTGCACGTGGGCACGGGCAATTACAATCCGAAGACCGCGCGCGGCTACGAGGATCTTGGCCTGTTCACGTGCGAACGCGACGTCGGCCAGGACCTGACGCGCCTGTTCAACCAGCTGTCCGGATACGCTCCGAAGGCGAAGTTCCATCGTCTCCTCGTGGCGCCGACGGGCATCAGGTCGGGCCTCATTGAGCGCATCGAGGCCGAGATCGCCAACAAGGAGGCAGGCAAGCCGGCGTGGATTCGCTTCAAGGCCAACTCGGTGGTTGACGAGCGAATGATTGACGCCCTGTATCGCGCCTCCCAGGCGGGCGTCCCGGTCGACATCCAGGTGCGCGGCATCTGTTGCCTGCGCGCGGGCATCCCAGGCCTGTCGGAGAACATCAAGGTCCGGTCGATCCTGGGTCGATTCCTCGAGCATTCGCGCGTTTACGCGTTCTGTAACGACGGCGACCCGGAGGTGTGGATCGGTTCGGCCGATCTCATGCACCGTAATCTCGACCGCCGCATCGAGGCGCTCATCCGCATTGTGGAGCCCGATCAGATCGAGTACCTGGTGGAAATGGTTCGCCGCGCCACGTCGGACGCGGTCCAGTCCTGGCATATGATGGCTGACGGCTGGAAGCACGTCACGCGCGACGCCGATGGCAACCTGCTCGCCAATACCCAGGACGAGCTGATGGCCCGGGCGCGCGCAACCGTCGCGGATCACCGCTAAACCGCGGGTTTCGCGGCTCCGGCCGGCGGCGTCGTGTCGGCGTCGTGACGCGAACCAGCAGCACAGGAGGTTAAGCGTGCCCAAACCAGACGTCCGGGGTGCCGGTGCTATCGTGTGGCGGCAGCGCGAACAGCTGGAAGTCCTCGTGGTTCACCGCCCAACTTGGGACGACTGGTCCTTCCCCAAAGGCAAGGTCAAGAGCGGGGAGAGCCTTCACGAGTGCTGCGTGCGCGAGATGCGTGAGGAGACGGGGCAACACGTCACGCTCGGGGCACCGCTCGGCTGGCAGCACTACACGATCGCCGGCGGGAAGCTGAAGGAAGTGCGCTACTGGCTGGCCACACCCACTCCCAAGTCCCACCCGTCCCTCGCGGCGCGCCCCAAGGTCAAGCGCGCCTCGAAGAAGGAAATCGACGAGGTGCGTTGGGTCGGCGTCGAGCAGGCCAAGAAGTTGCTGTCCATCGACGGCGACCGGCAAATGCTGGCGCGCATGATCCACCTGTGGCAGGCCGGCCACCTCGCCACGACCCCGCTCCTGCTGGCCCGGCATGCGCGCGCCAAGAAGCGTTCGGCGCACCAGGGTGGCCGCGGCCCGGAGGACACACGGCCCCTGACCAAATCCGGGGCCAAACGGGCGGCGCGGCTGGCCCAGATCCTCTCCGCGTACGGCGTGGAGCGAATCGTCACCTCCCCGTGGAAGCGCTGCGTGGACACGGTCGCACCCTACGCGCAGGCCACCGGCCTCGCCCTCGAGGCCCACGAGCAACTGACCGAGGCCGCCCACGCCTCCGACCCGGGCAAGGTGGCAGACTTTGTTCACGACGCCGTCGCCCACCTGGCACGCCCGAGCGTCGTCTGCCTTCACCGGCCCACACTCCCCACGGTCCTCTCCGCCCTCGGCGCCCTCACGCCGCGGGCGTTTGCCCGGCACTTGCCGCACGCCGACCCGTGGCTGAAGACCGGCCAGGCGCTCGTGGTCCACATCGCCCGCCAAGGCAATGAGAGCACCGTGGTCGGGATAGAAAAGGTGCGGGCCTCCTGACGCGCGCCGGCCGAGCCGGAAAGCCGATGCGGCGGGCCCGCGACTGATGGCGTGACGATCAGCGACGGCGTCGTCAACGTTCACCAAATGTTAACCGGGCGTGTGCTGGCCGGAAATCTTGGCCCTTTAATGTTGGGCGTGGTGAGGGGGACACCCTCCACGACCAACATTCAAAAGGATGGAACACAGTGAAGACTAACCGCGCAGTCGCCTCAATCGCCGCCATGACGCTCGCACTGGGCCTCGCCGCCTGCTCCGACCCCAACCAAGGCACAACAAGCAACGGCACCACCACCGCCACCAGCACCTCGGGGACGATCAACGGCTCGGGGGCCTCCTCCCAGGTCAACGCACAGCAGGCCTGGAGGGACAACTTCACCGCGGCCTCGGGCACAATCGTCAACTACGAGGCCACGGGCTCAGGAACCGGTCGCGACCAGTTCATCTCCGGCGTCGTCGACTATGCCGGCACCGACTCGATGCTCAAGCCGGAAGAAATCACGGCCGCCACCGATCGTTGCGGCGGCGAAAGCCCCATCGAGGTCCCGCTCTACATCTCGCCGATCGCGATCGCCTTCAACCTCGAAGGCGTCACGTCGGTGAACATGTCCGCCGAGGTCATTGCCAAGATCTTCGATCAGAAGATCACAACGTGGAACGATCCGGCCATCGCCGTGCTCAACGACGGCGTCGCCCTACCCGACCTGCCCATCATCCCTGTTAACCGCGCCGACGACTCGGGCACCTCGAAGAACTTCCAGCAGTACCTCGTGGAGTCCTCTACGGCGTGGGACTACAAGCCGGCAGACACGTGGCCGATCACCGGCACGCAGTCGGCGGAAAAGACCTCCGGCGTTGTCAACCTCGTCAAGTCCACTCCGGGTGCCATCACCTACGCGGACGCCTCGCAGATCGGCGACCTGGGAACCGTGGCCGTCGAAGTGTCGGGCAAATTCCTCGCCTACTCGCCCGAAGCTGCCGCCGCGATCGTCGACAACTCGGCGCCCGCCAAGGACGCCACCGACCGCATCCTCGCTGTTGACCTCAAGCGCGACGGCTCCGTCGAGGGCGCATACCCGGTGGTCATGGTCTCCTACCTAGTGGCGTGCACGCAGTACGACAACGCGGGCACGGCTAAGGCAGTAAAGGACTACTTCACCTACATGGCCTCCGAGGACGGACAGGAGGCGGCAGCCGCCGCCAACGGCGGAAACGCCCCCATCTCCGACACGCTCCGCAAGCAGGCCATGGGCGCGATCGACCAGATCAAGACCAACTAGAACTCTGCACGCGCGGCCGGCCGGTAGCTCGCCGGCTGGCCACGTCCATGCACGATCGGAGTTTTCGTGGACCAACTTACGAGCGCCCGTCCCAAAATCCGCTTCGGTGACCGCGCCTTTGCCGGCATCTCGAACACCGCCGGAGTTTCCATCCTCGCGTTGCTAGCCGCTGTGTTCATCTTCTTGCTCGTCTCCTCTGGGAACGTGCTGGTCGCCTCCGGGCAAGACATCATCAAGCACGTCGGCTTCGCCCGTGGCATGACGTTTTGGCAGTTCGCTGGCATCACCGTCTTCGGGACCCTACTGGCCGCCCTCATCGCACTGATCATCGCAGTCCCCTTCGCGGTCGGCATCGCCCTGTTCATCTCCCACTATGCGCCGCGCCGCCTGGCCGCGGCATTCGGTTACGTGATCGACCTGCTAGCTGCCATCCCCTCGGTCGTCTTCGGCCTGTGGGGGATGTGGACGCTGGAGCCGCTCATGCGGCCAGTGTTCACTTGGATCTCAGGCGTCCTCATGCCACTGTTCACCTTCATCTCTGGCAAGCCCGCGGCAGACGCAGCCGGCGGCGGCGCCTGGGAAGGCGGGCTGCCCGGGCTATCGTGGCTGGCCCAGAACTACCAGTGGTGGCCGTTGCGTGCCGACGCCGCCGCGTTCGTTCCGCCGGGGCGCAACATCCTCATGGGCGGGCTCATCCTCGCCATCATGATCCTGCCCATCATCACCTCTCTCAGCCGCGAAGTCTTCAACCAAACCCCACGTCTCCAGGAAGAAGCCTCTCTCGCCCTCGGCGCCACCCGCTGGGAAATGATCAAGATGGTGGTGCTCCCTCACGGCCGCTCCGGCGTCGTCTCAGCTTCCATGCTCGGACTCGGGCGCGCCCTCGGTGAGACCATGGCCCTGCTCATGGTGCTCTCGCCAGGAATGATGGTCAACTTTAAGCTCATGAGCCCCGGTCAGCACTCCACCATCGCTTCCCAAATCGCCCTCCGATTCCCCGAAGCCTCGGGCCTCGAATCCGATTTCCTCATCGCGCTGGGCCTGATCCTCTTCGTCATCACCTTCGCGGTCAACTTCATCGCCCGCGCTATCGTCGCCCGCTACGCCGAGTTCTCAGGAGCCAACGCATGACCACCGCCGTCATCGCCGCCACGCCGCAAAAACACCTGCCGGCCTGGTTCAACATCGCCGTGCTTGGCGGAGCAATCGTTCTCGCCGTGGCGGCTGCGCAGGTAGTCAACTCGGGCGTGGTCGGCGTCGTGACATTCCTCGTGCTGTACCTGTCCGCCGTGAGCATCGCCGGCTTCGGGGTGGAAGGCAAGCGCTACGGCGCCGACCGCCTCATGACCTCACTCATTACCGGAACCTTCATCGCCGCCGTCATCCCGCTTGTCTCGTTGCTGTGGACGGTGCTCGTCCAGGGGTGGACGCGCATGAGCGAGTCCGGCTTCCTCACCGCCACCACCTTCGGCCAATCCATGGCAGGATCCGAGACGGGAGCCGGGCACGCCGTCGTTGGCACGCTACTCATCACCGGGATGGCGGCGCTCATCGCCGTACCCCTCGGCGTACTCACCGCCGTCTACCTCGTCGAATACGGAAGCGGGAAGCTTAAGCGGGCCATCACGCTCATGGTGGACATCATGACGGGAATCCCCTCCATCGTCGCGGGCCTCTTCGCCGCAGCCATGATCCCCATGATCAACCAGGCCCTCTTCGGCCAGGCCCAATTCAAGAACGGCTTCGCCGGCGCCATCGCCCTCGTGGTGCTCATGACGCCGATCGTCGTGCGAAACACCGAAGAAATGCTGCGCCTCGTCCCCAACGAGCTACGCGAAGCCTCCTATGCCCTCGGCGTGACCAAGGCCGGAACCATCATCCGGGTCGTGCTCCGCACCGCCGTCTCCGGCATCATCTCCGGCATCTTCATCGCCACCGCACGCATCATCGGCGAATCCGCGCCGCTTATGATTACCGCCGGTACCACCGACTTCTACAACTACAATATCTTTAGCAACCAGATGTACACCTTGCCGGTTTACGTCTACAACCAGTACGTCTCTGGAAACTCCGCCGAGGCCTGGGCGGGCGCCCTCCTGCTCATCCTCATCGTCCTGGTTCTCAACCTGTTGGCCCGCTGGATCGCCAAACACTTCGCCCCCAAAGGCGAAAAGTAACCGGCGGCCGAGAAAGGAAACTTCATGACTGAAGGCATCAAGGTTCGCGACCTCAACATTTTCTACGGTGACTTCCTCGCCGTCGAAAATGTGAACGTGGATATCGAGTCGCGGTCCATCACCGCGCTTATCGGCCCCTCGGGTTGTGGCAAATCCACCTTCCTGCGGTCGCTCAACCGCATGCACGAGGTGATTCAGGGCGCGCACGTCGAGGGCCTCGTGCAGATCGATGGTGAGAACATTTACGCAGGCGGAGTAGACCCAGTGCAGGTGCGCCAGCACGTGGGCATGGTGTTCCAGCGCGCAAACCCGTTCCCGACCATGTCCATCGCAGACAACGTGCTGGCCGGCATGCGCCTCAACAACAAGAAGCTACCCAAGGACGTCGGCGAGCAGATTGTCGAAGAATCCTTGCGCGGTGCCAACCTGTGGGAAGAGGTTAAAGACCGTCTGGGCCGCCCGGGCTCCTCACTTTCCGGCGGGCAGCAGCAGCGCCTGTGCATCGCGCGCGCAATCGCCGTCAAGCCCCAAGTGCTCCTCATGGATGAGCCGTGCTCGGCACTCGACCCCATCTCCACCCTCGCCATCGAAGACCTCATGCAAGAATTGCAGAAGGACTACACGATCGTGATCGTCACGCACAACATGCAGCAGGCGGCCCGCGTTTCGCAAAAGACCGGCTTCTTCAACATCGAGGGAACGGGCAAGCCCGGCCACCTCGTCGAGTTCGACGACACGGAGAAGATCTTCTCCAACCCCACCCACAAGGAGACCGAGGACTACGTGTCTGGCCGTTTCGGATGACGCGCGGCTTCTTGCCGACGGCGCCGACCGCGCACCGGCGGGCGTCGGCCGGCGTCCGCATCTAGGGCGCTGAGCCCTAGCCACACAAGATGAGGGTGGCACCCGCGGGTGCCACCCTCATCTTCACGCTACACAAAAAGGTGAAGTAGCAGGCTGAAGGCCGCCGCAACGAGTCCGGCCGCCGGGAACGTAATGAACCACGCTCCCACGATGTTGCCAGCCGTGGACCACCTCACCGCGGAACGCCGGGTGGTCGCACCGACGCCCATGACCGAGGAGGTGATGGTGTGGGTCGTCGAGATCGGTGCGTGCCAGATGAAAGCGGTCGTGTACAGAACCGAGGCGGCGACCGTCTCGGCGGCGAAGCCCTGGGCCGGGTTGAGATCCGCGATCTTCGTGCCGAGGGTCTTCATGATGCGCCAACCACCCGAGTACGTGCCCAGCGAGATGGCCCCCGCCGCAGCCAGCTTGACCCACAACGGGATCGTCGTGCCCTGGTGATAACCGCCGGCGATGAGCGCGATGACAATGACACCCATCGTCTTTTGGGCATCTTGTAGACCATGGCCGAGTGCAATTGCCGCCGCCGAAATCGTCTGTGCCACACGGAATTTCTTCATCGTTGATTTATGAGCCGCATGCTGGAATAGCCGGCGGATGATCGACATGGTAAGGAAAGCCAACGCGAAACCAACGAACGGCGAGAGGAACATGGGGATGATGACCTTCGTGCCAATGACCGCCCAATGGACGGAGAAAGAGGCAACGAGCCCTGCACCCGCAAGGCCACCGATCAGGGCATGCGAACTCGACGAGGGAAGGCCGAGCCACCAAGTCACAAGATTCCAGGTCACCGCACCGATGAGGCCCGCAATGACGACGAGGAGCCCGGAGACCCCGTCCGATGGCGAAACCTCCACAATTCCAGAACCAATTGTTTCAGCGACGCCGGTTCCCAGCAGCGCCCCCACAAAATTCATGCACGCCGCCATAAGCAGCGCAACCTTCGGGGTCAGTGCCCGGGTGGCAACGGAGGTTGCGATGGCGTTGGCGGCGTCGTGAAAACCGTTCGTGTAGTCGAAGGCCAGCGAAATCGCGACCACCAGAATCACTAGCGCAAGAATAGGATCCAAGGCTTAGGACTCCTTGAGCGTGAGCAACTCGATGCCGCTGGCGAGGGTTTCGAAGGAGTCCACGGCGGCCTCGTAGGAATCGAGTGTGATCTTGCGGGCTAGGATATCCTTCCCGGAGCGCTCGGAGGCGAACAAATCGATAATGAGTTCGCGGTAGATCTGGTCAGCACGGTTTTCGAGGTTGTTGATCTCGAGCCACTCGGTGCGGATGGAAGGCTCAATCTTCTTCAGCTTGCCGATGGCGGTCACGGCGTGCTCCGCACACTGGATGATGATGTCGGTCATTTCAAAAAGACGCGAAGGAACTTCGCCAATGCGGTAAAGCACGAGGTTGTTGCCGGCTTCGTCGATCATGTCCACGCAAGTGTCGATCTGCCCGGTGAGCTGGATGAGGTCGCCGCGATCGTAGGGGAGGATGAACCGCGTGCCGACTTCCTTGAGCACCATGTGCGATGCTGTGTCGGCCTGGTTTTCGATGTCATGGAGTTTGACGTTGAGGTCGGCGCGTGCTGCCGAGTCCGCACTCACCATGTCCGCCAGCACCTTGGCTGACCTAACGAGGTGGGTAGCCTGCTCGTTGAGTAGACCTTGAACTGCGTGTTGACCGTTGAACCGGCCAAAGAATCCAGCCATGGGGCATTAGCCTCCGCAAATAATTGGTGAATACCTACCAGTCGCAAGACTACGTGAGGAAGAATCTCTTTTCCAAGGTTTGGCGGGCGTGCGGCTTTGATTTTCAGGGTTCGGCGCTCATAAAGTGGCCGTCACGGCACAAACCTAGGACCTTATGGGAAGCTTGAGGCGGTTCACGACGCCGTCGCTCACCTCGTGCCGCTCGCTGACGGCCCGTTCGGCTCGGCTTCTGAGAGACGACGCTTCGGCGTCGTGGGACTGCGTTTCGGCGTCGTTGGCTCGGCGTCGCGGGGCTGCCTTGGCCCGAAGACGGCCGCGTTGTTGACGAAGGAGAAAGATATGCAGGCGTTGCAAGAATGGCTCGATCAGATGATGGGTCCGGCCACGGGTGTTCTCTCGGCTGTCAACGATTGGCTTTACACGTGGGTCATGATTGCGATGCTCGTGGGTACTGGCATCTTCCTGACGTTTCGAACTCGTGGCCTGCAGATTCGCCATTTCGGTGAGATGGTGCGCTACGTGGGGAAGTCACGCCAGGGATCCCAGGGCGGTATTTCGTCGTTCCAGGCGTTTGCCATGGGGATGGCGACTCGCATCGGAATCGGCAACATCACGGGTGTGGCACTGGCGCTCATTCTGGGAGGCCCTGGCGCGCTTTTCTGGATGTGGCTCGTGGCTATTTTTGGCATGGCCACAGCGTTTGCGGAGGCCACGCTCGCCCAGATCTTCAAGTCTGCCCACCACGATGGCACCTTCCGCGGCGGCCCGGCGAATTACGTGCTGCGCGGGCTGCGCTCGCGGCCGCTTGCCGTGAGTTTCGCGGTGGCGATGGTGTTTTCGATGTTCGTGGCGATGCCGATGGTGCAGTCGAACACGATCGCGGGCGTGCTCAACGCCTCCCAGGGCGTCCCCGGTTGGGTGACGGGCCTAGTCGTCGCGGTCCTGACCGCTTTGGTCGTCTTCGGTGGCGTTCGTGGCGTCGCTCGCGCGACGGAGATCATTTCCCCGGCCATGGCTATCGCCTACCTTGTGGTGGCCTTCATCGTGGTCGCGGTCAATATCGGGCACGTGCCGGCGTTCTTCTCCGACGTGTTCTATTCGGCCTTCGGGTTGCGCGAGGCGCTCGCGGGCACTGCGGGCGGCTTGCTTGCGGCGTTGATTAACGGTTTACGCCGGGGCTTGTTTTCGAATGAGGCAGGCATGGGCACCAACCCGAATGCGGCAGCTACCGCGACGGTGGCCCATCCCGTTCAGCAGGGGCTCATCCAGTCTTTCGGTGTTTTTGTTGACACGATGGTGATTTGCACGGCTACCGGATTCGTCATCATGACCTCTGGCGTGTTGGACCTTGCGAAGGCCACCCCCGATGACGCCGGGCATCTGACCACCACCGCCATCACCCAGACCATGGGCGGCTGGATGGGCTGGCCCGTGGCGATCATGATTTTCTTCTTCGGTTTCTCATCCATCCTCGGTGCATACGCCTACGGCGAGGCAAACCTCGTGTTCTTGCGGGCCTCGCGTCCGGTTCACATGGCGGCGAAGGTTGCGATTGTGACGTTTTCTTTCGTCGGCGCGATCCTTGCGTTGACGTTTGTGTGGGCGCTGATGGACGTGGCGATGTTCGTGGTCACGGTGCTGAATCTGGTCGGCGTGATTTCGCTGTCGGGCTGGGTGGTGGCCGCGTTGCGTGACTACGAGCGGCAAAAATCCGACATCGTGCGCGACGGCTTTATTGAAGTCGACGACGCCGGTACTCCCCGCCGCGTCACCGAGCCCGTGTTCGTCCCGGCCCGCGCCGACCTGCCCGGCGCCCTCGACGGCGACGTGTGGGCCGGCGCCGTCAACTCGGCTCGGCGGGCGTAGGGCTGGCGGGCACGGCTGGCGGGCTCGGACCCCGGCCAGGCCCGACCCCGGAACCGCCCCCAGGCAAAGGGAAGGGCCGCACGAGAAGGTGCGGCCCAACGCTTAGGACACCGAACCCGAGAGCGCCTGTCGGCGCGAAGGCCGCTCGTAGCGGCAAATATTTGGAGCCCGGGGCTTTCGCGATCCGGTGTCTTGGTTAAAGCCTAACCGAGGATCGCTGGCTTGTCACTACCCGGCAGGTGCACGCTTTCCGACGTGATGAGGCTCGGGCGCACGTCTTCCTAAGTTGTTTTAAATTGGCCACAAGGTGGGCCTTTGCGAGGTAAAGTCCTAATACCGGAGTCTGGGGGAGTTAGACTTACGGTTATGACTTCCTCCACGACTGAGTCTGCACACCAGTCCCTCCTTGATCAGGTCTTCGATCGGGAGAATCCGGCGCGGCCGTCGAATGATATGCGCCCGCCTTTGATTTGGTCTTCGATCGGCGCGTTTTTTGCTGCCGTTCTTGCTTTGGGTGTGTCATTCGGGCCGCTCACGTCCACGATTGCCGTGGCGGTCATTGCCGGCATGTTGATCCCGGGGTGGCCGGTTTTGATGGGCTTGACGAACCGTGGCGTCTCCCGTGTCGTCATGCTGATAACCTTGGCGGCCGCGTTGCCGGCGGCCTATTTCGGCTCGCTCACCACCACCATGATCGTGGCGACGGGTGGCATCCTGGCCTCATTCGTGGGGGAGATGTTCCGCCGCGATGGCCGCATTCACCTGATCGAGCACATTTCGGCGTCGGCGGGCGGGGCGATGCTGATGGTTGCCACTTCGTTGTGGATTCATGCGGGCGGCGTGTGGCAGGGGCCGAACCACTTCCTTCCCGACACGGGCACGTTCGTCGGCTTGGTGACGGCGACGACGGTCGCGGTCGCTGCAATTATTCACGGATTCGATTCTGATCGGGCCAATATTCTGGGCGTTCTTAATGCGGCGGTGGTCGGCTGGGTGACGGCCTTTTTACTCAATGGCCCGATGTGGGTGGGGATCGTCATTGGGCTGTCTGTGGGAATTTTCCACGCATTCTTGCGCCGCAGCCTGCGTAATTACGAGCGACCACTGACCTGGGTGCAGGGCGTGGTGAAGGCCGTGATTCCACATTGCGCGCTGGGCGTGATTGGCTACATTTTCGCGGTGGTTCTCCTTTAATGTTGAGGCATGACATTCCGACTTCCTGAAAATCTTGCCCCGGAGAACTACCCGCTGGGGTGGCTGATTGATTCGTGGCACGGTGGTGGCGTCATGGAGTATGACAACATTGAGGCCGCCGCTTATCTTCACGAGGTGACGATCGACGCCGTCGACGCCGGCCCGTATCTTCGCTTTATCTCCCGCATCTGGTTGGCGAACGAGCATGCCAGCGCGGTGGATAAGGAGGCACCTGGCCAGTGGACGTATGACCATTTGACGAAGGACGTCTTGTGGTCGACGCAGACGGGTTACCTTCGGGTCAATCCCGATGCGCCTCGTCGTGAGGATGGCTCGTATGAGCTTGAGGCGACGGTCGCGACTCCGGTGGGCAACGCCCAGCTGTGGGTAGGCTTGATCAATGGTCCGCGCCTGCAGATGGTGACGGATACGATTGTGCGTTCGGGTTCCGCGGCAGATCTTCAGGCGGCCAAGTTTATGGGTGGAAACGTTGCATCTGATTTCTTCTACGCCTATGACATGGAGGCATTTGGGTTTGAGATGCGCACATACCTTGCTGGGCGCTTGTCGCGGCAGTTCGATGATTCGGTTGACGCACCCGGCAAGGGTAACGTCGTATCGTCGGACGACGCTGGCCCGGCGGCCAGCGATGTAAGAAACGAAAGCAACTAAGACAGCGGCGCAGACGGCGTCGTGAAGGAAAACCTCGAAGGGGAGGAATCGTGAGCGAGAACCACTGGGGCATGGATTTCTATGCCGATAAGGACGCGGAGAAGCGGGAGGACGTCGTTGAAGCGGCGGACGCCGTCGAGGAGGAGAAGGCTGCTCGGGAATGTGAGCGCTCCGAGATTCAGAAGGAAGAGCTCGATCGCCTGAGGGCGGCCGAGAACGAGGCGGCGACCCATTGGGGCGTCGGCTACTTTACGGGGCAGGAGTCCGAAGACTAGTGAATTCCTCCCTTCCTGGCGCCGTGCTCGATGCGTGCGGCGTCCCGGCTCACTATGGCAACCCGTTCGCTGAGCAAAGTCGGCTTGTGGCCGGGAAAGCGTTCACGGATCTGAGTTTCGTGGAGGTGGTTGTGGTCTCGGGTCAGGATCGTCTGACTTGGCTGCACAACCTCACGACCCGCGACTTCACGAACCTTGCCCCGGGGGAGTCTTCGGAAATGCTTCTCCTCGACCCGAATGGTCACATTCAGGCGGCCGCGGGGGTCGTCGACGACGGCGAACGGACGTGGTTCCTCATGGATCGCGGCCAGGCGGAGCCGTTTGCGGCATTCCTCGAGTCGATGGTCTTCCGCATGCGGGTGGAGATCGGTCGGCCCGAGTACGACGTCGTTGGGGTGGTGATTCCTCGTTCCGAGGAAAAGACCAGCGGCGGCGATGCCGACGGCGGCGAGGCAGCCGAGGGCACGGAAAGCAGTGTGGCCACAGCGCCGGCCGGTGACCCGCCGGCGGACTTCCTTCCGGCTGAGGTGGCCGCGCTTGCGGAGTTGGTGTGGGAGGATCCGTGGCCGCGCACGCTTCCCGGCGGCGCGCACTACGGCGTAGCCGATTCCGAGCATTCCGCCCGGGCCTCGCGCCGAGTGCTGGTGCTGGTCAAACCAGGCGCACCGGTTGTGGAGGCGTTCATGGCGGCGGGCTATTCGCCTGCCGGCCTGCAGGCCTGGGAGGCTCAGCGCGTGGCTGATTGGCGCCCGCGCCCGAACAACGAGATCGTCGCCCGCGCCCTGCCGCACGAACTCGACTGGTTGCGTACCGCCGTCCACCTCGAGAAGGGCTGTTACCGTGGCCAGGAGACCGTGGCCAAGCTCGTGAACTTGGGAAAGCCGCCTCGCCGCCTGACCTACCTCTACCTGGAAGGACCCGAGGGTGACCTGCCGGCGGCGGGCTCGGAGGTCAAGCTGGGGGAGAAGACTGTCGGCGTTCTGACCTCTGTCGCCCGCGATTACGAGGAGGGCCCGGTGGCTCTCGCCCTCCTCAAACGCAACACGGCGCTCGACGCGCAACTGAGCGTCGGCGGTTTTATTGCCGCCCAAGTGGAGATCGTCTCGCGCGAGGGCAAGTCCTCGGCGTCGCCGGCGCAACGCCCAGGAGCGGGCATGCGCGGTGTGGGACATCGGACGCTGGGAGCGTAATGGGACAGGTAAATTACCTCATCGCGTTTGTGCTGTACACCGTGCTTCCGCTGGCGCTGACGGGCGTGTTCGTGTGGGCGTTCCTCGATGCTCTGCTTCGCCCCGAGCGCCAATTCGCTCTCGCGGACAAGCCGAAGAACTTCTGGCTCGCCGTGCTCGGGCTGGGTGGGTTGGCCTTTTTCACCATCCGCGTGCTGGGCTTCGCCTTCCCTCTCTCGGGCCTGGTCACGCTCGGCCTGCTGATCGCGGCCGTGTTTTACCTGGGGCCGGAGCGGGCGAAGATGGGGCGGCGCTGGGGTGGCGACTCCCGCGGCACGAGGGGCGGCTGGTAATGCGCGCCGTCATCCAGCGAGTTACACGCGCCAGCGTCCGGGTCGCCGGCGAGGTCGTGGGCGAGATCGGCCCGGGCCTGTGCGTGCTCGTCGGTATTACCCACGACGACGACAGCGCCACGATCGCCAAAACCGCCCGTAAGATCGCCCAACTCAAACTACTGCGCGCACCCGACGGCAACGACGACGCCGGAGTGCGGGTCAGCGCCGAAGAATCAGGCGCGCCCGTCCTCCTGGTTTCCCAGTTCACCCTGTATGCGGACGTGCGCAAGGGGCGCAAGCCCAGCTGGTCGCACGCAGCGGGCGGCGATATCGCCGAGCCGATTTTTAACGCGCTCGTCGACGCCGTACGTGGTCACGGCCTGCAGGTCGAAACGGGGCGCTTCGGGGCGATGATGGACGTCGAACTCGTCAACGACGGCCCCTTCACCATCCTGCTCGAGGTCTAGCAGTGTCAGCTGCGGCCTACATATCGCGTGGCGTTCACCCGCAGATGACGAAACCCGCCGCGACGGCGTCGTTCTCACGCCAGCGGCGAAACGGGGACTAATCGCGGCTAACCGGTCGCTAAGGTGATTGAGGAATCGCAGGATCGTGCACAGTCCTCGCGAAAATTTATTGAAGGAGACCACTTTGTTTGAACGGTTTACAGATCGCGCTCGGCGAGTCATCGTGCTCGCTCAGGAGTCCGCGCGGAACCTCAAGCACAACTACCTTGGCACCGAACACATCCTGCTCGGCCTGATCAAGGAGGGCGAGGGCGTTGCGGCCAAGGCGCTGGAGTCCCTCGGCGTGACGTACGATGCGGTCCAAGAACAGGTCATCGAGATTATCGGCGAGGGTCAGGAACAGCCCTCCGGTCACATTCCATTCACCCCGCGTGCCAAGAAGGTGCTCGAGTACGCCATGCGCGAGGGCCTGCAGCTCGGTCACTCCTACATCGGCACCGAACACCTCCTACTCGGCTTGTGCCGTGAGCAGGACGGCGTCGCGGCACAGGTGCTCGTCAAGCTGGGCGCCGATCTGCCGCGCGTACGCCAGCAGGTCACGCAGCTGCTCTCGGGCTACCAGGGCAAGGAGGCTGTGGGCGTCGGTGGCGGCGGCCCGCGCGAAGGCCAGAAGGCCGGGTCCACCGTGCTGGATCAGTACGGGCGCAACCTCACCCAGTCGGCTCGCGAAAACAAGCTCGATCCGGTGATCGGGCGGCACAACGAGACCCAGCGCGTTATGCAGGTCCTCTCGCGCCGCACGAAGAACAATCCGGTGCTGATCGGCGAGCCCGGCGTGGGTAAGACAGCCGTCGTCGAGGGTCTCGCCCAGGCCATCGCCGCAGGTGACGTCCCCGAAACGCTCAAGGAAAAGCAACTGTACTCCCTGGATATGGGTTCGCTCGTGGCCGGCTCGCGTTACCGCGGCGACTTCGAGGAGAGGATGAAGAAGATCCTCAAGGAGATCAACACGCGCGGGGATATCATCCTCTTTATCGACGAGGTCCACACCCTGGTCGGCGCGGGCGCTGCCGAGGGCGCGCTCGATGCGGCGTCGTTGCTCAAGCCCATGATGGCCCGCGGCGAACTGCAGATTATCGGCGCCACCACCCTCGACGAGTACCGCAAGTACATCGAAAAGGACGCGGCGCTCGAGCGTCGTTTCCAGCCGATCCAGGTTGAGCAGCCCTCCGTGAAGGAAACCATCGCCATCCTCGAGGGCCTGCGTGACCGCTACGAGGCCTTCCATCGCGTGACGATCACCGACGAGGCGCTGGAATCGGCCGCAACCCTTGCCGACCGTTACATCAACGACCGCTTCCTGCCCGACAAGGCAATCGACCTGATCGACGAGGCCGGCGCGCGCCTAGCCATCCGCAAGATGACGGCCCCGCCGGAGTTGCGCGAGCTCGACGAGGAAATCGCCGAGGTCAAGCGCACGAAGGAAGCCGCGATCGACGGGCAGGACTTCGAAAAGGCCGCCGCGTTGCGCGACGAGGAGCAGCAGCTCGCCCAGAAGCGTGCCGAACGTGAGAAGGCCTGGAAGGAAGGCGATCTGGACGTCGTGTCGGTTGTGGACGAAGACCTCATCACCGAGGTGCTATCCATGGCCACCGGCATCCCGGTCTTCAAGCTGACCGAGGCCGAGTCCGCCAAGCTGTTGCGCATGGAGGAGGAGCTGCACAAGCGCGTCATCGGACAGCATGAAGCCGTCACCGCGCTATCGCAGGCGATCCGCCGCACGCGCGCCGGCCTGAAGGACCCGAACCGGCCGGGTGGCTCGTTCATCTTTGCTGGCCCGACGGGCGTGGGAAAGACCGAGCTCGCCAAGGCGCTTGCCGAGTTCCTCTTCGGCGACGAAGAAGCCCTCATCACCCTCGACATGTCGGAGTACTCGGAGAAGCACACGGTTTCGCGGCTCTTCGGCGCTCCCCCCGGATACGTCGGTTATGAAGAGGGCGGCCAGCTGACCGAGAAGGTCCGCCGCAAGCCCTTCTCTGTGGTTCTCTTCGACGAGGTGGAAAAGGCCCACCAGGACCTGTTCAACTCGCTCCTCCAGATTCTGGAGGAGGGCCGCCTGAGCGACTCGCAGGGCCGCGTGGTGGATTTCAAGAACACGATCATCATCATGACCACGAACCTTGGCACGAAGGACATCGCCAAGGGTGTCCAGACCGGCTTCCAATTCGACGCCGATACACAGACCTCCTACGACCGTATGAAGGGCCGCGTCTCGGAGGAACTGAAGAACCACTTCCGCCCCGAGTTCCTCAACCGTGTGGATGACATCATCGTCTTCCCGCAGCTGCAGAAGGAAGAGATCCTCCAGATTGTGGATCTCATGATCGGCAAGCTGGGCGCACGTCTGTGGGACCAGGGCATGTCGATTGTCCTGACCGACGACGCCAAGCAGCTTCTTGCCGACCGCGGCTATGATCCTGTGTTGGGCGCGCGACCGTTGCGCCGTGCCATCCAACGCGACATCGAGGATATGCTCTCAGAGAAGCTCCTGTTTGGTGAGTTTACGAAGGGGCAGACGATCGTGGTGGACGTCGACCATGACAACATCCCCAAGTCCTTCACGTTCACCGGCCATGACTCCGACTACCAGTTGCCCAGCGGGGTCAAGCCGGCCGCCGAGTCCGAGGAGATCAACGGTTTGGCGCAGCCAACCTCGCTGGTTCCCGGTGGCGAGGAGCAGGCTGAGGCTACTGCTGACGTTGAAGCGCCCGCCGGTGATAGCTCTGGCAGTGGCACGGTGACCGAGTAGCGCGTAGTAAAGAGGGCGGCCCACGAGTTTTATCGTGGGCCGCCCTCTTTTGCGCTACTCGCGACCCCCGCCCCGCCAAATCCTGTGAGATTCTGGGTGAAAACGCCAAGTGCGTTCACCAAAAACTATATTCTCACAGGATTTGGCAGGGGTGCGGGCCCGCCTGGGTCTGCGCACGCCCCGGGCCGGACTCAGCCAAGCCAGCGCTTAACGCTGTGAACTGCTGAATTGCTCGGCGGTGGCGTATGAGGTTTGGGTGCCCTTGCGCGTCACAGAATCTGAGGCGTATCGAATTGCGGTCGTGATAGCGATCTCGACGTCGCCGCTTGTGACCAGCTCGTGTGAGAAGCAACCGATGAATGCATCGCCGGCGCCAGTGGTGTCAACGGCGTTGACCAAGGGCGCCTCAAAGCGCTTCGAACCTGCTGCGTTGACCCATAGCGCGCCCTTGGAACCCAAGGTCACGATGACGTCGCGGATTCCCGCGTCAAGGAGGGCGTTGGCTGCGTTTTCAATGTCTGCGATGGTGTCCACTGGCATTCCGGTCAGGAGTGACAGCTCGCTCTCGTTTGGTACGAAGTAGGTGCAGTCCTTGACTTTCTCCAGCTCAAGGTCGGGCTGTGCGGGCGCGGGATTGAGTAGCACGGGGATGTCGTGCTCCTTGCCGAACTGAATGGCGGCGTAAACACTCTCGAGCGGAATCTCGAGCTGGAGCACAATGAGCTTGCACCCTGCGATCTTCTCGGCAGCATCGTCGATGTCTTTCGGGGTGAGGAAGCCGTTGGCGCCCTTGACGATGATGATCGAATTGTGCGACTGAGGATCGACGAAGATCGGCGCAACGCCCGACGTCGAATCGGTGCGCAGCACGTATTCGGTGTCGATGCCGTTGAGGCGGAAGTTTTCGATGGTGTTATCGGCGAAGACGTCGTTGCCGACGCGGGTCAGCATGAATACCTCGGAGCCCAGGCGAGCGGCCGCCACGGCCTGGTTGGCGCCCTTGCCACCGCAACCGATGCTGAAGCCGGGCGCTTCCACGGTTTCGCCTTCTTGAGGCATGCGGTCGATATAGGAGATGAGATCGACCATGTTGGAACCAATAACTGCGATATCCATTAGTTTCGTACTCCTGTCGTGACCGAGAAATTCCGTGTTTCGCCTGCTCCGAGCTCAATAAGGGTGCCACACTGCTGGGCGGCGTTGCGTCCCTCGGGGCGTGAGGTTCCGGGAAGAACAAAGGCCGCTACCTGTTGGTCAGCATTGTAGAGCAGCCATCGGGTTGCTACTGGAAAATCCTTCGAAGAGAACTCGACGAAGAACGAGTGCCCCTCGGGGCTCGTGAGCGCGAACTCGAGGTTCTCCCCGTAGGAGGGCAGGTTGTCGGCGAAGTAGACGATCTCGGGGTCGAACTCCTTGGCGGCGTCGAGCGAGTTGGCGTCAATCTTTCCTGCGAGGATTTGCTCGTTGATTGCCGTCCAGCGCTCCGTAGGGGTCACGTGCGCGGGGATGGTGCGGCGCAACTGGAACGCGCCATCGGGGAGGGACTGGCTCATCGTCGCGCCCTCGACGAAGGCATAATTCATGTGGCACATGTACTGCAGCGGCATCGGCTGGTACTGGCTGAGGTTGGTCACCTCCAGCTGGATATCGAACTGCGAGGCACCGGCGGCGAGCTGCACTGACGGCGTCGCGCGATAGTGGTGGCCAAACCCCTTGACGTATTCACGCATGGAGACGACCCGGATCGAATCGGATTCGACCTCCAACCAGGCTTCTTGCATGGGTGCGCAGGGGAACTCGCCGTGGAGTGGGTGGTCGTCGTCGGGGGCCGGGCATCCGGCGGCGAGGAGGCCGGAGTGGAAGGCGAAGCAGCCGTAGGTGTCGGTGATGTCGGTGGCCGGGCGCGGCTCGGAGAACATGTTCTTCATGCGTAGGGAGTGCCCGTCGAAGTTGGCGTCCCAGATGATCTGGCCCATGAAGGGCAGGACTTCGACGTAGCCACGTTCGTTAGCGACAGTCAGGGATGCGATGCCGCTGGGGTAACGCTTGGCGGTGACGCGCAGGTCGCCGGAGTCGACGACGGTGCGCGGCGTGTGCTCGAAGAAGAGGTCGTGAAGTGGAAGGGTATACATTTTTCCTCAATTCAAAGGGGGTAGTTAGGAGCGGTTCGACGTCGTGAGGCGGTGCTGCCAGAGGAAGTAGACCAACACGACGGTGAAGCACACGAGGGAGACGACGAACGCGGTCTGCATCGAGCCGGTCTTGTCGGAGACGAATCCTTGAATCACGGGGATGACCGCGCCGCCCACGATCGACATGACGATCACGGCGCCGCCGGTCTCGGTGTGACGCTTGTCTTCGATGGCGTCCAAGCTGCGTGCGTAAATGGTTGCCCAGCAGGGACCGAACAGGCCGGAGGTGAGGATCGCGAAGTAGACTGCGACGATAGAGGGGATGAGGATGACGCCGAGCAGGGCTAGGAAGCCGGCTGCGGAGTAGCCGATGAGGACGAGGTTTTCGTCGAACTTCGTCATGAGCACGTTGGCGATGACCTTGCCCAGGAAGAAGGCGATGAAGGCGGCAACCATGTAGTTCGAGGCCGAGCGCTCATTGAGGTTGGGGTCCAGGTTGAGTGCGAGACGGATGGTGAAGGACCACACGGCTGTCTGCATCCCGACGTACATGAACTGGGCGAAGATGCCGCGGCGGAACGAGCGGTTGCGGGCGAGGTAGCGCAGGGTTTCGCCGATGGAGGCCTTGGCCTCCTTGCCGGCGATGAGCGGTTTGGCGTGGGGCATTTGGGTTAGGGCCACAAGGATGAGCAGGACGGCCAGAACGATGATGATGAAACGGTAGGGGCCCAGCGTGCGCTGGAGCATCTGCTCGGCGAGCTGGCGGTGCGCTTCGGCGTCGAGCTCACCGAACTGCTTGTGGAGCGCCTCGCCCTCGGTGAAGATAAGGTACTTGCCCAGGAGGATACCGAAGATGGAGCCCAGCGGGTAGAAGGTTTGGGAGATGTTGAGGCGCAGTGTGGCCAGGCGGCGCGGGCCAAGCATGGAGGAGTAGGTGTTGCAGGAGGTCTCGAGGAAGGACAGGCCGGTGGCGATCGCGAAGAGTGCCGCAAGGAAGACCGAATAGGTAGCCATGCGCGAGGCCGGGAAGAACATGGTGCAGCCGATGATGTAGAAGCACAGTCCGATGAGGATGCCGCTCTTGTAGCTCCACTTGCGGATGATGCGCGACGCCGGAATGGCCAGCAGGAAGTAGCCGCCGTAGAAGGCGGACTGCACAAACGCGGAGGCGAAATCTGAGAGCGTGAAGATGGTCTTGAACTGGGTGATCAGAATGTCATTCAGGCTGGCGGCAGCTCCCCACATGGGGAAGCAGATGGAGACGAGAATGTATTGGAACATGGGGGTCTTGGAGAGGTATCCGTCGGGCATTTGCCGTGAGGGATCCTTGATAACACCGAAAGAGGTGTTCTTCTTTCCGGCGACGTCGTTGTTGATACTCATGTCTTCTTCCTTGATGACGATGGTGTATGGCTCGAACGGCAGGCGGTGCTCGAGTGCCGCGAGAGTATGGCGATAGGAAATTGTGTGCAACGGCTGTGTTGCTTGCTTTGAGGATATGACGGGCGGGCAGGGGCCGGAAGGGGTGTCGTGGCACGAATGTGCCAGTGTGAAAAGGTTGAAATAGTGAGGAAAAAGCGCCCTTTAGGCGAGCGTGCGCGGCCTACTTTTGATCAAATGATGCCAAGCGGAACATTTGTTCTGCGCCCTTGGGTGCCCGTCGCGGAGCCCCCGACTCTGGCCTGGCCTCCGGGTCTGCGCGCTACGGGCCCGGGCTCGACCTGCCGGTCGTAGGTTGAGTGCAGGTTCAGTCGCGGCGAAGGCGTAGCACGGCGTTCGCCGTCGTGTAGTCGATGACGGCCCGGTTGGCGTACCCGTTTTCGAGGCAGGCAAAGATGGCTTGCGTTTTGTCTTCGCCGCCGGCCACAAGGAGTTTTTGTTCTTTGCGGCGCAGATCGGGCAGCGAGATACCAAAAGTCTTGTTGTTGATGTCCGGAATGCAGACGCGCCCGTGTGAATCGATGAAGCGTCCGCAGATATCGCCGACGGCGCGTTTTCTCAGGATGCTGATGTCGCTGAGGGAGAAAGTCGCCGCCGGCAACGAGGGGAGGTTCGCCTCGAAGCTGCCAACGGTGAAGATGGCGATTCGGGCACGCGCGCCCATCGCCAGAATGGGGCGAACGTGGTCTTCGCGGGCGAGTCGATTCCGTGTGGCGACGGAGTGGACGAATGCCGGGATGGGTAGGGTGTGGCAGCGTGCGCCGAGGGAGCTGGCTATCTTGGCGACGACGCGTTGGTTGTCCTGGTCTGGGAGCAGCCCGCCGGCGAGCTGGACGACGTGGAGGTTGCGGTGGTGCGAGGATTGCAAGTGTTCGGCGACGGCGCACATCGTCCGCGATGGGTGGATGCCGATCGTGTCGCCGTCGCGAACCATGTCGGAGATCATGTGTGCGGCGGCGGAGCCGAGTGAGTTCCACAGCGACTCTTGCGTGGGCAGCGGCGGGGAGACGAGCACGACGTCGATGAGGTCGTAGCGCTGTTTGAGCTTGGTGATGACGTCCTTGCTCTGGTCGCGCGGGTCAATCACGCTGATGCGGACGAACCCTTGCCGCTGGGCGTAGGCCAGCAGCTTCGAGACGGTCGGGCGGGAGATGTGGAGATCGCGTGCGACGTCGGCTTGGGTCTTCCCCGAATAGTAGAGCTTGGCGGCGTCGAGCGCGAGGATGTCGCGCTCGGTGAGTTTGTCGGGGGTGGGTGCCATGCTTCTAGGGTCTCACGTGTGCGCCGGCTCTGCTAGGGACCTGGTGGGACCCGCTGGGACTTGGTAGAGACTCGCTGGGACCCGGCCACGCGGGCTCGACCCGCTGCCGTTGCAAGAAGCGGCCCGCGCAATATTGTTTAGTTGAAAAATCACAGAGCACCTATGAGCAATTTTCATGGCTCATGTGAAAACTGCCATGTGCGATGCTAATTTTGACCATAGGTGGGAGTTTGCTCACAGGTCGACCAAGGTGTCGTCCACGCCGAGTCGCCACAATGGCGGCTCCACCCTACGGGCAAACATCCGGCTCGACAACAGAACCTCTTGGCAAGAACCCCGGTTCTCGCCGCCAGCGTCGGCGGCAATACCGCGGTTGACTGCCTCCCTCACTCATCACACCCTGACAAAGGAATCCAACATGGAAATTGATATCTTTTGGTTGGTAGCCGCATTCGGTGGCGGCGCATTCGGTGCGGCCATCGGTGGCCAGACCGCCTTTATCTTTACCGGCCTCATGTACCTCACGGGCCTCGGCGTGTTCATGGCGGGAATCGATGCGACCCCGTACATGAGCACGGTCGTCTTCGGCCCGGTCTTCGGCCCGCACATCGCCTTTGCCGGTGGCGCGACGGCGGCCGCCTACGCCGCATGGAAGGGCGCGATGCCCAAGGGTGTCAACGGCCGCGACATCGTCAGCCCGTTGGCTGGCCTCGGCCGCTCCGACATCCTTGCCATCGGCGGCGTGACCGGCATGATTGGCTACATCCTCAACCTCGCCATCGCCTATGTTCTGCCGACCTTCAAGGCTGATCCGAACCTTCACTACGGCAACGAGGTCATCGGCGCTACCGATACCGTGGCGCTGACGATCATCATCATCGCTATCGTCACCCGCTTCGCGTTTGGCAAGACGGGCATGTTCAACAAGGTCAACGGCCTAGGCCTGCTCGAGGTGGGCGAGGGCAAGCACTGGGTTGACCACCAGGAGAAGTGGTCGAACACCGCGATGCATGGCCTGACCTCCGGCCTCCTGTCCGCGTTCGGCACCATCGTCGTCGTCCAGCACTTCTTCACGATTTCGAACGGCGCCATCGTGGGCTATGCCCAGCTGATCGGTTGGGCCATTTCGGCTGTCTCGCTCGTGTTCCTCACGTGCGGCCTGAAGACCCCGGTGACCCACCACATGACCATCCTCGCCTCGATCGCGGCGCTGAAGTTTATGCCGGTTGTTGCCGGCACCTCGGACCCGGCGCTGTGGACGAGCGGCCAGATGGCGCTGGTGTGCGTCGTCGGCGGTATTGTCGGCGCGCTTGGCGGCCTGCTTGGTGAGTTCCTTGCCCGCGCTACCTGCTCCAACGGCGACACCCACATTGATCCGCCGGCATTTGCGATCTGGACCGGCACCACGGCCCTGTACGCGGTTCTCGCGCTGGTCGCGTAAACCTTCGTCCGCCCGGTCTTCGGGCCGGGCGGACACCACGGGTGTTCACGACGCCGTCGCCAGGCTTGCGTAACCGCCCTCAGTTTCACCCTCGCTGCGCCGGTCAGCGTCGCTCTGCCGAGCCGGCCACCCATCAACACTTTCACGACAAGGACACGGAATGCAGTACTCGTATCCCACCAGGCTCTACGACGCCTATGTTTTTGATCAGGACGGCACAATTTACCTTGGCGATCACCTCTTGCCGGGAGCCAAGCGGCTGATCGAGGGGCTGCGTAAGTTGGGCAAGCCTGTGCGTTTCCTGTCCAACAACCCCACGAAGGATCCCCAGGACTACGTGGAAAAGCTCGCCCAGCTGGGGATACCCACGTCGCTGAGCGAGATCGCCAACACTGTGGTCACCACGACGCGTTGGCTGAAGTCGCACTATCCCGACGCCACGGTCTTCCCCATCTCGGAAGAGCCGCTCAAGCGGGCGCTGAGGGCGGCCGGCATCAAGATGAGCGACGACCCGGCTCAGATTGACATCGTCATCGCCTCCTACGATCGCACCTTCGATTACTCCAAGCTCCAGATCGCCTTCGACGCCATTTGGTATCACAAGCGGGCCTTCCTCATCACCACGAACCCCGATCGTTACTGCCCCTTCCCGGGCGGGCGGGGTGAGCCGGATGCGGCGTCGATAGTCGCAGCTATTGAGGCCTGCACGGGAACTAAACTCCGAGCCAACATGGGCAAGCCGGAGCCGGCGATGCTTGAGGCAGCGCTCGGCGATCTTGATGTGGATCCGGCCAACTGCATGATGGTCGGAGACCGCCTCCACACAGATATCGGTATGGCGGTCAACACCGGCATGGCCTCCGCCCTCGTCCTCACCGGTGACAGTACGGCGGCTGAGGCGCAGGAGCTACCTCAGGATCGGCAACCCACTTTTGTTCTTGACCGGATCGACCACCTCATCCCCGCTGAGATCCGCGAGGAGTGGGGCTGGACGGACTCGGACGAATAGCCGACACAAACGTGGCGCCACCCGGCGCCGAAGAAGCCGCACGACGACGTCGTCGTGAAACTTTACCGACTGGTTCAACAAACTCAAGGAAGAGGATATGTCTACCGCAGCAGTTAATCATTACACGCTTGGCCCCTACCTGATGGGTATCGATTTCGGCACCGAATCGTGCCGAGTGGGCATCTTTGATCGCGTCGGATCGCCGGTGGCCTTCGCCGCCACCCCGTACCCGACCACCCACCCGCATCCGGGCTGGGCCGAGCAGAGCCCCACCGATTGGTGGCAGGCTCTCGTGGCCTCGACGCGCCGGGTGATGGCACGCGCCGGCATCGAGCCGCCCGAGATCGCCGGCATTTCTTACGACGCCACCACCATGACCGTGGTGCCGATGAACGAGAACGGCGAGGCCCTGCGCAACGCCATCATGTGGATGGACGTGCGAGCCACCGAGCAGGCCGGCCGCGTCAAGGATTCCACCTCGCCGGTCACTCGCTACACGGGCGGCGGTACCCTCCCTCCAACGGCCGAGTGGTACCCCTTCAAGGCCGCCTGGCTGCGCGAGAACGAGCCCGATATCTACAAGAAGGCCTACAAGCTCCTCGACGCCCCGGATTGGTTGACCTACCAGCTCACCGGCCAGTGGACGCAAAACATTAACACGGCAGCGCACCGCGCCTACTATGACCGTGACAACGGCGGCTGGCCCGTGGACCTCTACGAGGAGGCGGGCGCGGGCGACGTCTTCGACAAGCTCCCCGAGCGCGTCGTTGACCTCGGCGTCCACCTCGGCGGCCTGACCAAGCGTGCGGCCGAAGAACTCGGCCTGATCCCGGGCACCCCGGTCGCCCAGGGCGGCGGCGACGCTTGGCACGGCCAGATCGGCCTCAACGTGCTCAAGCCGGGCAAGATGTCGCTCGTGACGGGCTCCTCACACGTCATGTCGGGTCAGGCAAAGGACCCGGTTTCGGGACCGGGCTTCTTCGGTGGTTATACGGATGGCGTCGTGCCTGGACAGTACACGGTCGAGGCGTCGCTGACGTCGTCGGGCTCGGTGCTCAAGTGGTTTAAGGACCAGTTCTGCCAGGACATCGAAAAAGCCGCCAATGAAATCGGCATCGGCGCTTACGACGTGATGAACACGCGCTCGAAGGATATCCCGGTGGGCTGCGACGGCCTCATCATCAACGAGTACTTCCAGGGCAACCGCACCCCGTGGTCGGACGCGAAGGCACGTGGCGTGTTCACCGGCCTGTCGCTCTCGCACACCCGTGAGCACGTTTATAAGGCGATTCAGGAGGCGGTCTGCTACGGCGTTGAGGCGTCGATGCGTAAGCTACGCGAGGCCGGTTTTGAGGTCGAGGAATTTGTGGCTTGTGGCGGGGCAACCAAGTCTCGCGATTGGATCCAGATGCATGCTGACGTCACCGGTGTCCCGATTACGCTGACTGAGGTTGGCGACGCCGTCACGCTCGGCTCGTGCATCTTGGCCGCGGCGGGGGCGGGCCTGTACGACTCTGTGCAGGAGGCGGCCGACGCCATGGTTCACGAGCGCGAACGCATCGAACCGAATATGAAGCGCCACGAGGAGTACAAGTTCTTCGCGGACAAGTACATCGAGCAGTACGCGATTAACCAGGACCATATCCACACTGTGGTTGATTACGTCAACGATCTGCGCAAGTAACGTAGGGGTATAAACCCTGGATTATTTGGAGGATTCACGTGACGGCCAAGCTTTCACCAGCAGAACGACAAACGAATATTATCGGACTCATTATTGAGCGCGGTTCTTTGCATGTGGAGGAGTTGGCTGAGCAATGCGGCGTCTCCCTCATGACGCTGTATCGTGACTTGGCCGTCCTTGAATCCCGTCAGATTACTACCAGACGCCGGGGGCATGTGTCCCTCTTGGTCTCCTCCATTTCGGAGGCGCCCTTTTCCTTCCGCCTTGGTCAGGAGTGGGAGAGGAAGGTAGCGGTGGCTCGGGTGGCGGCTCAGCTCGTGTCCCAGGCGGCCACGGTGTTCTTCGACGATTCGACGACGGGATATGCCGCCATCGATCACATCGACGAGCCCGCAGCCAAGGCGTTCATTACGAACTCGATGCCCGCGGCGCGCAGGATCGCCGAGGGCGAGTACCAGTCGTTGACTTTGATCGGTGGGCACCTCGTGCGCCAGCTCGATGCCACTTTTGGGGCTGGCGCCATCAGTCAAGTACGTGAACTTGCCTTTGAGACGGCGCTGATCGGGGCTGCCTCGATCAAAGCGGGGGCGATATATCACCCCTTTGGTGAGGTGGCGGCGTTTAAGCGGGAGCTTATCAGCCATGTGGATGTGCCGATCTTGGTGGCGACGATGTCGAAGATTGATCGCATCGCTCTCCACCGGATGGGTGACATTTCGGACTTCGCACATCTCGTCATCGACGATTCCATTTCTGACCAAGTATTCAACGAATTTAGTTCCCAAACCAACGTGATAGTTGTCAGTCCAGAGAAAGGGCAAAACCATGTCAGAGCTGATTGAAAAGGCACTGCAGACCGCCACTGAAACCAAGGACATCATCTTCGGCGATGATGTGAACAAGGAAGCTGGCCCGCTTTTCGCTCGCCTGTACCCGGGCCAGAAGGTCCTCGTGGTTGCGGACGAGAACACTTACGACGCCGTCGGGGACACTGTCGTTGAATCGCTGCGTAACGCCGGGGTTGAGTTCGCCGACGAGCCCTACATTTTCCCGGGCAAGCCCACGCTGTATGCGGGCTATGACAACGTGATCAAGCTGCGCGAGATTATGCGCCCCTACGAGAACACGATCGTCCTGTCGATCGGCGGCGGAACGCTCAATGACATCGCCAAGCTCGCCTCGGGGGAGCTCGGGCGCGAGTACATCAACGTGTGTACGGCCGCCTCCGTTGACGGCTTCTGCTCGTTTGGCGCCTCCATCTCCAAGGATGGCTTCAAGATCACGCGCAACTGCCCGGCTCCGGCGGGCCTGGTGATGGACATTGAGACGATGATGAAGGCCCCCTACCGTCTGACGGCCACCGGGTATGGCGACCTCATTGAGAAGATTCCCGCCGGCGCAGACTGGATTCTGTCGGAGGAACTTGGCATTGAGCCGATTGACGAATACGTGTGGAGCCTGGTGCAGGGGCCGCTTATGGAATCCCTGGGAGATCCGCAGGCCGTTCGCGAATGCGACCACGACGCGATCGCCAAGCTCGGCGAGGGCCAGCTCATGTCCGGCCTTGCCATGCAGGCGCATCAGTCCTCTCGCCCGGCGTCGGGGGCCGGCCACCAGTTCTCCCACGTGTGGGAGATGGAGGGCCACGGCCTGGACTGGGAGCCGCCGCTGAGCCACGGCAACAAGGTGGGCGTGGGCACGGTGGCCTCGCTGGCCATCTGGGAGGAATTCCTCAAGCTGACCGAGGAGGATTTCGACGCCGACCGTGCGGTTGCCGCCCAGAAGAGCGCAGAGGAGACCGAGGCCGAGGTTCGCGCGCTCCTCATCCCCACGATCGCCGAGGAAGCGGTCAAGCATTCGGTGGGCAAGCTTCTTGCGGAAGACGAGTTGCGCGCCCGCGTCGACCTTCTTAAGGAAAAGTGGCCGGTCATCAAGGCGCGTTGCGAGGAGCAGAACATCTCCGCCCAGCAGGCTTGGGACATGCTGAAGACGGCCGGTGCGCCCTACCATCCCGAGATGCTCAAGATTGATTGGGACCGCTTCCGCGAGACCCACGTCAAGGCGCAGATGATCCGCCCGCGTTACACCGTGTTGGACATCCTCAAGGATCTTGGCCTGTTCGACGTCGTCATCGACAAGCTGTTCTCCGAAGAGGGCTTCTGGGGACGCCACCGCCACCCCGACGCCGAATAATTTCGCATCTCATTCCACTAGACGCAAAGGAGCGTTGAAAATGACGGAAAAGTATCTTGTTGGTGTTGACTTTGGAACGCTATCGGGCCGCGCGGTCGTCGTGCGGGCCTCCGATGGAGTCCAGGTCGGAACGGCAGTGACGCCGTATAAGTACGCGGTCATGGATCGTACCCTCGACGCCGGTGACGGCCAGAAGCTGCCACCCGAGTTCGCCCTGCAGAACCCGCAGGATTACATGGCCGTACTGGGCCAGGCCGTTCCGGAGGCCATCAAGGACGCCGGCGTGAGCCCGGCCGACATCGTCGGCGTCGGGATCGACGCCACCTCCGCAACCGTGTTCGTCACGGATGCCGAGGGCACCCCGCTGTGTGAGAAGGAAGAGTTTTCCTCCAATCCCCACGCTTACGTCAAGCTGTGGAAGCACCACGGAGCCCAGGATCAGGCCGATCGGATCATAGCGCTGGCCAAGGAGCGCGGCGAGGAGTGGCTTGAGCGCTACGGCGGCATCCTCTCCTCCGAGATGCTCTTCCCCAAGATTCTCGAGACCTTCGAGAAGGCGCCAGAGGTGTATGCGGCCGCCGACGTCGTCATTGATCTGCTCGACTGGGTCACTTGGAAGCTGACGGGTGAGCTGAGCTTCTCGGCCTCCGACTCGGGCTACAAGCGCATGCTCACCGACGGCAAGTACCCCACCCGCGACTTCTGCGAGGGCCTCGCGGAGGGATTCGGCGGCGTCTTCGAGGAGAAGATGAACGCCCCCATCAAGCAGTTGGGCGAAAAGGTGGGCACTTTGTCCGCCGAGGCATCCAAGCTGACCGGCCTGCCCGAGGGCATCGCAGTGGCGGCTGGTAACATTGACGCCCATGTCGTCGTGGCCGGCGCCAACGCCGTTAAGCCCGGCCAGCTCACCGCCATCATCGGCACCTCCGGCTGCTACATCCTCAACAACGAGGAATACAAGCCTGTGCCCGGCGTCTTCGGAAATGTTCTCGGCGGCGCCGTCGCCGGCCTGTGGGGCATCGAGGGCGGCCAGACGGCCGTTGGCGACGTCTTCGCCTGGTATGAGGACAACGGCGTGCCCGAGCGCTATGAGCAGGCGGCCCGTGAGGAGGGCATCTCCGTCCTGGACTACATGATGAACAAGGCTTTTGAGATGGAAATCGGCGAGCACGGCCTTGTTGCCCTCGATTGGCTCAACGGCAACCGATCCATCCTCTCCGACGCCCGCCTCTCCGGTGCGATCATCGGCCTCAGCCTCCAGACCCGCCCCGAGGACATCTACCGGGCACTCATGGAAGGCACGATCTTCGGCATCCGCGTCATCATCGACAATTTCGAAGAGCACGGCGTGCCCGTGACCGAGATCGTCGGCGCCGGCGGCCTGCTGAAGAATCACCACTTCATGCAGATGCTGGCGGACATCACCGGCCGCCCGGTCTCCATCTCCGAAGCCGAGCAGACCGGAGCTCTCGGTTCGGCCATTTTCGCGGCTGTGGCCGCCGGGGTCTACGACGACGTCTACGCCGCCGCCAAGGCCATGTCCCACGTGACCGAACACAAGTACGTCCCCAATGAGGAAGCCTCGGCCAAGTACGAGGAGCTTTACGGCATCTACCGCGAGCTTCATGACTTCTTCGGCCGCGGCGAGAACCTCCTCATGCACCGCCTGAAGGATATTCGTGCTCGCTCTTTTGGGGAGAAGTAAGTGCGACTGACAGAGCTTCCTGCCCACGTGCAGGAAACCGTTGCGGCAACTCGGCGTCAAGTGTGCGACCTTCACGCCGAGTTGCCCGCAAACGGCCTGGTGGTGTGGACGGCGGGTAACGTCTCGGCACGCGTGCCTGGCGCTGACCTCTTCGTTATCAAACCTTCCGGCGTGCGCTACAGCGAGCTGACGGCCGACAACATGGTCGTGTGCACGCTCGACGGAAAGAAAATCGAGGACGGGACGCCGGCCGATCTGACGGCGTCGTCGGACACCGCAGCCCACGCCTACGTCTATCGCCACATGCCCCAGGTCGGGGGAGTGGTGCATACGCATTCGCCCTACGCGACCGCCTTCGCAGCCAACCACCAGCCCATCCCGTGCGTTCTGACGATGATGGCTGACGAGTTCGGCGGCGAAGTCCCCGTGGGGCCCTTCGCCATCATCGGCGACGATTCAATCGGGGCGGGCATCGTGGCGACGCTGGAGGGCGCGCGCTCGCCGGCCGTACTCATGGCCAACCACGGCCCATTCACCGTTGGCAAAGACGCCACCGCCGCAGTCAAGGCTGCGGTCATGGTCGAAGAAGTAGCCAAGACTGTCGCGCTAGCGCAGGGGCTCGGCCACCCGCAGCCGATCGCGCAGGAGGCGGTGGACCACCTCTTCGACCGCTACCAGAACGTCTACGGCCAAAGAAATGACAACCGCTGTGGAGCTCAGCGGCTAAGGATTGAGAAAGGAAAACAATGACGTTTTTAGTGAATGATCCTGAGAAATTCCCGGCTGAGGCAGTGGCAGGCTTTGCCGCCGCCTACTCGACGTACGTCCAACCGGTTCATGGAGGTGTCGTCCGTGCTGGAACATCACCGCAGGGCGAGGTGTCGATCGTGGTCGGTGGCGGTTCAGGCCACTACCCGGCCTTCGCCGGCTGGGTTGGCACCGGCATGGCGCACGGCGCAGTATGCGGCAACATCTTCTCTTCGCCATCAGCCTCCCAAGCGACGTCGGTCTGCCGATCGGCGGACAACGGCGGCGGAACCATCATCATGTTCGGCAACTATGCCGGCGACGTCCTGCACTTTGGGAACGCGGCCGAGCAGCTACGCGCTGAAGGGCATGACGTGCGCATCTTCACCATCTCCGATGACATTGCCTCGAACACCGCAGAAAATCATCTCGATCGGCGCGGCATCGCAGGTGATCTACTAGTGGTTAAGGCGGCAGGGGCTGCTGCGGCCGCCGGCAAGAATATCGACGACGTCATGGACGTGGCAACGCGCGCCAATGACCGCACGCGCACCCTCGGCGTCGCCTTCACCGGCTGCACGTTCCCGGGAGCCAAGGAGCCACTGTTTACTGTTGACCCCGGAACCTTCGGCCTCGGCCTAGGCATCCACGGCGAGCCGGGCATCTCGGAGCACGAGATGATGAGCTCGGATGAGATCGCACAGATGATCATCGACAAGCTCCTCGAAGAAGAGCCCGCCCGCGGCGAGGGCGAGCGCCCCTACGAGGGCCGAGTCGCCGTCCTCGTCAACGGCCTGGGCGCCACCAAGTACGAGGAGATGTTCGTCTTCTACGGCGCGGTCAAGCGCATCCTTGAGGAACGCGGCTTGAGCATCGTCGGCCCGGTGGTCGACGAGCAGGTCACCTCGCTGGACATGGCCGGCATCTCGCTCTCGCTCATGTTCCTCGACGATGAACTCGAAGAATGCTGGCTCGCACCCGCTGACACCCCGGCCTACCGCATTGGCACTGCCTCGGCAGGCCAGGGCGAGCGCCGCGTCGTCGTCGAAGACGCCGAAGAAACAATCGCGCAAGGTGACCCGGCCTCGGCCAAGCTGGCCAAGGCCGTCGCGGCGGTTCTGCAAGCGTTCGAGACGAAGGCGCGCGAGGTCGAACACGAGCTCGGCAGGATGGACTCGGTGGCCGGAGACGGCGACCACGGCCAAGGCATGGTCCTCGGCACGACGGCGGCCGCGAAAGCCGCCCGCGAAGCCGTCGAGGCGAGCGCGGGCGTGCGCACGTTGCTCGCCCGGGCAGGCGCCGCATGGTCCGAAGGCGCCGGCGGTACAGCAGGGGCCCTCTGGGGCGGGGCGCTCGCGAAAGTGGGCGCCGGGCTATCGGACGACGACGGCGCCGACACCGACGACATCCGCCGCGCTGTCATCGAGGGCGCTCGCTTCTTCGTGACCATGGGCGGGGCAAAGGTGGGCGACAAGACCATCGTTGACGCCTCCGAAGCCTTCGCCGACACCCTCGAAAAGGCCGACGGGACGCTCGCCGAAGCGTGGGAAAGCGCAGCACGCGCCGCCGAACAAGCCGCGGCGGGAACCGCCGACTTCGCAGCGACCAAGGGGCGCGCCCGCACCCATGGTGAAAAGTCCATCGGAACGCCCGACCCAGGCGCAACCTCCTTCGCCATGCTCATGAGGGTCGTCCCCGACTTCCTCGTATGACCTTCACACGGACAGACGGGCAGGATATGGCTAGCCTAGAAGCCATATCCTGCCCCACCCACCTTAAGGATATCGACATGCTTGCAGCGCAACTTCACGCACCCCACGATCTTCGGTTAGTCGACAAACCGCGCCCCACACCAGGCCCCGGAGAAGTCCTTCTCCGTATCGAAGCCAACACCATGTGCGGCACCGACTACCGCCTCTACACCGGCGCCAAGACGGCGGGCGTGCGCCCCGGCGTCGTGCCAGGACACGAGATTGCCGGCCGAATCGAGGAACTCGGTGAAGGCGCGGAGGCGATCGTCCCGGGTCTCAAAGTGGGTAGACAGGCAACCGTTTCCATCGTCGTATCCTGCGGATACTGCCGAAACTGCCTGGACGACCGCGAGCACCTCTGCCTCAACCTCGAACTCTTCGGGTACGGCATCGACGGCGGCCTGCAGGAATACATGATCGTTCCCGAACGCGCCCTTCGCCGCGGCAACCTCTTCATGACCGACTCCGAGCTTGACCCACGCGCCCTCTGCCTCGCCGAGCCGATCTCCTGCTGCCTCAACGGGCTCGACCAGTTCCGCGTCGAGACCGGCGAGACCGTCGCGATTCTCGGCGCGGGGCCCATCGGGCTGATTCACGCCCAGCTGGCGCTCGCGAGCGGGGCCCGCCACGTGTTCGTCTCCAACCGGGGTGAAGAGCGACGCAAAGTCGCCGACCGACTCGGGGCGATCGGCGTCGGGCCGGACGAACTGGCCGACCGGGTGGCGCAGGCGACCGAGGGTGCGGGTGCCGACGTCGTCATCGTCTGCATCGGAGCAGAAGAACTTGCACAAGATGCGCTCGTCCTCGCGCGTGACGGCGGGCGAGTCAGCTACTTCGCCGGCTTCCCCAAGGGATCGACGTCGCAGATGGAGCCCAACCTCATCCACTACAAAGAACTGCAGGTCACGGGCGGTTCGAACGCGCGGCGGCGGGACGTCAAGCGCGCGATCAGGCTGCTCGAGGCCGGGAAGATCAACGCGGAGGAAATCGTCACGCACAGCTTCCCGCTTTCGCGGGTCGAGGATGCGTACCAGGCTCTGCACGACCGGGTGGGTGTGAAGATCGCCGTCGTGCCCTAGACATGGGCGGGCAGGGTGTGCCCGTGCCCGTGGCCGTGGCGGTGGCCGTGGGAGGCAAAAGCTTGGGGTCACTTACCGGTCAGTGGTAAGTGACCCCAAGGTGTGATTATTGAAGTTGCGGCCGGGAAGGTCGCGAGCGCACCGGCGTGGCGAGCGGGCCGAGAGGCAAGCGGGCCGAGCGCGACGGTTCGTTTACTCGCCGCGCTCAAACTCGCAAATGCGGTTGACCTTGTCCTTGGAACGGCTGTTGGGATCGTACTCGTACTTGAGGTACTCCTCGAGGAGCTTCTCCGCGAGCTTGATTCCGATGACCTGCGAACCCATCGAAATCAGATTCGCATTATTGGAAAGGACGGCGCGCTCGGCCTGGTAGACGTCGTGGATGCAGGCGCAATAGGCGCCTTCCACCTTGTTCGCGGCGATGGAAACGCCGATGCCGGTGCCGCACACAAGAATGCCGCGGTCATATTCGCCCGCCGCGACGGCCGTGGCGACATCGAAAGCCACATTCGCGTAAATCGGATCGTCCGAGCCGAGGTCAGCGACTTCGTGTCCGAGCTCCTCAGCCTTGGCCATGAGGCCCTTCTTAAGATCTCCAGCGTTGGGATCGCAACCAAATGCTAGTTTCATACCTGCTCCTTTGGGGGTGTAGCAACGCCTCCATTTTATCGGCGGGTGCTCAGCGGGAGAACAGAAGCGGAATTTATGCGCTTAAGTGCAGAGAGGGGCGGGCTCCGGCGGCGGACTGCCTTAACTCCCTGCTTCGAGCCACCACTCTGGGCAGCCAGCGTGCCACCTACCCGAGCGGCCAGGCGGGCTGGCCGTTCCGCTCTACTTTGGGGAGCCGGGTGCTGCACCTCGCCCAGCCGGGCGCTGTACTCCGTGCCGCCGCCAAATCCTGTGAAAATATGGTTTTTGGTGAACGCACTTGGCGATTTCGGCCTAAATCTCACAGGATTTGGCAGCGACCCCGGGCTGAATGGCTTCCACTGGGCTATTTGGTGTGTGGCGTGAGGAAAATCGCCCCGCAGATTTGCGCATTTAACCGGCATTTTTACGGGTGTTAGCCGGAGTCGGTTAGCGACACCGAGCGGCCTATCTTCGCTGGCGGTGGCGCTGCGGGTGATGGTCCCTGAGGTGTGCGTCCCTCATTTTTGCAGGTTGACGTAATACTACGGTCGGGTAAGTGGGGGTCTTGACATTGGAAGGATCATCGCGCACATAGCGGTTCTCATGCCTTCTTAAGGACACGAAGAGAGAAAGAAAACGCATGGCTTAAAACATTGCGCGTCGGACGTGGGCGGCACTCCTCGCCTTCGCTCTGATAATTCTTGGCATGGGGGCGTTGACGATCGTCGGCTCGCCATCCGCGCACGCAGCGACCGAGGGTGTCGTGACCGTTGTCGTTGACACCGAGTCCGAGGCTGAGGCGATTTACCACAACACTGAGAGCAGCGATACACGCCGACTGCAAACGGCGGCTACCAGGTCTGGCAGTGGAGTACGGACAAGTCGCAGGGCAAGATCGTTGATCTGGCATCCGCTGGCAACAACCGTCGGAAGGTCGATTTGACTCCATTTGAGGGTGATACTCGCGTCAACATGCTCGTCTTTATCGGAAATGCCAACCCTGACAAGAAGCCGGATGTTAGCAAGAATCCGCATAATGGCGTTCTGCTCCAAACAGCTGATTTGATTGACTTTTCCCCTAGCCGTGAGGTCAAGGTGGACTTTTCGCAACATATGGCACATGGCGACAAAGAGAAGAATAAGCCTGAGGTTAAGCAGAACAGGGAGTTGTATGAGGTGCCGGATACGCACGCCAACGTCCCTGTTGGTGGCGCAGTAGATATTCCTGCTCCCACTGATAACCGGAAGCATCTTGGTGAAGGTTCGAACCCATTCCCTCAGGGCACTAAGTTTGAAGTGGCCCCGGTCAGTTTTTCGAACGGCCTCGAATTTAGTTCGACAGGCGCTATCGGCGGCAACATCGACCCTTCTTATAGTGCAGGCAAGAAACCGTTGAATGTCAAAGTGACATTCCCTGATGGCTCCCAGCAAATTGTCGATGCCTCATACGAACTGATGGTTCCCGTGACTGTTACGCTCGACGTCAGGGGATATCCGGACGCTAAATCAAGGGGAGAATTTCGTGTTCATCAGCCTTTGGTGAGTGCAGTAGTTGGAGGGAAGGCGAAAGATACGCTGATGGTCGAGGGGCCTGCGAGTATCTGGAGTGCGAAGATCGGCAAGTTGGGCACGGAAGATAAGCTGCGCTTTTTGTTTATCAAGGACAATACGCGGATTTACAACCGCGGCCCGTCAACTCAACTACTGGCGCTCCTGTGAAGACTCAGGCAGATCTTGTTCTTTCTCCTGGTGAATCCAAGAATCTGACGTATAAAGATTTGGATTCTGCAGCGAAATTTGAGATTCCTCAAAAACAAATTTTCGTCAACCTTGATACGTCGTCAGATCCTGACACCTGATTGATGCAGGGGAAATACTTCGTTCGTCTGCTTGATGGTAAGAGTGGCGAACGTGTTGCAGATTTTGAGTTTGCAAAGCAGACTGCGCCGGTCCCGCCCGAGACTGACAAGCCGGGCACGGATCCGAAGGAGCCGGGCAAGAAGCCTGAGGCTCCGGAGACGACGCCGAAGCCCGAGCCCAAGCCGGTGCCGACGCCGGGTAAGACGTCGGGCACGGTGGATAACACCGTGACGCAGAAGTATGACCAGGTTAAGGGTGTCAAGGTTGTTGGTACGAACGATCCGATCTTCCCGGAGGCCTCCGATCCGGCGTCGTGCACGGTGAAGCCGTTTGCCACGATCGTCCCGATGAAGGGCGTGTCCTACTCGGTCACGGTCGATGGCGAGGAAATCGCTTCGGTTGAGGGCAACGGCTCGAAGTTTGAATACCCCTACGGCAAGACCGTTGTGGTCACGGCTAAGGCGGTCGAGGGTTACCAGCTGGCCAAGGGTGCGAAGACCGAGTGGTCGTGGACTGCGCCGACGCTCGAGGAGCTCAAGTGCACCATTCCCGCACACAAGCTCGTTCCTGGTCAGACGATCCCGGGCAACTCGGTGCCGGGCGTGATCGTGCCCGACGTTGAGGGGCAGCAGATCAATGACACGCTGAAGATCATTATTGATCGTGCGCTGAAGGGTCTGTCGGCGGGCGCGTCCGAGAAGGGCGCGACCGTCGTGGCCGAGAAGGCTGCACCTGCGAAGGCTGAGAAGGCTACCGCCAAGGCTCAGAAGCCGTTGGCGCACACCGGTGCCACGGTTGCCGGTCTGTCGATCGCCGCTGTGGTTCTGCTCCTCGCGGGTGGGGCTGTGGCGTTGATCCGCCGCCGTCAGGGCTAATGCCGTAAGTGTCTAGCAGACGTGAGGGTCGAGACTTCGGTCTCGACCCTCACTTTTTGTGTCCGGACTCTTGGTGAGGGTGGACCGCGTGACGTTCGATGTAGGATTTTGAACCGATCTTCGTATATAACAAGATCGGTTCAAAATCCTACATCGAAGGACGAGCCTCGCGAGCTATGCCCGTCGGCGCGGTGGACGGCCCGTGCGGGGTCGTGGGCTCCCGGAGGGTCGTGGGCTCCCGGGCGTGGATGCTGTAAAGGACAATCGGGGTAATCAGCCTATTATTTGACACAATAGGGCAAAGAAAACATGGTGCCTCTGATTTGCCGTGTGCGAGGCGGTTTTCGGGTGTGAGCTGGTCAAACGTGGTCAGGCGCTGTCTGGCGATGGGGTGTGAAGGCCCTTGATTGAGCCATTTCTTTGCGGTCGCTGGTGTCGGAGCGTGCGGGTGATGCTCGCGTAACGGACCGAGGTATAGCGCGCCGCGGCCAATTTCGCCTGAGCTGTGAAAATCGGCTACCCGAATCCATTTTCCTTAAAACAACGCTGTGACCTGCGAGTGTGTGGAAGCGAACCAATTTTCAATCAGATGTTAAAAAGGGGTATCACTTAACCGTTTAAGTTGCTACTATGGCCGGTGGACGTTCGTGCGCGGATGAGCGATCAAGGTGGATTGCTGATGGGCGGCGTCGTCTCCATGAAAATCGATGAGCTCAAGCATGTCACCTTAATGCGGCGAGCTCGGAAGGGACAACGATGTCTACCCATAGGAAACTCTTAGGGGGCGCGCTGGCGATGGTTCTCACCACTGCCACGCTGGCTGCGGCTCCTGGTGCAGTTGCTGCGCCCATCCAGAGTGGGGGAATCCACGATGTAATTCCTGCTGTGCGGCATTTTGAGCCTGCCGGCGGTGATGCGTGGATGCTCACACCTGAGACCAAGATCGTCGCACCTGAAACGTTGAAGGCTGATGCGGAGAAGCTTGCTCTGGATTTGGCGGTCAAGGGAAATGTCAGGCCGAAGGTTGAGATCGGTGGCGTCGTGGACGCGGACGATATCGAGCTCAAGGTCGATGCCAATCTCGATGTGCCCCAGAAAGACGGCTACGTTATCAAGTCTTCGAAGGACGCGCTGACGATCACCGGCAAGTCGGTCGACGGCGCGTTCTGGGGCCAGCAGACTGTCGTCCAGTCGGTCGCCAGTGCTGGCGGTGTGCAAGCGGGTAACGTGCGCGACTGGGCCGACGTCGGCGAGCGCTCGTTCCATCAGGACATGGCTCGTAAGTATTACGACAAGGACTACATCCTCAACCTGATTCATCAGATGAGTTACCGGAAGCTGAACGCACTTCAGTTGCACTTCTCCGAAAACGAAGGGTTTCGTTTGGAATCCAAGCAGCATCCGGAAGTGATGTCGAAGGACGGCGTGATCACGCAAGATCAGCTGAAGGAGATTCTCGCCGAGGCCAAGAAGTACCATGTTGAAGTTATTCCGGCGCTCGATATGCCGGGTCACATGCGTCAGGCGCTGTCGGAGCACCCGGAGCTTCGTCTGAAGGGCTACAGCGACGAGGCGAGGAAGGGACTCGATTTCTCCAAGCCGGAAGCTGTTGAATTCGTGAAGTCTTTGGTCGACGAATTCGCTCCTCTGTTCCCTGATACGAACAAGTGGCATCTTGGTGCCGACGAGTACGTGCATCCCTTCAGGGATGCTGACTGGAAGTATCCCGAGACGACCGAGCGCGTGAAGGCAAAGCTTGGCCAGGACAAGCGATTTGTGGATGGCTTTGTTGCTTTCATCAACGAGATGGCAAACTACCTTAAGACCAAGCACAACAAGGATGATGTTCGCGTTTGGAATGACGCGTTCTACCTGTCCAACTCCAACCAGAAGGTTGAGCTGAGCAAAGATATTACGATCGATTATTGGACCAAGTGGGATGCTCCGATGGCACCCGTGAAGACCTTTGTCGACAAGGGCTACAAGCTCATCAACTACAACGACGCTTACATGTATTGGGTGCTTGCCGAGCCGGACAAGGCCTACTACGACAAGCCCTCGGCGGAGAAGATCTTTAACGGTTTCCACGCGGGTCGTTTCCCGAGCATTGACAAGAACACGGGCCAGGCTTGGCCGACTGAGAATGTCAAGCGTGGAGAAACCACCGCGTACCCCGATTGGCTGCGCGGTGCTTCGTTCGCCATCTGGTCCGACGCTCCTCGTATGTTCACGCAGGATAAGGTCGCAGAGAATACAAAGGGCCCGTACACGGCTTTTGCCGATCGTGTCTGGTATTCGGGCGATGAGCGCACATTTGACCAGTTCAAGGCCTCGATGAAGGCCGTCGGCGACGCTCCGGTCCTCCCGGCGGATCTGGACAAGCTCGTCGTCGCCACCGAATCGAAGCTTGAGTCTACCCCGGCCTCGGGTGAGACTGTCGCCCCGGGTCAAGACGTTGCGTACACCGCCTCGGTGAAGAACGCGTCGAGCCAGGCCGTGCCGGTGAAGGTTGCGGCGCTGTCCACGAACCTCGTCACTGAGCCGGGCAATGTTCCCGTCACGCTTCTGGGTGCGGATGGCAAGCCCGTGGCGGCGGCCGGGAAGAACGTCGCGCTGAAGTCGGAAGGTACGAAGGCGACGGCGTCGTCGGTTGAAGCCAATACGAACTTCACTGCCGATAAGGCGATCGACGGCGATGCCACCAACAAGCAGTCACGTTGGTCGTCCATTGGTGGGCGGGATGGAGAATCCATTACCCTCGAGTTTGCAAAGCCGCAGGACCTTGTGAAACTGCGACTGGCATGGGAAGGTGCCCACGCCACTGCATACACGGTTAAATATTCCCATCCTCAGGGCGCCGATACGGAAGATAAGCTCACATATTCCGGCTCGGCGGGCAAGGATGCAACCTGGGTTGAACATAAGATCAGCCAAAAGGCGGTGACGAAGATGACGCTTACTGGCACTGCGCGCTCCTTACAGCCCTACGGTATTTCCCTTTTCGAGCTTGAGGCGTATGTCGCCGGGAGTCCGGTGCAGGTTGCAGATGCTGAGCTTGGCAACGCGGGCAACATCCGGTGGTCGGGCGTTCTTGAGCCGGGACAGTCGATTGCTTTTAGCTGGGACGGCACTGTCAAGGAAGACGCGGCTTCGGACGTGACGACGGAGCTGGTCAGCACCGCCATTCATGCCTTCAAACCGGGTATTCCAAGCGTGGTTAAGAGCGAGCTTAAGATTGAGGACGGCGAGGAGCCGGTTGAGAGTAAGGCTCCTGATAAGGGAAACGGTGAGGCGGGCGTTCCTGCGCCCACGTCTCCGAAGGTTCCGGTTGCGGATCCTACGACGCCGGTCAAAGCTCTCACGCAGCTACCGGCTAAGGGCCCTGCCACCTCATTCCTATCTAATACCGGAAGCTCGGTGGCAGTCCTGGGTCTCGTGGCCCTCGGACTCCTCGGCGCGGGCGCAGTGATGCGGATGCGCCGCGATTCGTCCGCGATGAGTGAATAAAAGACGTAGCCGCTGGGACGTCATCGTCCCAGTGGCTCGTCGGCCTCACCCGGTCTTCGACTTCCCCCCAGGGTCGGCTTCACCCAGAGTCGACACCACACAATTTTTCAAGCTCCGATTTATATTTCAAAGGCGAAATGAGGACATATGCGTAACCACTACGCGCCCAGATGGAGGAACGGCGCGATCACCAGTGCGCTGGCGTTAGCGTTGACGGCGTTAGGCCCGCTTCCTGCGGCAACTGCAACAGAGGAATATTCAGAATTGACCACATCAACCCAGATGGCGTCACCGCCTGAAGTTGTCTACGCGACCGCGCTTGACGCCTCCGTGCGCACGCAAAGCCTCAATTGGGGATGGAAGTTTAAGTTCGGCGAGCAGCCGGGGGCCCAGGCGAAGGACTATGTCGACGCATCGTGGAAGACCCTCGATCTGCCTCACGACTATTCCATCCACCAGGATTTCCAAAAGTCGGGCGAAGCTGAGAGCGGATTTCTACTTGGCGGAGTCGGCTGGTATCGCAAGAATCTTGCCCTGTCGGAGGATTTCCGGGGTAAGCAGATCAACATTAACTTTGACGGCATCTACATGGATGCCACGATCTACGTGAACGGCCACAAGGTCGCCAATCATCCCTACGGCTACACCCCTTTCTCGGTGGACATCACGAAGTACGTGACGGTGGGGGAGACGAACGTGCTCGCCGTGCGCGTCAATCACCAGACGCCGTCGAGCCGCTGGTATTCGGGCTCGGGCATCTACCGTAACGTGGACCTCGTCGTCACCAACCCGGTGCATATCGCCCACGACGGCGTCAAGGTCGTCGCTCCCACGCCCAAGGCTGGCACCATGGATCTGGACGTCAGCTCGAGGCTCGTCAACGAGACTGACACGCCGGCCACGGTGAAGGTCAGCCACAAGGTGACCTCCCTCGATGGGGGTACCGAGTACGGCAAGAGCCTTGCGCAGGAGGTGACCATTGAAGCGAACTCGTCCACGTCGAACAACGCCTCCTTCGAGGTCAACAACGTCAAGCTGTGGAGCCTGAAGGACCCGCAGCGCTACCTGGTGACGACCACGATCACAGGTGGGGACGGGCAGACCATCGACACGACGTCGGTGAAGACCGGCTTGCGCAAAATCGGCTTCGACGCAAATGAGGGATTCTCGCTGAACGGCGAGAAGATGAAGCTCAAGGGTGTCTCGATGCACCACGATCAGGGCGCCCTCGGCGCTCGTGCCTACCGGGCGGCGATCGCTCGACAAATCAAGATCCTGAAGGAGATGGGTGCAAACGCGATTCGAGTCACCCACAATCCGGCCTCGCGTGACCTCATCGACCTTGCCGATGAGAAGGGCATGCTCATTATCGAGGAGTTTTTCGACGGCTTCCAGCACCCCAAGAACGGTAACTATAACGATTACGCCCGCTTCTTTGAGAAGCCGGTTCGCCAGAGTGCGGAGGACAACCCCGGGCTTGAGAACGTTGCGCAAGACAGCACGTGGGCCCGTTTCGATCTCGAGGCCACCGTGCGACGTGACATCAACGCCCCGTCGGTGATCATGTGGTCGATCGGCAACGAGATCGGCGAGGGCACGAGCAAGGGCGACATGAGCAACTACACCGCTCAGCAGGCGAACCTCATTAAATGGACGAAGGCGCTGGACGAAAACCGCCCGGTCACCCGCGGCGACAATCAACTCAAGAGCGGCGCGCGGTCGGCCCAGGACCTTATGGATTCGCTCCATAAGGATGGCGGCATCGTCGGCCTGAACTACGTGCGTGGTGACAAGGACACCACCTACGACGACATTCACCAAGCGCACCCGCAGTGGAAGCTGTACGGCTCCGAGACGGCGTCGGCCGTCAACAGTCGCGGAGTATACGACCGCATCACCGGAGGAAAGCCCGCCGATAAGCGCCTGACCTCCTACGACAAATCTGTCGTGGGGTGGGGCGCCGTGGCGTCGCACGCGTGGTACGACGTCGTCACCCGCGATTATGTTGCGGGCGAGTTCGTCTGGACCGGCTTCGACTACATCGGCGAGCCGACCAACTGGAACGGCCAGGGCCAGTGGAACTACGCCGAGTCCGGCGACTGGCCGACCGCGCCGAAGAGCTCCTACTTCGGCATCATCGACACCGCCGGGTTCCCCAAGGATTCCTATTACTTCTACCAGAGCCAGTGGAACGACGACGTCACCACCTTGCACATGCTCCCCGCATGGAACGAGGACGTCGTGTATAAGGATTCGCGCACCAAGAACGTGCCGGTGGTGGTGTATTCTGATGCGCCGAGCGTGAAGCTTTTCTTCACACCGACTGGCGGGACCAAGAAGGAAATCGGCGAGAAGAAGTTCGTGGAGAAGACCACGAAGGCCGGCTACACCTACAAAGTGGTCGACGGCAAGGAATCTCACGAAAACCTCTACATGAAGTGGGACGTGCCCTACGCTGACGGCACGCTTGAGGCCGTCGCCTACGACGCCGCCGGCAAGCCGATCGACAAGACCGTCGGGCGTAACAAGGTCCAGACCGCCGGCAAGGCGGCCAAGCTCCAGGTCAGCGTGGATCGCAGCAAGATCAACGCCGACGGCTCCGACCTCGCCTACGTGGACGTGACCATCACAGACGCCAAGGGCGTGCCCGTACCCAACGCCGACACCGAGGTGACCTTCAAGGTCAGCGGCGAGGGCGTCTTCATGGGCAGCGACAACGGTTCGCAGACCGACCACACGAACTACGGTTCAGCCACCCGCAAGGCGTTCTCGGGCAAGGTGCTGGGCATCGCCAAGTCCACCAACAAGAGCGGATCTTTCACCATCACCGCCACCGCCGAGGGAATGGAAGCCCAAAGCGTGACGGTCCAGACGGCGGACGGCAACGACTCGTCCTCCGCCTCGGGCGTGGATCACTACTCCTACCCGCGTAACATCTACGTCAAGACGGGCAACGAGCCCGTGCTACCCGCCAAGATCGAGGCCTTCGACGCCTCGGGCGCTGCCAGCATGACCGGCGTCGAGTGGGCGCCCATCGCCAAGGAGCAGTACGCCACGGCGGGCAGCTTCGTCGTCGGCGGCCAAACGGCCAAGGGTGACAAGGTGAGTATCAACGTGACGGTCATCGACGGCGTCGGCGCTGTGCTTAACTACTCGGCCACCACCCCGGTTGGGGCGAAGGTGACTCCTCCGGAGGCGCGTCCGGTGGTCATGCCCGACGGCACGATCCTCAGTACGTCTTTCCCCGTCACGTGGGGTGAACCTGAGGGCACGTGGGGCGAGCCAGGTAATGTGAAGTTCGCCGGCACCTCGACTATCTTCGGCGATAAGTACCCGGTGACGGCCACGATCCGCGTCCAGAAGGCTAACACAGCGATTGGTGAGAACTTGGCGCCGTCGGCGAGCGTGAGCCAGTCGATTCCGGAAGACCAGCAGTCCGACACGCTAGACGCCATCAAGGACGGCAAGACGGCGGCACCACCGGTCTCCGGGGATAAGAACCCCAACGTGTGGACCAACTACGCCTACACGCAGAAGACCAAGAAGGACACCTCCGAGATCACCTTCACCTACGCGACCCAGCAGAAGTTCGGCGAGTTCGAGGTGTGGTTCTATCAGGACAATTGGTCGGCCCGTTTCCCGCGCGCCAATGACACCAAGTTCTTCGTTCGCGACGACGCCGGCGAGGACTGGCGTGAGGTCAAGACCACCGAAACGATGGGCGAGGAGCAGGACATGGGTTCCGGCGTGAAGGTCAAGCCCTACACGTACAAGCTCAACGAGCCCGTGGGCGGCACCTTCGTGATGATCGGCGTGCAAAACAACCCCGAGGCGAAGGCAGCCAAGCCGGAGGAGATCAAGCCGGTCACGGGTATTTCGGAGGTGTTGCTCAAGGGCATCATGCAGTCGGTGGATGCCCCGAACGCCACCGCGAAGCTCACCGAGGTCAAGCTCAATGGGACTGCCCTTCCGCAGGATGCGCTCGACAAGGACGAGTACAAGGTGAAGGATGGCGAGGTCAAGGAACTGACCGCCACGGCCGCCGACAACGCGGCGGTGACGATCGTGGGCGCCTACAAGGGCGTCGCGCACGTGATCGTCCAGTCGGAGGATCACAAGACGACGAAGACTCTGGCCATCGTCCTCGAAGGCTGGAAGCCCGAGCCTGAGGATCCGCCGACGACGCCGGGCGAGGAGCCCACCACGCCGGGCGACAAGCCCGGCCAGCCTGACGTCAAGGATCGGACACCTTACGCGGATTCCGAATCCTTGCTCAAGGTGATTGCCGACGGAACTGAGACGGTCACAGGATCGTACACAGTCGAGCAAGGCAAGTCTGTGACGGCCACCTTCAAGGGCCTTCCGGCAGGCAAGGACGCTCACGTTTACCTCTACTCGGCACCGGTTGATCTCGGCGTCGCCAAGGTGGCAGCTGATGGTCAGTTGGAGTTCGAGGTGAAGACGACGTCGAAGACCGCCCTCGGAGAGCACCACGTGTTTGCCCTTGCAGGTAAGGACTCGTCGGTGGTGAAGCTGACGGTAACCAAGCCAAAGTCGAATGACGGCGTTGCCGGCGCTCCGGGCCAGAAGGACAAGTCAAAGGACTCCGGCCCTGCCACGGGTTCGGGCGGGAAGGCGCCGAATACGTCTGGAAAACTGTCACGCACCGGTGCTGAGAGCATGGCACTGATCCTTTTCGCGGTCTTCGCCACGCTCGCGGGAACGATGATCGTGCGCAGGTCGGCTCGCCGCGACTCATAGCGGCTGAGCTTGAAACCGCATTAAGCTGATCGCCGCTGTAGTAACCCACGCCAGGTTACTACAGCGGCGATCAGCTTAATGGTGCGCGGGTGGCCGGTGAGTGCGCGGGCACCTGGGCGGGGTGCCGGGCAAGCCCACACTGCTTTATGGCGTGCGATGCTGACTTGTGATTTGTCCAGTCTCTTCGAGTGCTCAGGCTAAATAAGGAATATATAGGTTAAATACTAAAACCGGTGTCCGTCCGAGATGGCCAATATAGACTCAAAACACTCTAGCCGATTTGGCTGGAGAGGGAATGCAGAGACGCATTTCTGGAGACAACGGCCTTTGTGTTACCTCGGAATTAAAGGGGCGGGAGATATGGGAAAGAAAGTGGTCGGCGAGGCGAATCGTGTGTGGAAGCAGTATGACGCTTTTTGGGGGCGATACGCAAAAGCTTTCGACGGTGAAGGAAAACCGGGCGGCATTACGAGCTACGAGGGTCTTGCAAACGAGCTCAAGGGTTGGCGTGGGGGGACGGGTTATGAGAAGCTCGATGACTTGCTCGAGTACCTTGTGCATCCTGATGATCTAAAGGCATTTCGGGGTGAGAATCCTCCAAGAGTCCTTAAGTTCACCGAAAAGCACTGGCAAAATATGAAGCAGTTTGTATACGGTCTAAAGAATCCTTATGTCGAAGCAAATGATGAGGACTCCAAAGAATACCAAGCGTTCGATGGGGAGCAGCCTGTACCCATGCTCCCGCAGCCGTATTACGGGCGCCTGGAGAACGCCAAGATTGTCGTGGTTCTCAACAATCCAGCGTATGATCCATCTGTTTGGAAGGATGGGAGCGCGTGGGGGCGCATCAAGGGGCGGATGGAAGCACACCTTGCCCACCTCAAGGGAGGTGCTCCTGTTGTTCCGTGGGACCCAGGTACTCAATGGCTTCCGGGGGACGGTGGATACTATCTCAACAACTACAATCCGCTGAAAGAAGATCCAAACTACCTGATTCATAATTTCTCGGCTGAGAAAGAAAGAGAGGGGGTGAGGGCGAGCGATTCTCTTTTCCATGTCGACATGATTCCCTATCAATCTGATAGTGGAGGGGATCCGTACATGGACAAGATTTGGAGTCGTTTAGAAGAATTGCCATCGGTCCAAGAAACTCTCAAGCTGCTTTACGCAATTTATGTTGATACCGAAGATCGGGCGATCGTTTTTAGGTCGCCGAAGTCACTGCGCGTCTTCCAGGATTATGTGTGCGATCAGGAATGCAGGGGGCGCGGAGTGCAAGCGATTAGACAGCTTTATATGGATTCGGAGTGGGGCAAGCGTATTTTCATGATGTCATCAACCCAGAAGGCCTCTTTGACCTTCGGGAATTTGACGGTGGGTGAGGAGTCGTGGCTGGTATCGGGTGAAAGTTTGGAACAGAGAAAGGCTAGGGCTAAAGGGGCTATGTGCAAGATCTTGGGATGCGAATAGTGCATTGGTGGTGGAGTGGCCCGCGGCTGACTTTCCTTGCTGATGGTCGCCTAGGCTGAAAAGAAAGCGCGTGCGGACTGCTCCGTCCGCCCGCTTCAAGCCGCACTAAGCTGATCGCCGCTGTAGTAACCTGCGCGGGAGATTCAGGGGGTCGATGCATCATTTTTTTAACAACTCGGCCAGTGTCTCACGTGGGGTCATTCCGTTCAAGACAACTCGGGCTCGGTCGTTGAGTTCGTCTTGGACGAAAGCGACTTCCTCGTCGGTGATGTCAGCGAAGTTAGTTCCCTTGGGGAAGTATTCACGAATATCACGATTCAGGCGTTCATTCGACGGACGCTGCCACGGGCTATGCGGGTCAGCGAAGTAGACCTTGATATTGGTATCGACCTTGAACTGGGCTACCTGCGCCATCTCACTACCTTGATCCCAGGTGATCGAGGAGAAGGCCTTACTGGGCAAGGTCTGAACCATCTGGGTCAGTTTCTCAATCACGGTCGGTGAATCATGGCTCACCCCAAGACGAGCGATCAGCAAAAACCGTGAAGAGCGCTCGACTAGGGTGATCAGCGCTGTGTGCTTGCCCTTACCACCACCGATAATTAAATCTCCTTCCCAGTGACCTGGCGTCAGGCGCCCATCGACCTCGTGGGGGCGCAAATCGATTGAAGCGCCCTCGACCCACGTCTTACGCCCGCGCCCGGGAGTGCCAGCAAGAGCAGAACGAGCAATACGCCGTTGACGACCCGAACGCAGTCCTTTCTCCCGTTTAAGCTCTTGCCGTAATGCCCCACCCCCGTGAACATACAAAGCCTGATAAATCGTTTCATGAGACACACGCATCTGCCGATCATCTCCATAATCATGACGCAAACGAACACTGATTTGCTGGGGAGAATAACGCTTATTTAACAGCTCAACCACCTTCTGACGCAGCGCCACATGGGTAGTAAGCTTGCCCGGCTTAGGACGAGAACGACGCTGATGAGCGCACTGATGAGCCCAGCGAGCATCATAAGAACCATCAGGAAAAGCACCACGATTAATCTCACGCGTCACCGATGACGGACTACGCCCCAAACTTAAAGCGATCTGCCGAGCCGACTTACCATCAGCTAACCCCAACCCGATCGCCACGCGCTCTTCAAGCGTCATACGCCGGCCTCGACCAACCCTGCCATTACCAACCCGGTCAACACTGGCCACGACCGTGGCCCCACCAACACGGCCCCGTTGCAAAACTTCAACCATAGGCCCCAACATAGCCTGTTTCCCACGAACCCAGTTCGGACTATGACCAACCCGTTTCGCGATCTCGGCAACCGGCAAGCCCTCAGCCGTCAACTGCCACACCCGTACCCTAGCAGCCGCACGAGCCTGCGCCGGCCCACCCTGCCCACGGACCAACACTAAACCCGCCCCACGAGCCCAGACCTGAACCGAGTGACAATTAACCTTCAACTCACGAGCAACACTTGCACACGAACGTCCAGAAGCAACCAAGGCCACCGCATGATCACGAAACGACTGCGAATAAGGCCGAATCGGCGATCTACCAACCATTCAACACACTCCAAAAAGTAGTGCATTGACCCCTGGAACCTACCCGCCAGATTACTACAGTGGCGATCAGCTTAATGGTGCGCGGGGTGGCTGGGCGGGCAACGGGGCGGGGTGGCTGGGCGGGCAACGGGGCGGGGTGCCGGGTGAGGATACTGCGGGTGGCCGGTTGGGCACCGGGTGCAGGCGCTGGGCTTAGCGCGGAAGGCGTGGTTTCCGAGTTGGAGCTCCTCGGGGTAGCTGCCGGGACTTTATTCCCGAGCGGGGTTGCGGAAAATTGAATATAAATGGTTAGGCGAGCCTAACCTAAGGAGTATGTTCTGTGTCTGTACGCACCCACGATGATCAAAACGCTGCCGCGCCCGAGCCGTCCTCAACCGCCAGTGCCGAACCCGACGAACTCCGCAAGCCCGGACACTGGCTTCTCGCCAAGCTCGGCAAGCGGGTTTTGAGGCCAGGCGGCCTTGAACTCAGCCGGCGTCTACTCGCCGCGGCAGCTCCCACGGCAACAGACCGAATTGTTGAATTTGGCCCCGGCCCTGGCAAGACGGCAGAGATTTTGCTCGCTGCCCAGCCGGCACAATACACCGGCGTGGAGCTTAACCTAGATACTCCTCAGACACTCACCGCCCTGATTGAGAGCCAACCCCAGGCACGGATCGTGCACGCGGATGCCAAGGCCACGGGGCTCGACAACGAAAGCGCCGACCTCGTCGTCGGTGAAGCGATGCTGACGATGCAAAGCATGGAGGATAAGCGCGCGATCATGGCTGAGGCCTTCCGCCTCTTGGCCCCCGGCGGGCGCTACGCAATTCAGGAACTTGGATTCCGGCCCGACGATTGCCCGCAAGCCGTGATGAATGAGCTATGTCAAACGATGTCGCGCCTCATCAAAGTCGGTGCCCGGCCGCTGACGCTCCAGGGCTGGTGCCAGATGCTGGAAGAGTGCGGATTCGAGGTAGAAACGCGCCTGACTAACCCCATGCTGCTTCTCGAACCGCGGCGCATTATCGCCGACGAGGGCCTGCTTCGCGCCTTTCGATTCTTCATTAATGTGCGCCGCAACCCGGCCGCCCGCACTCGGATCCGAGCCATGCGTCAAGCTTTCCGTGATAACCAGGAACACTTGCACGCGGTGGCGATCGTGGCCCGAAAGCCACGTCGATGACGGCGTTGGCAAGCTCGCCTCCCGCGGTCACGACGGGCGACCGGCCGGGCATCGCCGGCCCCACGGCTTCCGCACCCGCCGCATCCGCCGCACCTCGACTCGCCGACCCCGGGGTGCGGGTACGCGAGGTGACCCTACGGCGTCGTGGACTGACATTGGTCGAGGGACTCTCGTTCGATGTGTCGCCAGGGGAGGTGCTGGGTGTCGCGGGGCCGTCGGGGTGTGGAAAGACCACGCTCCTGCGCACGATCGCCGGCCTGAACGCGCCGGACGCCGGGCGTGTGGAGATCCCTGACGGGCACCCGACCATGGTGTTTCAAGAACCCCGCCTCCTGCCGTGGCGCACAGCGCGAGAGAACGTGAGTCTCGCGCTGGGGCGCGCGTCGGGGGAGCGGGCGGATTACTGGCTCGAGGTGGTCGGGCTGGCAGATGCTATGGATCTGTACCCGGACCAGATGTCGGGCGGAATGCGCCAGCGCGTCTCGCTTGCCCGCGCGATGGCGAGTTCCCCGGCGCTCCTCCTCGTCGACGAGCCACTGACCGGCCTCGATCCTGCTCTCGCCGCCGACCTCCGGAACACCTTCCTCAGCGTGATTGCCGACGCCAACCTGCCCACCCTGTGGGTCAGCCACGATAGTCGCGAGCTGGACGCGATCTCCACCCGCCGCCTCTGGCTCGACGGCCCGCCGGGAACGTGGACTGTCCACGACCGCGTCTGACCGCTACCAAACCTCACAACGACAGAAAGAGAACACATGCGCAAAGCCACGACCCTCCTCGCCGCACTCCTCACTGCGAGCCTCGCCGTCCTCGGTGGTTGCTCCCCAGCGAACGACGCCGGTGCGGCCGCTACCGTCACGGGAGCTCCGCCCTCATCGGAGCGCGCCATCATCGAGAATTTTCGCGTGGCGATACCGAAGACGATGGCGTTTGGTGCGCCCATGGTGGCCTTCGGGCAGCAGGGAAGTCTGGATGACGGCGTCGGGAAAGTGACGCTCAGCAACTGGGAGGGTATCGAGCAGCTGAAATCCCTTGTCGCCAGCGGCGAGGTCGATCTTGCGGCGGCGCCCACGTACGTGGCCGCGAACCTGTACAACAAGGGGGTGGACGTGCGGCTGGTTGCGCCCATGGTGTGGGGTCTTTTGTATGTTGCTGGGCCTGCCGACGCCGAACCGGGTAGCTGGGAGTCGTTGCGCGGGCAGAAGATCGGCGTGGCGTTGCCTGGGAACTCTCCCGACCTGATCTTCTCCTACCTGCTGAAGGCGAACGGCCTGGATAAGGAGAAGGACATCGAGTTCGTCCCCGTTCAAGACGGCGCCCAACTCGTGCAGATGCTGGTCAAGGGTGAGGTGGACTGGGCGGTTTTGCCCGAGCATGCGATGACGCTCGCCCTCAAGAAGGCCGCCGAGAACGGCCGCGAGCTCCAGCGCGTCCTCGACCTGCAGAAAGAATGGGGCAAGCACAACGACGGCGTGGAGCGCTTCCCCATGGCGGGCCTGGTCATGCCGGGCAAGCTCGTCGATGAAAGGCCGGACCTCGTCGAGCGGGTTGTGCGCGAGCTCCAGCGCGGGGTCGAGAAGGCCAACGCGAAGGACGAGGCGACTCTCGGGGCGATCGCTACGCACTACTCGCTGCCGAAGCCGGTCGTTGAGCAGGTCATTCCCCGCCTGCAGCTCGACGCCGTGCCGGCGCGGCAGGCCCGGGCCGACGTCGAGAAACTGCTCAAGAACCTCGGAACCATCAACCCGAAGATCTACGGCGGGCAGCTGCCCGACGATAAGTTCTACGCCGGGAAGTAGAGCCGGTGCCGGGAAGGAGGGCCACCGGCTGGGTGCTCGCCGGGGGAGCGACGATGGTCGGGCTGTGGTGGGCAATCTCCGCGACCCAACTGGAATACGTGTTGCCCAGCCCGTGGGCCACCGGGCGGGCGGTGGCGGAACTCGTCGGCGACCCACGCGTGTGGGGCGAGCTCGCCCTCACCCTCACGCGTGCCGGCCTCGGCTTGGCGCTCGCGCTCGCGGTTGGGGTCGGGTGGGGGATCGCCAGCGGAAAGTGGGCGCGCGTCAACTGGTTCACGCTCCCGCTCTTCCAATTCTTGCTCTCCACGCCGGCGGTGGTGTTTGTGATTCTGGCGATGGTGTGGCCGGCGCGAATGGCTCCAGCGTCGTTCTCGTTGTTTGCCTCGTGACGCTTCCGCTCATTAGTGCCGCCACGCGCGACGCTGTTCGCGCACTTGACCCCGATCTTGTCGAAATGGCTCATCTGTACCGTTTTTCTCGTCGTACGCGCCTCGTCCACCTGCTCCTGCCGGCCATCGCGCCGTCCGTGGTGACGGCCGCGACCGTCGCGCTGGGGCAGTCCGTGCGCGTGGCGGTGATGGCCGAGCTCCTGGCAACGGCCTCCGGGATGGGCGCGGGCTTGCGCCTGGCTCAGATCAACATTGAGACACCCCACGTTTTTGCCTATGCGCTTGTTCTTGCCGGTGTCACCTTTTGCGGCGAACTGGCGATCCTGGGGCCGTTGCGGGAGCGGTGCGGGCATCTGGGTAGGCGCCAGGCGACTTGAGTATTAGGCGCCACCTGGGAACACCAAGCTTATTTGGGGTTTAATGGTTGACGGCACACTACGCTTGCCTCGCTAGAAGGTCATGATCGCAGTAAATGCGGCGACGCATAGGAGCAAAGAAACAAAAGCAAGGGAAAGGGCTTTTGCCGGCATTTTTTTAGATATTGGTCCGCCGAGAAGACCACCAAGCATGGAAGCGATTGCGAAGGCAAGGGTTACGTTCCAATCGATCGGTACATCGGTACCGATGCGTGCAATGAGCCCGCTTAGCGCTGTCAATGCCATGACAAGTAGGGAAGTGGCTGAAGCGAAGCGAATAGGCATTCCCAGGACGAAGATAAGGGCGGGCACGACGACGAAGCCGCCGCCTACTCCAAAGAAACCAGTTAAGAGGCCGGTGCCGAGAGCAGCGAGAATGATGGTGTGTAGTGGTTTTCGCTCTGGAGAGGGCTGTTCTTGAGTGTCACGGCTGCGTAGAGCTTTGACGAGCATTGTTGCACCGATGCAGAAAAGCAACAGTGAGAAAAGGATGAGCAAAATTCGTCCATCGACAAGCGGGCTGATGCGCGAGCCGATGACTGCTCCTGCTATGGCGCCAAAGGCGAAAATGAAGCCTTCTTTGAACTGAATTGAATGCCATCTGCTTGCCATCGCGATGAGCGCGGTGAGCCCGACGATAACCAGTGATTCCGCTGTGGCACTATGAGGGGATTGGCCGAGGAGGTGGACCAAGATGGGGACGGCAAGGATTCCGCCGCCGGCGCCGAGAACACCCACGATGACCCCGACGGTGATACCTATCAAACTTGCGAAGATCATGTCAATCCTTAGGGCGCATTTTTGTGCGTATATGTGGGTCCCGCATCAGGTGGGCGCTTTTTCCGAGCTGTAAGAGCCTACCCATCGCGATGAGGTCTGGTGCAATGTGTGTATAAAACTGTTGGTATCCGGAGCACAGGTAGTTTTGCGGTGCATCGTTTCCTGTGTCGATGAATCGATCCTTCGGGCATCCGCCGTTACACAGGCGAAGGACCGGGCATTTGTGACATGCGTGGGGCAGTTCTGTGCGTTTCTTGCGTGAAAACTGCCGCATCGTTTCTCCTGCCACTAATTCCGTAAAGCCTGTTTCGCAAATGTTGCCCAGTTTCCACTCTGGCTCGACCCAGTGGTCGCAAGCGTAGACATCGCCGTTGAATTCCAGTGCGAGGTTGTTGCCACATTCTGGCGCGTGCACGCAGACGGTTGCTTGTGAAAAGAGAGCCGTTAGGGCCGAGTCGAAGTCTTGGACGAAGACGTCGCCGACGTCGCGCTTTATCCATTCGTCGAAAATGGTTGAGAGGAAAGCGCCGTACTTTTCTGGGGTCACGCTACGACTCGTTACTGCTGTACCGTGTTGCCGATAAATTATTCCGGTCTTTGCGTTCCAGCCTTTTTCAACTGCGCGTAGGTGCTCTTGGGAGACCCGTTCGACGATGGGAATGAATTGAATGAAGCGCGCGTGGAGATTATCCCTGAAATAGCGGTAAACCTGCAGGGGGTGGTCTTGGTTGGTGGCGTGTACCGTACACAGGACATTCGTATCCACGCCGGCGTTTTGTAGGTGTGCCCAGCCGCGGATTACTTGAGCGTGGGTGCCGCGTCCTGCACGGTTGGTGCGGTAGGCGTCGTGAAGGAAGGAGGGCCCGTCGATGGAAACGCCTACGAGGAATCTGTTTTTTGCGAAGAATTGTGCCCACTCTGGGCTGATGAGTGTTCCGTTTGTTTGAATCGCGTGCGTGACGTTTTGGGTGGGGCGCCGGTATTGCTTGCCAAGCTCGACTGCTCGCTCGAAGAAGGGTAGCCCGCGAAGCGTCGGTTCCCCACCTTGCCACAGGAGGGTGACCGGGCCGTCTGGGCTTGCAGCAAGGAAGTTGCGTATGAAGTTCTCAAGCGCTTCTTCGCTCATGGTCTGCTTGTCTGGACTGTATAAGAGTTCTTTTGACAAGAAAAAGCAGTAGGCGCAATCGAGGTTGCAGGACGAACCTGTTGGTTTTGTGACGACGGAGAGCGGTATGTGGCGCACTGGTTCGGTGTTCATTGGTGCCCTGTCACCTGCTCTCCGTCACTTGCCCTTTGTTTTCACTCAGCTTTACGCACGGGATTCGTGGTCAATCAATTTTAAGGGAAATGTTTGGTAGACTTATTATCACGTGATAATGTTCTGGTTGAGATGATAGCTCACATCTACAATTCACTCAAAGGGGAGTTCGAATGGGATCACGAAGTCTCGCATCTGGAGAAATCTCAGAAAAAGATGCACGATTCGTAAAAAAGCACTCGTCAACGCTGATAGCGTTCGGGGAGTTTATTGATGGTTATGATCTTGCCGTGATCGGCGTGGCGATGGTCTTCCTGTCCTCGTCGTTTGCCCTCACGCCAGGGGACAAGGGCCTGCTCGTGGCCATCTCCTTCCTCGGCACGGCGGTGGGTCTAATCGTCTTCGGCGATCTGTCGGACCGCATTGGCAGGAAGAAAGTCTTCGCCTTTAACCTGTGGATCTTCATCATCACCGCCCTGCTCGCAGCAGCAATCACCCAGGTGTGGATGCTCTGGGCGCTTCGCTTCCTCATCGGCGTCGCAATCGGAATGGACCTGTCCACATCTGCGGCATACTTGGCAGAAATCGCTCCGAAGGCTCGGCGAGGAAGAATCACTGGTTCTTTGCTCAACATGATGATGGTACTGGGAGCGATGTTCGCCATTATCCTCGCAATGTTCCTATACTGGTTGGTTCCGGTAGACCACCACGATTGGATCTGGCGAGCCATGTTCGCTTTTGCCGCCGTACCCGCAGCAATCGTACTTGTCTTGCGCAAGCGCCTTCCCGAATCTCCGCGATGGTTGATTCAAAATGGGCAAATTGAAAAGGCATGGACAATCATCCGCGCACTCGGGCTTGAAGAGGAAATGTCTCAAGCCCAGCCAAAGCCGAAGACGAACCGCGAATACCGCAAGCTCTTCAAGGGGGACGCGCGCCGCCGAGTACTTGTGTGTACCGCATTCTTCATGCTTAACTCCACCGCAGGCCCCGTTGTGTCTTTCCTCGGCCCAGTCATCTTCGAACAGGCTGGCGTGCCAGCATCATCAAATCTGACGATTTCCTTGCTCGCAAATGTCGTGGCCTTCCTCGCCCTTTTCATCGGCGCATTCTTCATCGATCGAGTCAATCGCCGCACTCTCGGCATGATCACCGCCCTCATCCTCACGGCTGCAGCGGCGACACTCGGACTCTTCGGATCTATGACGAACGTCGTCCTTTTCGGTGCCTTCGTCGTATGGAGCTTTACCACCTACTTCGGCCCGGGAATGCTCGCGCTCGTCTGGTCCGTAGAAGCATACCCCACCGAACTGCGCGGCTTCGGCGCCGGATTCACCCAGTCGATGGCACGCATCATGTCGGCAACAGTCTCGTTCCTTGTGCCGGTGCTCGTCGCTCAATACGGCTACTATGCGATTGCACCATTTGCAATCGTTTACCTATTGATGTTCATCTTGGTTTGGGCAAACCCCTGGCTTGCCTCAACCGCTGAAAACCTAGAAGACGTCTCCGAAGGTGAAATCGTCGCCGCGAAATAAATGACCGTCAGCCTATCGGCTGACCGTCGTCTCGCGTAACCGTGCGGTAGTTGGCAAGATACGTTGCACACCCTTCACCAGTGGCTTGCCATCTTTTAGATGCTCAATAAGAACATCAGCAGCCAAGGCCGCGGCCTCAGGCAACGGCCAGGTGACAGTCGTGAGTTGGTGCGGCGGCGTCGGATCCTGTTCGGCGTCGCCAAAACCAAAAAGTTGGAAATGCGGGGTGATATCAATACCGCGCTCGCGGAAGAACTGGAGCAGGCCGTGGGCAATGTAGTCGTTCGTGGCGAAAATGAGGTTCGGATTCAAGCTGAGCACATGCTCGCCGGCATCGTAGCCATCGCGATACAGCCAGCCAGGCAACACCACCTCTTGTGCCTGTGGAAAGTGGCGGAAAAACTCTTCAGATCGCCCAGAAGCTTTGCCAGGCCCGCGGACGATCACTTGCCGCAATCCATCAGGCTTTATCGCAGCAATCACTTGTGCAACTCCAGGCTTTTCATCTATAACGATCGTCGTCAGATCGGGCGAAGGCGGAGCTGAGAGACCAGTATTAATCCACACCGACGGTATTTCATTAAGTTCGAGTAAAGGAGCAGCATTTCTTAACGCAAGATCGTCGCGGATGATGGCACCAGCAAGATGCACCTCGCGCAACGTGGACTCCATCGTCTCGTAGGGGTCAGCAGTGATCGGAACCGGTAAAACAAAGTACCCAGCCCGAAGCGCTCGATCGATGACGACGGTGAGCAGCTCATTAAAAACAGGAAGCTTGAGAGAAGAAGGCACCTCAGTGGTAAACAGAGCAATAACTTGGCTCTTTTGGTAGCGAAAGTTGCGCGCCGAAGGGTGGGCAATATAGCCCACTTGTTTGGCTGCGGCTTTCACGCGCAGGGCAGTATCAGGTGAGAACCCCAGCTCTTCACCGCGCCCATTGAGGATATGAGAAACTGTGGCTACGGACACTCCCGCAAGTTTTGCGACATCTTTTCTGGTAGCTCGCGGCATTGGGCCAACCTCTCTTTCGCGCGGGTGAACACCCCCTTAAATAGATGGTAGACAAGGAAAAATCAGGATATAGCAATGACAATCAACTTTGTGGTCGTAGTAACCGACGATCAAGGGCCATGGGCGACGAGCGAACACTGGCCAGAGCTTCGAACCCCGCATCTTGATGCCCTGTCGTCCCAGTCAACGGTCTTTGAAAACTACTACTGCGCTTCACCCGTATGCTCGCCGGCCCGTGGTTCCCTTTTGACCGGTCGGATGCCGTCAGCCCACGGCATCCACGATTGGCTAGTTGGAGGGCGACACCCCGATGATCGTGAAGAAAACTTCCTCTCCGACGTCGTGACTTTGCCAGAAGTACTCCAGGATCATGGCTATTCATGTGCGATGGTGGGCAAGTGGCATGTGGGCACATCGAAGCAACCGGCCGCAGGGTTCGATTACTGGTATGCGCATCGTTACGGTGGCGGCCCCTACTATGAAGCCCCGATTTGGGACGAAAATGGTCACGAGGCAAGTGAGCCAAAATACTTCACCTATGCCGTTGCAGATCGCGCCTGTGACTTCCTAGCAACGCGCGATAAAACTAAACCATTTTTCCTACTCGTCAACTTTACTGCCCCGCATTCGCCATGGATCGACAACCATCCGCAAGAGCTTATCGACCTCTACAAAGACACGGATTTCCCATCGATCCCGCGTGAAACTCCCCACCCGTGGACCAAGACATATAACGACTTTGCCGATGCCTTCGCTGACCCAGTTCCCAGCTTGCGCGGCTACGCGGCGTCGTTGACCGGCGTCGATCGTGCAGTCGGACAGATTAACGATGCCCTCGTTGCCCACGAGGCGGCAAATAATACCGTGTTTATCTATATGTCAGACAACGGATTTAGCTGTGGCCAGCATGGACTTTGGGGGAAGGGAAACGGCACCTATCCGCTCAATTTTTGGGAAAATTCGGTACGGGTACCGTGCATCGTGCATCTTCCTCAGCAGTCCGAGCGTCGCGACGTGCCTCAACATGTATCGGCATGCTCATTCTTTGAAACCGTCTGCGATCTTGCAGGGGTAAGCGCACCTGAGGATCCATTGCGGGCGGCCGGGTCAGTAGCGGCCCTTGTGCGTGGGGAGTCTGTGGAAAGTACGGATCCCGTCATGGTGTTTGACGAGTATGGTGGTGGGCGCATGATCCGCTACGGGGACTATAAATATGTTGATCGATTCGATGGGCCCCGTGAGCTTTACGACTTTAGCATCGACCCTGAAGAACGCCATAACGTTGCAGATACGCCAGAATACAGCGCCATCCAAGCGTGCCTCGCCGAGCGACTCACGCAATGGTTCGCTGACCACGAGACTGAGGTGAATCGGGCCTACCATCGTGATGTGCGAGGTCGTGGTCAGGTCCATCCTCCTCGCACGGGGTACGCTGATTCGCGCCTTTATGTGTTTGAAGAAGAATCGCTCGATGGTGACGACTCACATAAGGTAGGCGACGGACAGAAGTGATTATCGCGCGTATGGCCCCGTCCTTGTGTTGCGTGGGCCGCTCTAGAAAAAGCCGCGTGGGAAGCTCATCACGTTCCCTCATCTCGGCCGCTATTTTGAATACAATGACGTGTCGTAATTAGAGAAGGGGTGGGCGTGGCTCAGCATCGCGTGGTGATTGTAGGTTCCGGATTTGCAGGCCTGAAAGTGGCGCAACAGTTGAAAAAGGCGGATGTCAGCATAACTCTGATCGCCAAGACCAGCCATCACCTGTTCCAACCACTGCTCTACCAGGTGGCCACCGGCATCCTGTCCGAAGGTGACATCGCGCCCACCACGCGCGAGATTCTCCAGCGCCAGAAGAATGTTCAGGTGCGCTTGGGGCTCGTGGAGGACATCGACGTCGAACAGCGCAAGGTGCTCTGGCGCAACCACAACACCAACTACGAGACGCCGTATGACACGCTGATCCTAGCCGCCGGCGCCGGTCAGTCGTATTTCGGCAACGATCACTACGCCGTGTTCGCGCCCGGTATGAAGAGTATCGACGACGCCCTGGAGATCCGCGCCCGCATCTTTGACGTCTTCGAAAAGGCCGAGAACGAAACCGATCCCGAGGAGCGGGCCAAGCTACTTACCTTTGCGGTTGTCGGTGCCGGACCCACCGGCGTCGAGATGGCAGGGCAGATTCGTGAGCTGGCCTCACAGACGCTCCGCCACGAATTCCGCAATATCGATCCGGCCGAAGCCCGCGTGATCCTGATCGACGGCGCCGAGTACCCGCTGCCGGCATTTGGCCCGAAGTTGGGCAACAAGACTCGTGCCGAGCTTGAGGGGCTGGGGATCGACGTCGTCATGAATACGTTCGTCACCCACCTGGATAAAGACACTCTCACCATGAAGAATAAAGATGGTAAGGTCACCACCATCAAAGTGGCCTGCAAGGTGTGGGCGGCCGGGGTGCAGGCGAGCGAGCTGAGCCAGACGCTCGCCAAGCAGACCGGGGTGGAGCTTGACCGCGCCGGGCGCGTCGTCGTCGAAGACGATTTGACGGTGGCCGGACATCCGGAGATCTTCGTGCTCGGCGACATGATGAGCGTGCCGGGCGTCCCCGGCGTCGCACAAGGGGCTATCCAGTCGGCGAAGTTCGCGGCGCGGGTGATTTCGGCGCGCCTGAGTGACTCGGGCAACGCGGCAGCGCCCACCAAGTTCGTCTACCGTGACAAGGGCTCCATGGCCACGATTGCCCGCTTCAAGGCCGTGGTGAAGATGGGCAAGCTGGAGTTCACCGGGTTCTTCGCCTGGCTGTCGTGGTGCTTCCTGCACCTGCTGTACATCGTGGGCTTCAAGAGCCAAGTGGGTACGCTCCTGAGCTGGTTCACCTCCTTCATGTCGAACGCCCGTTCCGAGCGCACGACGACGAACCAGCAGCTCGTGGGCAGGCTCGCCCTCGAGCAACTCGGCAGCGGCTCGTCTGGAAAGCTCGTCGCCGGCGAGGGCATCGTTGGCGAGAACGTCGGCGGAGCTGGCGCTGGCGCGAAGGGTGCTGAGGGCGAGGCAACGCGGTAGTGACCATTTAGCGTCGTCGACAGACTGCCTGATCGAGAAGGAATCTTGAAAATGCGTTGCGACTCCTAGGAATCGTATAGCCGGAATGCGCGAAAAATATCGGAGAGATTCGATATGTTGAGAGGGTCGCCAGCGGATAGCTAGATGATGGTGGGAGGCAGCGCGGTGGGGATCGACGAAAGCAAGGATCTGCTTGCAGGTTTAGTTTCCGGTGAACTGCTTCTTCCTGATACTCCAGAGCACATCCGTGCATTAATTGCGGGTTTTGCTAGTGGGGTGTTCCTCGACCAGCTCGCCGATCAGTATTCCATGTCTGAAGACGAAATCCTGCATGTGCTAGAACATCATTTGCCATGCAAAGTTTTCGAAGTTAATGATGCGATTCGCGACGTCGAACAGGAAGCCAGTGATCGCCTCCTTGAGGTCAACCGTCGAAGAGTGCACGAGTGGTCAAAACAGAATGAAGGGCAGCCGATTGCGAATGCGGCACATGCTCTGAACCTGCCGGAATCGCAAGTTCGAGCGCTACTTGGTGTACGTAAAGAATTGCATCCTGCCCACCAATCCAATGTGCCAAATGGCAATACTCGGCCGGTCGTTGCCTCGCGTCTTGCGAAAGTTTCTGGCCTTGCTAAGGCTGCACAGTTGGCTACCGAGTCGGGAATAATTAGCGCCCCCGGCGTGGCTCGCCGCCCCTTCACAGCAAGTAACAATGGCTACGAGCCGAAGAAGAAAACTCCGAGGGAGATCGCCTCAGAAAAATTCCCGGATCTTCCGCGGCCTATTCCCCATGAGCTTGAAGACATCCTTGTGCACGCAGAGATGGATCTGAGCGACCTGTCGAACCGCGAACTCTTCGACGAGTGGGCAGCCGGTCGATGGATAGCTTCAGCGGGCCAACTCGAGGCTCGCACACAATCCACATGGGAGGAATTGGTTCACGAGTTTCGGCAGGCTAGAACTGACGCTGGGAGACCGAGGACCACGCACCTGGCGGTCTTAACGCAAGTAGTCGGACACCCTTCGAAATCCGGCCCGACGTTATTTCACGTGAACAGATCCTAGAAGCCCTTCACCATAGCGGTGAACCAATCGAAGAAGCCGAAAAGCTCCTCGCACGGTTACGCAGCGGATCGGCTGGTACATCACCCGTTCTCACACGGGATGATCATGCCGTGATCCTCTATGCCAACGGAGCGACACTAGAAGAAGTGGGGGAGCAACTAGGCGTAACCCGGGAACGAGCCCGGCAAATCATCAACAAACAATCGCCGGTGCCGACAGCGGATATTAGGAGCGCGTTGGCAACAGAGAAAACGTACTATGCCACGTGGCGTGAATTGTGTGAAATTGATGCTCTTGAAAAGTGGTCCACGCAGAACATCGGCATCGCCATCGAGCGGGCCGAGGTGCTTTTCAATCTGCCGATCGCCATCATCCGCAAGAGGCTAGGTGTGCGCCATAAATTCCATCCAAGCGAAAGAAAAGCAGAGCCACAGGGATATTCCGATGCCGAGCTCCTCAGTTTGCTCAGGCAATTCCATGAAGAGACCGGTTCAACAGTCAGTGCAGAATTTGAACGATGGTCGACGAATCAAGGTGGCCCAACCCGGCAGCCTCTCATGATTCGCTTTGGAACGTGGAACAATGCGCTTCGCGAGGCCGGGATTGATGACGTTGAGGACATCGTCCGGGACCGGCTCTATACGGATCGAGATTGTTGGGCGTGCGTGATCGAGTATCTACGCAGGGCCGAATCGGACTACACATTCGCGGACTTTAGCGAATGGGTAACGGCAGACGTGTATAGGCCGTCACCTGCCACTGTGCGGAATCGGCTTCTCGTGCGATGGTCTGACATGGTTGAGACGGGCTTAGCGGTTTTGGCAGGTAGGCAAACAAAATATGGGATGCGCTGGGCTGCCGATGTGCAACGGCTGCGTGACTGGAGAGAATTGGTAACCAGCCGTGACGGCCGGCATGACCACATTATTCCCGTTGACGTTCTACGCGAAGCATGTGAAGAGCTTGGGGTGCCTCTTACTACCGTTAGATACGACGAGTGGTCGCAAGCAACTGAGAAACCACGCTCCGCGAAATTGACGAGAATTTCTGGGAAGAAGTGGAATGACCTGCTTATTGAGGCTGGCATTCCATTGACAACTAAACAAGCGAGGAAAATGGCTGACGAGGCTAAGAAGCGTGCGACTATTCTGCCGGGCGGATAGCTCATACTCGGCGGTGGCTTCGCTCGTGAGAATCGATGTCGCTTCTGCGAGTGTTTGACTGTCTTCTTTTGCGACTTTATTCAAGGTGCGGTGTTGGCATCTCGCGACCCGCAGGCCGAACAGCTGAGGGAGCCGGGACGTATAAGGGTTATCCGTTCCGCTCGTCTGAAGCTATTCATCTTTAGCGGTTAAAGGTGATAAGTTTTTGCTTGTGTGAACGGTTATTCCTTAAAGGAGGTGCAAGGTGGGAACGTATGTGACGGGATTGTGGGAGGCGAACCTGAGCCTTCCTGGGCGTGCGAATCGGCGGGGTGGTGAGTACAGCATCTATATCCCGGACTTCCTTACTACCTTGCAATTCCAGCTTGATCCTAAGCTGAGCGCCCATCTTGCGGCTGTCGAACGCCGAGTACAAAACCTCATTGCGACGGAGGGAGTCGCGGAACTCGAGGACCTGTCCCGTTTCCTACTGCGCTCTGAGGCCATTGCTTCTTCGCAGATCGAAGGGATTCTCCCCGCCGCAAAGCAGGTTGCGCTTGCCGAGATCGGGGAGGCGGAGGATGTTCGCGGTATTTCTGACGCCGCAAAGCTCGTCGCCCGAAACATGACGGTGGTCCGTGAGTCATCCCAAAGGCTTGCGCAGGCTGACGTTGTAACGGCGAGCGACCTCGTCGGCCTTCAGACTGCGCTTCTAGGCTCCGATAACCCTTCGATCGGAATCCGTACCGTTCAAAACTGGGTGGGCACCTCCAATTACCATCCGATAGGTGCCGACTATGTGCCGCCTTCCCCGGATCGTGTGCCGGAGTTGCTCGAGGATCTACTGACTTATCTCAATGGCGCAACGCATGGGCCGTTGATCCAGGCGGCGTTGGTTCATGCTCAATTTGAATCGATCCATCCGTTCACCGACGGTAACGGAAGGGTCGGGCGTGCTCTCATCCACACGGTCCTCACCCGGCGTGGCCTCACTCCGAGCCGCGTGTTGCCGGTGAGTTTGGTGCTCTCAACATTCCGGGATACGTATGTGCAGGCGCTCAACGCCCTCCGGTTCGAGGGCAATGGCACGACGCCGGAGAACGCCCACGCAATCAATGCGTGGATTGAGCTTTTCGCGACTGCCGTTGACCATGCGGTGACGCAGGCTGAGGAACTCCGTGAGGACATCCGGCAGCTGCGCCGGCAGTGGAACGAGCAGCTGGACTCTTACCGTGAGGCGCACGGCTACACCCGTAGGCTTCGCTCCGACTCGGCGGTGGCGCAGATTCTGCAGCGCCTTGCCGGATCCCCTGTTCTGACGATCAAGACGGCGAGTCAGATTCACGGGATGTCACCCCAAAAAGCCTCGGATGCGCTCACCCAGCTCAAGGAAGCGGGTGTCATGAGCACGCGCAGTATTGCCCGTGGCACGCAGGCCTACATTGCCCAGGACGTGCTCGATTTGGTGACGCATGCTGAGCGGGCTCTCGCATCTACGAGGTTTGACACGCGCGTGAGTCCGCCGAATCGTCCGGTTCCAGAGCGTCCCTTCGGTACTCGGTGATGATGGCCCTGGGAGGTCTTGGCGTCAGGCCAGATTTTTCGTGATCCAGACCTTGATGATCAGCTGTGTTTGTGGGGCTAGTTTCTTGAATGCTTTGTCAAAATGGTGAGTTGTATGGATCTCATAGGTCATAGCCCAAGTTCGTCCCATAGCTCGTTGATCGGGCGCGTCTTGAAGTGGCCTGATTTCTTTTGGTCCTCATATTCTGCAAACACGCAAAGATCGTATTCGTTTTCGATGCGCTCGATGACCGTTTGTCGAATCATCTCGGACACGCTTGTGTTGGTGTGTTTCGCGAATAACTTAAAGAGGGCGAGCTCGTCTTCGGGAACTCACAGGCTGATTGTCGGCGTGGGTGACCTCCTCGCTCTGTAATACAATCGTAATGCGGAGCCTGGTGGCTGTCGAGATTGCGCTACAGTTCTTCGCTGAGCGGGCGCTGGTGATGCATGAATAAGCTCTCCAGCGCCGCCTACCCGAGCTCGTCACTGAAGAAGTCTTCGTCCATCTCGTAGAGGGTGAATTCGTGGGCTTTCTGCACCCCGACCCCATAGGCGAGCATCAGCTCGGTCAGCTTGATCCCGTCGATGAGGACGATTTTGCCGTGCCGGTAGCCGGCGGCGGTCTTGATTGCGCGCGGCTGGAAGGTGGAGGTGGTGATGAAGACACCGAGGTTTGCCCCGCGGGTGTCGAGCGCGCCGATGAAGTTGCGGATTTCCGGGTCGCCGACCTTGTTCGTGTCCGCGTAGCGTTTGGCCTGGATGTAGATGTTGCTCAGTCCGAGTGCGTCTTGCCTGATGACGCCGTCGATACCACCGTCCCCGGACTTGCCCACGCGTTGCTTTTCGCCGTGGGTTCCGCCGTATCCCATGGCCCACAGCAGGTCCACGACCGCTCGTTCGAAGAACGCCGGGTCAGCGTTTTGCAATCGCCGGCGCAGGTCGGTTTCGGTTTGGGCGTTGAAGGAGCGTTCGGCGTCGAGCATGGTTTCGATCGGGTCGACGACGCCGTCGCCACCTTGCGCCGTGACGTCCGGTGTCTCTTTGCGGGCTTTGATCTCCTCTTGGTAAGCGCGCCATTCGGGCCACTCGAGCATGTCTCGTTCGGAGTAGGAGGAGAGCCCACGACGGGCGACGGAACGGCCATCGTCGGTGATGCGGTAGTGGCCGCGTCGGGGACGCTCGACGAGCGCGGCCTTGACGAAGGAAGACAGCGCCCAGTTGATGCGGTTGGCGTATCGTGGCTGGCCCGACGGGACGAGTTCGGCGAGGGCCTCATCGGAGAGGCGCATGTGCTCAGCGACGAGCTCGACGATCTCGGCTACGGAACGCTCCTGGCCGTCTGCCAGGACGCCGAGGGTGGCGGTCCGGAACTGGTCGATGGTGGGTGTCAGGTCGGTGGGCATGGAAATCCTCGTTGATCTGCTGGAGTGTAGGGCGGGTGAACGCGCGGGACTGCCTTCCAAACTAGCACGTCGCCTGCCCGGGGGCGGGGTTGAAGGCGCTCCCGCTTAGCCACGCAGAATAAGAGGACAGTCGATTTTGTGTGCTGTAGGCATAAAGGGCAACCGATTAGGTGATATTCAGCTCTCCAACTTGACTATCGCCGCAACAGAAATAATGGAAACTGAAGCAAACGGCTAGTAAAGCAATCTGGAGCACTAAATTTTCGTGAAACTAACTAAGGTGAATTCTATCGGATTTGAAGACTTGAACGAGAGATTGCCCGATTCGATATACGGCCCCTGCTGGCTCAGGGTATCCTCTGAGTAAGCAGGTAAAGCGCTAGAAATTGAAAAACTTCGAGAGGGGTAAGTGCACTTATGGGGTACAAGTCTATTATCGCATTTTTTAATAACAAGGGTGGGGTTAGTAAAACAACTACGTGCTTTAATCTGGGTTGGAAACTTTCTTCGCTGGGATACACAGTGGTGCTTGTCGATGCGGATCCACAATGTAATTTGAGTGGGCTTGCGCTTGACGTTGAAGATAATGGCACTCACAATCAGGCGTACCAAAATTATGCACAGAGTAATCTTTACGATTCGCTTCTTCCTGCCTTGAAAAGTACTGGATCTAAATTACGTGCACCTGAGCTTCAAAGGGTAGCTTCAAATCCGAAACTGCTCCTTTTGCCGGGGAGTATCAAGTTGGCCGAAGTCGAAACTCAACTGGCTACCGCGTTAAATATGGGATCTATGTTGCCTGCAATGCAAAATGTTCCGGGAAGTTTTGGGGCGCTCTATGAATTAATATTTGAAAAATACGACGCAGATTTTATCCTCATCGATATGAGCCCGAGCCTTGGCGCGCTCAATCAGGTGAATTTTCTCAATTCGGATTATTTTATAGTTCCGATGTTTCCCGATATCTTCTCAGTAATGGCGCTGGAGAGCCTATCGGAAGCAATTCCTGGCTGGGTTAACTGGTCACAAAAGATCCAGGCGCTTCAGATGTTTTCTGACAGTGATCTGGTCTATAAGTTTGAACCGCGCACCCCTAAATACCTCGGAAGTGTAATACAAAGGTATCGGCCGAGAAACGGAGTGCCAACCCAGATGTTTGAGCAGTATTTCAACATGCTGCTCGACACCACGGAAAATACATTCATCCCGCGAATGAGAGAGTGCGGACTCACCTTAGATCCAGCTATTCAGGCGGAGTATGTGAGTGACTATCGGTTGGCTGAAATTCCAGATTTCAATTCGCTGATCGCTTCCTCGCAACAGGCACATAAGCCTGTCTTCGAGCTTAAAGAAAGTGATTTGACCACCTCCGGTGCCGCGGCATCTAGCCAACTAAATAACATCCATAATTTCGATAGAATATTCACCGATTTCGCTAATACCGTGGTGGGAATTGTCAAGGAAGCAAGTGCTAACTACTGATCGTGCAACACGCTTGCGTTGGCGACTCGAGAGGATGAAATCAGTTCTGAATAGAGCTTCGGAACTTGCTCAGATTGGTGACGTAGCTCTGGGGCCACTTCCATTTTCCGCGGAAGCGATAGCCGATATTCAGCGTAGCTCGGTGATGTTCCTAGTCGCCGCTACAGATGAGTTTTTCAAGAACTATTTCTTCGAAATCGCAGCGGGTTATCTTCAGGGTAATATCGCTATATCCGGTAAGGTTAAGGCGAAGGTCTCCGTTGCGACAGTCTCCTGTTTTCTAGATTCGAGAAACTCTAGTTTCGTGTTTCCTTATATGGAGGGATTGGGCCTAGCATCTTTGTCAAAGGACCTAGAACGGGACAATTTTCAGTCGTATGAGGATATTACCCGGAAGCTCGCGGAACTTGCCTTGCCAAAGATGAAAGATCTTATTCCGATTGCGGAAGAACGGGAGGCGTTCAAACAAGCGTTAGGGACACTTGCGACCGCTCGGCACATTATCGTTCACCGAGCTGGAAGCATTGATACAATTTTGGGAGTATCCGATGACACGGAAAGTGTTCGAGCTATTGTAGGTTCCTTTTCGGATTATTCGTATGATCTATCGCGAGGATGTGAAAGGATCGTCGAATCTACTATTAGTTTGTTGGAGAAGGCCTGAATAGTGTCAAGTCCGGGTTGAAGTGTCCCGAGTTTGCTTCCTAGGCGTTTGCCCTGGTTTTCATTTTCTCTGATGCGTCGGTGATGTGCCAGTAGTCGTTCTCGATCTCGAGCGGTGTGCGGTACCCTAGGGCTTGGTGTAGGCGGGTCTCGTTCCACTAGGTCACCTTGGGAAGCGAGTCCAGATACGTTACTCCGCTTTCACAGCCGGCGTCCGCCTGCTTTGATACTGTTTATCCAGGCAAATAATCATCATGTATTAATCGCCAAATTCGATCACATCGACGTGAACCTACGCTTGTAAGGATGGGACATTGGATAAGAACCAAGGCGCTTTCTCGGAAGAAAAAGCAACTGACGAGTTGAACGGAATGTCCCTGGATTCGCAGCGGGAAACGGCACGTAGTGCGGGTGCTTTTGATGAGCTACTGGTGCAGCTGCGTCAGATGAGTGATTCTGAGCGTGCCAAGGGCAATCTGTTTGAGCAGCTGGTTCGTACGTATTTGAGTAACGATGCTCAGATGAAGGCGCAGTTTGCGCAGGTGTTGTTCTGGCGTGATTGGGTTGAGGGTGGCCTAGCTGGTCGCCCTGATACGGGGATTGATCTGGTGGCGATCGAGCACGATGACATGCCAGCAGATGGCGTCGTGAAGGCTGATACGCCGGCGGTTGCGATTCAGTGCAAGTTTTACGCCTCGGGTACGTCGATTCAAAAGGCTCACGTGGATTCTTTCCTCTCAGAATCGGGCAAGGCTCCATTCAAACGTCGTATTTTTGTGGAGACGACGGGGGCTCCGTGGGGCGCGAATGCTGAAGAGGCGGTTCGAGGCCAGCACCTTCCGGTGAGTCGCATTGGCCTCACGGATTTGCGCAACTCTGATATCGACTGGAGCAGCTACGATCTCGAAGCGCCGCAAGTGGCTCCCGAAAAGCAGGCTCGCAAGATGCTGCGAACGCATCAGGTTAACGCGATTCGTGATGTGATGGAGGGCTTTGCTTCTCATGATCGCGGAATGTTGGTGATGGCTTGCGGTACTGGAAAGACTTTTACTTCTCTGAAGTTGGCTGAGAAGCTGGCGGAGCAGAACGGCGGCTCGTTGCGCATGATGTTCATGGTGCCTTCGCTTGCGCTTATGAGCCAGACTCTTCAGGAGTGGAGCACGGAAGCGTCTATTTCTTTTGATGCGTGGAGTGTGTGCTCGGATACGAAGGTTAACAGGAAGCGTGCTGAGCGCCAGGATTTGGCCGATTTCTCCGTGGTGGATTTGAAGACGCCGCCGACTACCGATGCGCAGAAGCTTGCCGATTCTCTTGCACGTGCCAAGTTTGACGCCGGGTTGCAGGTAGTGTTCTGCACCTATCAGAGTATTGATATTGTGCATCAGGCTCAGGAGATGTCTGGTGATGATTGGCAAGATTTCGATCTGATCATTTGCGATGAAGCCCATCGAACGACGGGCGTGAAACTGGCTGATGAGGACGAGTCGGTATTTACCCGTGTTCATGACAATTCGTATGTGCGTGCTGATAAGCGCCTGTACATGACGGCGACTCCACGGATTTACCAGCCGAACGTGAAGAATCTGGCGAAGGAACGCGAAGCTGTTCTGACTTCGATGGACGACGTCGAAGTGTATGGCCCGGAGTTCCACCGGCTTGGGTTCGGCGCGGCCGTGAGCCAGGGACTGCTGACCGACTACAAGGTCGTTGTGTTGGCGGTTCCCGAAGAGCAGATCGCAAAGCAGTTCCAGCTGACCGAGGGGCAGGCGTATGGAGAGCTGAAGTTGAATGACGTCGGCAAGCTGGTGGGCTGTTGGAACGCGCTGTCGAAGCGTCGCAATCCTTACAGCGATGCGACGTACAGTAGCGATGCTGTGCCGATGAAGCGTGCGGTGGCTTTTGCCAAGGATATTAATGCCTCTAAGCAGATTTCCCAGGAGTTCCCTGAGCTGGTGCGTGTGCATCTGCAGGATCTCACCAACGATGACGAGACCGATAATCTCGAGGTTCAGTGCGAGCATGTGGATGGCTCGATGAATGCTATCGAGCGTGGTGAGGCTCTGGATTGGCTTAAGGATGAGCCGGGGAAGGAGCATCCGGTCTGCCGCATTCTCACCAACGCTAGGTGTCTTTCTGAGGGCGTCGATGTTCCGACTCTCGACGCCGTATTGTTCTTGAATCCGCGTAATTCCCAGGTGGATGTAATCCAAGCCGTGGGCCGTGTGATGCGTAAGGCAGAGGGTAAGGAATTTGGATACATTATCTTGCCCGTTGCGGTTCCTGCGGGTATTGCCCCTGAAGAGGCGCTGAACGATAACGAGCGTTTCAAGGTGGTCTGGCAGGTTCTTCAGGCGATCCGTGCTCATGATGAGCGATTTGACAACACGATTAATTCGATCGAGTACAACAACGCTCGCCCGGAGAACATCTTGGTGGACGTGGTGGATCTTTCTGGCACTCCAGCATCGGGGATGTTCGATGGCTCGGCTCCTGGCGACGAAGATTCGGGTAGTGCTCCAGATCAAGGAACAACGACTCAGGGCACGTTCATCTTCCCGGCTGCTGATTGGAAGGACGCTGTTTATGCGAAGATCGTGAAGAAGGTCGGTACGCGTGAGTATTGGGATGACTGGAGTGCGGATATTGCGGATATCGCTTCGCGTTACATTAACTTGATCGAGAACCTTTTGGAGGAGCCTGAGAATCAGGATGCGTTTAAGGTGTTCGTTGAGTCCCTGCAGGCCACCCTTAATCCTGCGATTGACGCGGCTCAGGCGGTGGAGATGCTGGCTCAGCATCTGATTACCAAACCGCTATTTGACGCGATGTTCCCGGATCAAGAGTTCACTGCGCAAAACCCGGTGAGCATCGCGATGCAGGGAATCGTTGACCGCCTGGCCGCATATACGGTGTTTGAGAAGGAACGTGAGCCGCTGGCTGCGTTCTATGAGACGATGACGGAGAAGATCCGTGGCATCGATAACCTTGCGGGCAAGCAGGACATCATGCGTACGCTTTACGACAAGTTCTTTACGAAGGCGTTCTCACGGATGCAAGACCGTCTCGGTATCGTCTTTACCCCGGTGGAGGTGGTGGACTACATCCTTCATTCCGCTGAGGCAGTTATGCAACGCCACTTCGGCAAGAGCCTTGCCGACGACGGCGTGGCGATTATCGAAACTTTCATGCCACAACGGATACAAACGCGCGCGAACCTCGTTTTAGCGGTTTGATTGGTTCATTGACTTATGACGTCGATATTTGTTCGGTTTCCGCAATTCTACTGGCTCGCTGATCCAGAGTGCTTTCCAGAGCTCACACAGGACCCTGATCTAGCGGATCAGCTTGATAACCCCCGTCACGCGGACAAGCACAGCGTGAACTGGGCCGGAGTTGGCTCGATTGTTCAAGACATTGGAAATCGACTGGTTACAGGCGAGTACAGAGAAGACCCTGACGATCCAGACTGGGCGGAGGTTACTGTTACCTGCGGGAGTCTTTCGGAGGCAGAAAAAGAGATTGTGAACCGCTGGTTTAAGCATGGTGTCTGTCCTTGCGGTGATCCTCCATATCTGGAGAACGGGCGTCACCGACTGTGGAACTGTTGGTCTGCGAATAAGGACCTAATGTTACCGGTCGAATCTCCGCTTCTTTGTGCGACCCTCGAACCGGATGATTCGCCTGTGCATGATGTCTTGCCCTGCGAAGCCCGAGCCAAGCTGAATGTAGTGAGTGACGCCGTTCGAGATCGCAATTCTGCATATGTGGACAGACTTATCAAACTTTCATCACGCTGTGCGGTCGACGACCCGCATGACGGTGATTCCTCAAGCGCAACGGTTAGCATTACCCCTCATGTTGATGAAGCAACTAACTGCGGTGTTTTCAGCGCATTAAAAAGATGGTACGAGCGCTTACGTTCTAGGTGATTTTTCCCTCACGGTTGCCCGAAGCTGCATGTCACTGGAATCTCCTGGCAAGATCCGTCGCGGAACTGGAAAGTCACGGCGCCGTCGGTGCTGACGGTGCCTTTGTCGAGGAGGGTGACGCAGAGGTAGGGGCTGAAGAGCAGCTGATCGACGTTGAGCTGGGCGGTTTCCTGTTGGTAGTAGCGGTAGGCGGCAAGCCGGTTGTGCTTGTTTTGGATCTCGGCGACCACGGCGGCGTGCTCAGCTAACAGGGTTTGGTGTTGTTGGTGGGCGGCGTTGAATATCTTCTCGTAGGCCTGTTGGTCTTGGGCGACGCGTGCGTTGCGGGCGATCAGTGATTCGAGTTTCTTTGCTACCTGGTCGATCTGAGCGATCAGTCCGGCAGCTTCGACTTCGAGGTCACTGGTATCGAGCGCGTCTAGCACGGCGTGGTTGACGGTGGCGTCGGCTGGTGACCCGAAGCGGAGGCAGATGGCCTCGACGAACATGTCCTTGAGGCGTCCATCGTCGATGTGGCCGGTGGCGCACTTGGTGTCGCCTTTGTATTTGTGGCCGCAGCGCCAGATGACCTTTTCGTATTTGCTGCCTGCATGCCAGGTTTTCGAGCCAAAGAAGTGCCCGCACTGGCCGCACTCGAAGGTGGATGAGAACGGGCGGGTTCGGTGCTGCGTCCGCTGATTCGTGGCGCCTTTGGCCAGTTCGGCTTGGACGAAGTCCCACACTGCTGGGCTGATGATCGCTTCGTGGCTGGCGGTGACGTAGTACTGGGGCACCTCGCCTTGGTTGATGACCTGCTTCTTTGTCAGGAAGTCAGCAACATAGGACTTTTGCAGGAGGGCGTCGCCCTTGTATTTCTCGTTGGTGAGGATTGAGCGTACCGATTGGTAGTGCCAGGTTTTGTTGCCTGCTGCGGTGTACGTGTTCGGTTCATCCGTGAGGGTGCGGGCGATTGCGCCGATGGACATGCCGCCTAAGTACATGTTGTAGATGCGGCGCACGAGCTTGGCTTGCTCGGTGTTGATGACCAGGTTTCCGTCCTCGCCTTTGTCGTAGCCGAGGAACCGGGAGTACGGGATGGTGACTTTCCCGTCGGCGAAGCGTTTACGGTGCCCCCAGGTGACGTTCTCGGAGATGGAACGGGCTTCTTCCTGTGCCAGCGAACTCATGATCGTGATGAGGAGTTCGCCTTTGGCATCGAAGGTCCAGATCCCTTCCTTCTCGAAGTAGACCTCCACTCCTTTGTCTTTGAGTGCCCTCACTGTGGTGAGCGAGTCAACGGTGTTGCGGGCGAAGCGGGAGACGCTCTTGGTGATGATCAGGTCGATCTGGCCGTTGAGCGCGTCGGCGACCATCTGTTGGAAACCGGCACGGTGTTTGGTGGAGGTGCCGGTGATGCCTTCGTCGGTGTAGACCTGGACCAGTTGCCAGCCTGCGTGCTCGGTGATGTAGCGGGTGTAGTAGTCGACTTGGGCTTCGTAGGAAGTCAGCTGATCGTCATGGTCGGTCGACACGCGGGCATACCCGGCGACCCTGCGCACAATTGTTTGCCCGAGCGGGGTGCCGGTGTGCAGGGCACGGGTGGCGGGGATCGCGGTGACTGTGCGGGCCATTTAGCGTTCGCCTCGCTCGGCACGTAGACGCGCGGCTTCGGCGGCAGCCACCGCTCTGTATTTGGCTAACGCTTCGGGTGGTGTTGGTGCTTGCCGGGGGTTGTCCAACCCGAGCCTTTTGGCTTCGGCCCAGCGGGCACGCACGAGTTCACCCCAGGCGGCTTTCTTAGCGGGGGTCCACGAGTTCTTCTTCAGCTGGGGATCCCAGATACGTACGCACGTCGTGCCGTCCGTGAGGTGGAAGGTGAGACGGTCTTTGCCTTCCACATCGATGTGGTCTAGCCGCTCAGCCACAACATCGTCGTCGAAGGAGTCGATCCCCAGGACCTCAGCAATGACCTTCTTGAGTGCGGTGTCTGAGAGTTCGCGGGTGCCACAACTGTTGGCTCGTCCACTTCTGCGGTTGGTACATATCCAGCGCTCGGTGGTGATGTTGTGTTGGGTGCGCGGGTTGCGCTTTGCCCGCACGAACGATCTGTCGCAGGCCACACACCTGATCTTTGACGTGAGCGTGACCGTGTTGATCGCCCAGTTCGCCTTCGCTCCGAGTTCTCTGCGTCGGGCGATCTCGGTTTGGACGGCGTCGAAGGTGGCATGGTCAATGATCGCGGGGATCGCGTTTTTTACCAGATACTGCGGTAGTTGACCCGTGTTGCGCACCGCGCGGCCGGGCCTACCCTCAGGCGTAGACCACCGGCCCAGAAGCAGGTCGCCGGTGTAGGCGGGATTCTTCAGGAGGTGGCGTACCCATTCGCCGGGCAGTTTGTTGTCGGCCAGGTGCGGGACCCGGCCTTCGGTGATGAGTTGGGCGGCCATCTTCTCGCACGAGACCTTGTCCATGTATTGGGCGAATATCCAGCGCACCACCTCGGCCTCGTCTTCAATGATCTGCACGTCGGTGCCGTCAGCTGAGTCGGTGTAGCCATATAGGTGGAAGCCGTTGGCCTTGCCTTCCTCGAAGCCTGTCCAGACCCGCCACTTCACGTTTTGGCTGATCTGTTCTGATTCTGCCTGCGCGAACGAGGCGAGCAGGGTGAGCATCAGCTCCCCGTCGGCACTGGTTGAGGAGATGTTCTCCTTTTCGAACCGCACCTCCACTCCGAGTTCTTTGAGCTCCCGGACGGTTTCGAGCAGGTCAACGGTGTTGCGGGCGAACCTTGAGATGGACTTGGTCAAGATCAGGTTGATCTTGCCTGCCCGCGCCAGAGCAAGGAGTTCTTGGAACTGGGGACGGTTCGTCGTGGTTCCAGAGATGCCAGAGTCAGCGAAGACCCCGGCGAACGCCCAACCGGGAGTGCCGCAGATGAGCTGCTGGTAGTACGAGACTTGGCTGGACAGGCTTAGCGGTGTGCGTTCGGTTTCTGCGCTGATCCGGGCATAGGCTGCCACGTTCACGACCTGAGAAGTATTGGTCGGTGGCGGGGTGATTTGCTCCATTCTCTTCACGGTGTTTCTCCTAGTCAGACCGGGTTTTCAGGTTGTATCCATACATCACTCAAACCCTCCAGATAGTCAACGAAACAGGCTCTTTGAAGCCCGGCAAGTGGCGCATCTGTCTGCTCTAGTTGAGCACATACCGTTATGGCTTCCTCTGGGGTGAGGAGGCCGCGTCCCAGAAGGTTTTTGATGTCCTCAAGTTGGTGGTGCGCGCGTAGTTCAGCAGCGAGGTTCACCGCTTTCCACCTCGGGTGCGGAAGCGGTGCTGGATAAAGCACGGATGGCAGCAGTACTTGCGCTTCGTCTGGCCTGTGCGAGCGACGGTGACCTGTTGGTGACAGTTCGCGCACACCACCTCTTCAGTGACAACGGTGCGATGGGTGGCCCACCAAGCCCGGTGGCAAGGTGTGGAGCAAAACTTCGATCCGGCCCGCAGCTCGATTGGGTCGCAGCAGTGCAAACACCACACCCCTACTGGGTCCTGGACCTGCTCAATATCCGGGTCGGCGGTGATGTTATGTCGAAGACAGTAAGTTTTGACGCTGTTAGCGTTCAGGTCCAGGTGCGCAGCAATTCGGGAGTACGCAACCCCGGCAGCGCGCATCGTCTGGATGTGGCGGCGATCAGTCTGGTTCAAAGCCATCGCGAACGAGCTCCTCGCAAGTGGACGAAACGTGGTCGCCCATACGCCGCTCGCAGCACCCGTAACCGGACAGCGAACACAAAACTCTTCCCGCCGCTATCGCGCATTGAGGTCAGAGTTGGTGCGTAAATGCGGTCGGGACAGATATTCTGATGTTCTATTCACAATGCGGTGAAGAGTCGTTGGGTGGCTGGTGCGCTTCCTTGCGAAAAGTCCAGATCGGCTTTCGAACCGCCTTATCCGGGGTGGGTGATGAGGACGAACGAAGATTTGAATTTGCCGCTGTTTCTTGGTGGCCAGTCTTATCGAACCTGCTCAGAGTGCGGCTCCGACTGCATACCTGACCCATTCATTGCGGGAAAGAGTGAGGGGATCCGCGTCGCGTTTATCTGCCCGGATTGTGGTGTGCACTCAGTGATCGACCCCTTCGAGCATCTGCGATAGCGAATCGGCCTGTAAACGCAGAAAAGGCCCCGCCACCACCCAACAAGGGGGTGATGACGGGGCCAAAGCTCAGCGACTGCGCGCTACCTATCGGATGCCGAGCTTATGGTTCACGCGCGCCTGCACGGCGGCATAGTTCGCACCGAGCCTGCGCTTACGCTCCTCACCGTTCCCATAGTCGCCACGAATGACGGCGTCAGCCAGAGCATCGATGTTCACGGCAGGCTTTGCAGTGTTCTCTCCTGCGAGTTTCTCGTTGACGCGTTTCTGTACGGCCGCGTACTGAGCACCCAAGCGGCGCTTGCGATCCTCACCGTTGCCGTACTCGCCACGAATGACGGCATCAGCCAGGGCGTCAATGTTGCCGGTAGGTGGGGCGGGCTTGGCTGCAGGTTTCGGTGTCGGTGCAGGTTTACCTGCCAGCTTCTCGTTGACCCGTGCCTGCACTGCCGAGTACTTCGAGCCGAGCTTGCGTTTGCGCTCCTGGCCGTTGCCGTACTCGCCACGGATCACCGCATCAGCAAGTGACTCAATGTCAGCGGCAGGTGCATGTGCAGGAGTGGGTTTGTTGCCGGTGCGGAGTTGGTTGGCGCGAGTCACGATCTGATCCATACGCGGCCACAGGTAGGGGCCTGGGCAGTCCGTGGCAGCGAATTCACGGTGCCCGCGAATGTTCGACCGGTTCAGTGCGCCCCAGCCGTAGCGGTTGGACAGGTCGGCTGCGAGTCTGGCGAGGGTTTCCATCTGCGCTGCTGTTGCTTGCCCCTTGGGGCTGATGACGGTTTCGACCGTGACCGATGGCGCATCAGCAGAGAAGCTGCCGGAGGTCCAGGGCCGGTATTCTTCGGGGACGATACCCACCAGGCTGCCGTCTCGGCGCAGCACATACGTGCAGGACACGTCGCGTCCGTACTCGTGGGAGCGTGAGAGCAGGCGCACGTTCGATTCGTCGGTGCCGCCAGCGGTGTAGTGGATGATTAGCCGGGTGATCCGGTTTCCTGACCGGGAGGAGTAGTTCTTCGTGGAGACGGTGTGCTTGCACAGGGGTGAGAAGGTCATGAGTTTTGCTCCAGTTCAGGTGTGGTGTGGTTGGGGTGGTTTTCCAGGTCGGGTTTGCCTTCGACGTCACGGGTGATCAGGTCCAGTGCGCGCCGGATCTGCCTGGGCACGGGAAGCCCTAACCGGGTGGTGTTTTCCAGCAGGGAGATGCCTTCGTTGGACAGGTAGAACACGATGGTTACGGTGCGCAGCACACCGGGGGTGCCGATGACGTGTACATCGAGCAGGTGGGCAAGGCCAATGAGTGCGAACAGCACGATCTTTCGGCTAATGCCTTTGAATCCGATCGCGCTCGACACCCGGCGTTCAGCGATCGCGGCGAGCACACCGGTGATGTAGTCAGCGAACACGAACGCGACGAGGGCGTAGATCAGGCCATCGAGTCCGCCCAGGAATCCGCCGATCGCGGCTGCAACTCCGGCGAGGCCGGTTTGGATCGTGGCCCAGATAGCTTTGAGCGACATGGGGCTCCTTTCACAAGAGTTGGGCACACGACAAAGCCCGCACCCAAGCAGCGGGGTGCGGGCGTTCGGGGTGGGCCAGATGGTTTACAAGTTGGGGTTGGTGAGTACTTCCAGGATCGGGTCAGTTAAATCCAGTCCGCCTGTCGATGGCTTGACCTCCTCGACCGGGATTGGGGCGTCCTTGGCTGGTGGGACGGGGACGGGGTCGGGCGAGGCGGGTTCGATCGGATGAATTACCACCTCCTGAGGCAGTTCACTCACGGGTCTCACTGCCCTGCGTATTCGCGGCTTCCCCCAGCGCGGCCTCCACAGCGTCGTAGAGCACGTTGTATGCCTCGGCGCTCTGTCCAGACAGCGACTCGTCATAGTCGGAAAGCAGTTGTGCAACATCAGCGAGATGGCCGGTGTAGGTGGGGCCATCGACCTCCGCCACGGAGTCCAAGAGCTGTTCTCGCAGGGTGAGGAACTCGCCCAGGTCGGTGCCCTCAGCGAGCTGGAAGGTGCCGTCCTGGCCGATGAAGGGTTTACCGGTGTCATCGAGGATGGCGTGGGCGGTGACGAGGTCGTATTCGTCGGCCCCGAACCGCAGCTGCGCATCCTTGACCAGTTCCAGCAGCTTGGAGCGCGCCCGCGACTGAGCGGGGCGTAGCTCCATAGCCTCTAAAAGGTCGTGGATGGGGCCGAGGTGGCGGTTGGTAATGAGTAGGCGCATTATGGGGCCCTTTCTAGGCGAGGGTGGTGGACATGGTCGACAGGCCGGTATTGGCGTAGTTCTTCCAGGTGATGTTTGAGCCGGAGCCTGAGATAGAGACGATCCAGCCGTAATTCAATCGGCCAATGAGCGAGTTGACTCGGGTCATCAGGTCTTTGACCCTGTCAAAGAGTCGTGACATGTTGTAGAAGGTGCCGTTGGTTGTGACCAGCAGGTCGTAGGTGTGGAACCCGATCCGTGCCAGCCCGTTCGAGCCCGAGAGTGTGGCGTAGGTGCCTTTGCCGGTGAAGGTCACGTCTTGGAACATGACGTAACGGGTGTCGGAGGTGTAGACCTTGTTGCCGTTCATCCGCAGGTCAGCTCCAAGGTGGATACCGGCGCGTCCGTAGAACCGGCCCTTCGGATCCAAGGTGAGGCACGTGTAGTAGTCGCCCGAGGAGGTCGTCTGGTAGCTCCAGGCTATGTAGTCTCCCCGGTAAGCGAGCTGGTTGACGATGCCTTGGATATCGGCGGCGTCCTTCTTCGCTCGCCTGGCCATTTCCCCGATGTAGCGGGTCCCGTACCAAAACTTCAGACCAGCAGAAGTGATCGTCCCTTCCAGGCTCGTCCCCGAATACCATCCGATCTGGGTCGGGCTAATGCGAATACTGGAATTCCACCCGGCAAGGCCAACTTGGATCGCATTGGTGGCGAGCTTGTCTGCGGTGATTGACCCTGCCCCGATGCGGGCTGCCGACAGGGTGCCGGTGGTGATCTTTCCCGCATCCAATGCTGCGATCTTCGCCGACGTGACTGCCGCATCTGCGATCATCGCCGTCTTGATGAACCCGCTGGCAATGGTGAGCTTGTCGCTGGTAATCGAGCCTGCTGCGATCCTGGCTGCTGCGAGTGTCCCGGTGGTGATCTTCGACGCTGACAGGGAGGCGATCTTCGCGTCCGTGATTGCGGCGTTTGCGATCATCGCGGTCATGATGAACCCGCTGGCGATCGTGAGCTTGTCGCTCGTGATCGAACCTGCCGCAATCCTCGCCGCTGACAGGGTGCCGGTCGTAATTTTGGCTGCCGACAGGGAGGCGATCTTCGCGTCTGTGATTGCGGCGTTTGCGATCATCGCGGTCATGATGGTGCCCTCATCGATCGTGGTTGCACCGCTGATGTGGATACGGCTCCCGCTGATGAGGATGGTCTCTGGCGAGAGGTTGATTTGCGAGATGATCTCGCCCGCTTTGACCCGTAGGTTCAGATCGTTTGAGAGCATCGACAGTGACGACGACAGGTCCTGGTCTGCGTTGGTGAGCTGCAAGAACCACGCTTCGCTGCTGTCGTAGGTCTGAGCGGCACTCTGGTACGCCTCATCCGCTCGAGCATGTGCTTGGCTGATGAGTTCGTCGTACTGTTCCACTTGCGCGGCAGCCTCATCGGCAGCCAGTTCGGCTTCTGCAGCTTTGGCTTCCGCACCCATCGCGGCCTGTCGTGCCTGATCGATGTCGGCTTCGGCTAAGTCCATCCGGGTAGAAACAGCCGTGGCGGTGGCCTTCGCTTCGTCAGCGGCCTGCTGTGCGGCCTCAACCTCGGCGCGGGCAGTAGCGAGCTCTGCGGTGACCTGTGCGTGGTTCAAGTCGGTGGCCAGCGCCACCCAGCCAGGTTCGCCGGTGTCGGTAATTTGGTAAACCCAAATCTCGACGTTTTCGCCGTTGTTTCGAAACCAGGTGTCCCCAAGCCGAGCCGTGGCGGGGTGTATGGGTCCGTAGTGGTTGGTGGTTTTCCCGTCCGCTGATGCCAGCGCGACACCAGCCAAGTCCTGGGCCACTTCAGCCGCGTTTACTGCTGAGGTGATTTGTCGGGTGATGGAGGTGAATTTTCCTGCTACCGAGCCTAGCTCGACCGACACATAGGTTCTGGTGAGTGGGTCGTAGCCGTAGCCGACGACTCGTGCGGTCAGCGCGACGCCGAGGTCGGCGTGGCGCACGGTGACCGTGTCACCCAAAATCACGGTTTCGAGGTCAGCGAAGTCGGCGTACTCCTTGGTGGTGGCGAGCTCGACGAATGACACTGTGTAGGAGGCGGCAGGCTCATCCACACGGCCTTTGGTGAACTCTGCGTGTGCGGCTTCGCGCAGTAGGGTGTGGGCGTCGTCGAGTGGGACTTCGTCCTCACCGGGACGCTCGGGGTTACTAATTGCTTTGATGTGTGGGTAGCGGATAACCCGGATACGTGGCGTCACATACGTGTCAAGTTTGGGCGAGTCAATGTAGAGCTCGGGCAGGGTGATTCCGTCATAGCCGACCGGCACGACCCGGGTGACCACGCTGGTGAGGTCCACGACGGATTGGTAGCCTGTGAGGTTCTTCCGGTCCCGGATCACAACGCCACGGTCCTGGCCGCGCTGGGCAGAGTGGTGGATATGCCAGTTGTCGCGCGTGATTTCACCTGCCCAACGGGAGGCGAAGGTGTTGTCTTGACCGGTGTCCATGAGCGCAGACGCGAGACTCATCCGGACGAGTCGAGCTGTGGCTCTGGTGGCGGTGTCGGAGCTGGTTGCGGTAAACCCGTGCGGGGTGGTGGCGGCGTGCAGGAGCTGATCGAGGGCTCCCTTGGCGGTCTTGTTTACCACGAACGTGTCGGCGATGAAGTTCCCCGCCAGGTCGTAGAACACATGAAACGCCGTGACTTCGAGGAGCCCGTCGAGCGTGGTGGTGACTTCGTGGATGCGGAACCCCTGACGAACTTCGTTACCCGGCACAGGAGCGGCCACAATCGTCTCGAGGGTGAGCTTCTCGGCAAGGGGGCCGTCCGCCGGATACACCAGGCTCAGCGCGTACTGGCCGTCAAGCTCCTCCACCACACGGGCTTCAATAATGTGGGGGTCGAGGAGCCCAAGCCCGGTGGCGGTGAATGAGGTGGCATTCGGTGCGTGAACAGTCAGCATCGCCAGTGTCCTTTCCTAAGACAACAAAACCCGCGATGCACAGCAGCACGCGGGCAGAGGGATAGACGGAAGGGTTTAGAGGTTGCGCCAGTTCCCGACCACCTCAACCCGGCTGATACCAGCGCCAAGGGTGATGCGGTTGACACCCGGCTTCAGTGTGGGGAATTCGCCGGTGAGCGCATCGGTTAGCACCTGGCCAGCCACGTGAGCCACTAGCCGGGCTGAATCCACCGTGACCTGCCCCGAAGGTGCGCCGATTCGGTATGGGGTGCCGTTGATTGTGAGCGTCAGATTTCCCGTGCCAAAGAGCGTGATGACCGGATCGGACTCGATCAGGCCGGGGTTTGTGATCGTCCCCGAGGTGGTGAGCGTGTGCTGGTCCAGGCCGAGGTCAAGGTAGGTGAACGGCTCACAGACAAGGGTGGCGTCGAAGAACCCCCACGAGACTAGCTCCCGGCGAAGCGGTGAAATCTCTGCGTGTTTGACCTTGGTGAACCCTCCCGGCGCACCCGAGAAACTAATCGTTAAGGCTTTAGCGAGCGCTATGGCAGCTTTCCGATATGCCTCCACGCCCAGCGTGGTGTCGACGGCCAGCGGCAGGGCGAGCAAGGTGTCGGCCCAGCCGCCGAAGCGGGTGAGCTTGCCTGCCCGTCCTGCCACCTCAATGTCATCGACCACCCGCCGGGCGGCTGGCAACTGAACCGGCCCAGTCAGCCTGAGTCCCAGCTCGGTCGAGGTGGTGGTGTGGTTGAGGGTGAAACTGCGCATCACACACCTCCTGTCAGCACTACGTGGTGGGTGTTGATTCGAGCCAGTTGCCGGTTCAGGCCAGGTGCGAGCTTGCCCACCAAAGTGCCGTCGTTGAGGACGACCTTGATATCCAGCCCGGATAGGAGACGCTGTGCAGTAGCGTCAACAATCGCCTCCACATCCGTTGCGCCACCAGAACCAGCAGCGCTAGAAGCCGCGTGCAGAACACTCACCGGTACCGGTTGCAGATCCACCTGCGGTACCGTCACCGGCTCAAGGTTCGTGTCGATAGGGACGCTGAGCCCGTCGGTGAGCGCGCTCATGGCATCGAGGGTGTCCTCGGCAACATCTTCGGCAGCGGCTACAGCCCGGCCTCCGGTGGTTTCGATGCCTCCGGCAAGGCCCCTGGTGAGCATGTCGCCCACCCAGGCCATTTCGGCTGAGGGTGAGCGGATCCCGAAGAAGCCGAGGATCCCGTTCCAGATATCCCCGCACCAGCCCATCACCTTGTCCCAGAGCCACCCGGCCAGCCCTTGAATGCCGTTCCACAGACCACGCACGAGGTCACCACCAGCTGATGCCAGTAGGCCGACACCGTTCAGGACGGCTCCTACGATGCCGCTGATGATCTGCGGGATCGCGGCGACGATGGTGGAGATGATCTGCGGCAGATTCGTGATCAACGCCGTCAACAACTGGATCCCTGCTTGGACCAGTTGCGGGATCGCATTCCCGATCGCTGAGACGATCGCGGCGATAATCTGCGGCAACACGGCCACGATCGTGGTGATGATCTCTGGCAACGCCTCCACCAACGAGGTGAGCAGGGCGATGCCGGTTTCGATGAGCTGCGGAATCGCCGCCACCAGGAACTCAACAATCCCGGTAATGACTGCAGGCAGTGCTTCGATGAGCACCGGCAGTGCTTCGAGCAGCCCCTGCGCGAGCCCCATGATCAACTGCAACGCGGCTTCTAGGATCATGGGTAGGTTGTCGATCAACCCCTGAACGAGAGCCAGCAGCATCTCAATCGCGGCTGGGATCAGCTCCGGCAACGCCTCAGCAATACCGGCCACAAGGGTGCCGATCACCTGAAGCGCTGCGTCAAGAAGCATCGGCAACGCCTCGATGATCGACTCCAACAAGGCGGTCACAAGCTGGATGGCGGTTTCAGCCAAGGAGGGCAGGACTTCGACGATGCCCTCGATGAGGGAGATGAGGATGGACATGCCCGCCTCAATCACCGCAGGCAACTGCTCAGCAATAAACGCCAACGCCTCCTGCAAGATCTGACCGAACGTGTCGATCAAGGCAGGAGCACCGCCCTCCTCAAACGCGGCAGTGAGCTCGTCCACCCAGCCGTTGACCATCGGCAAGACGGTGCCTGCCAGCGTGTCCGACAACCCTTCAGCCAGCACGCCTTTCAGGTTGGCGACACCGTCTTCCAGGGTCGCGAGCTGACCGGAGAAGGTTTGGGATTGGGCGTCCATCGCCCCATAGAACCGGCCACCCTCCTCAGTCGCGCTGGCGAAGGCGTCAGCAACCATGTCGGCGCTGATCGCGCCCTTACCCATCTCCTCTTTGAGTTCACCGATGGACTTACCAGTCTTACGGGAGATCTCCTCGAGCGGGTTAAAGCCCGCGTTGATCATCTGGTTGAGATCCTGGCCGGTGAGCTTGCCGGTCGAGGACATTTGCGCGAACGCAAGCGTGAGCGACTCAAGCTTCTGCGCATCACCCTGGCTAATGTCGCCGAGCTGACCTAGGCACAGTTGAGCTTCTTCAGCCGAGATACCAAACGCCATGAGCGTTTGAGTGTTCTTGGCCAGATCCTCCATACCAAACGGGGTCCGCGCGGCTTCACGCTTCAGGTCGTTAACGAGCTGCTGGGCTTTTGCTTGGTCACCGAGCATCGTGGTGAAGGAGGTGGTGTATTGCTCCATGCGGGCGTTGTATTCCACGCCGTCTTTCATCGCGCCCACGAACCCCTTGGCAAGACCGGCGACAGCAGAAGCGATACCTTTGGCCGAGGCAACAATTGCTTCGGAGGCGAGGTTGGCTTTCAGGACGTCGCCGAAGATGCGGGTCTTGCCCGAGGTGTCATCCATCTCACCGCCGAGATCATCGACAGCGTCTTCGAGTTTGCCAGCCTGCTGGGCGGCATCCTGCGCGTCATCACCGGCATCGTCAGTGTGATCGGCGAACTGCTTGAGCGCATCATTGTTGTCTTCAAGCTCAGACTCCAGCCCGTTCAAGACTGCTTGGGCGTTGTTGAGCTGGATCTGCCAGTTCTTCGTCCGGGAATCGTTCTCCCCAAACGAGGCAGCAGCATTGTCGAGCGCCGCCCGCAGGGTCTCCACCTTGGAGCGCTGAGCCTCGATCTCTTTGGCCAGCACCTGGTTCTTCGCCGTCAGCGACGCAGCAGAACTTTCGTTCTTACCGAATTGTGAGGCGGTAAGTTTCATCTCCGATCCCAGCACCCGCATCTCGCGGTTGATCTCGGTGATTGCGCGCTTGAACTCCCGCTCACCCTCCAAACCAATCTTGAGTCCGAAAGAGCTATCAGCCATGGCGTGAAGGTCACCTCCTACGGGAGAATTGAGGAATAAGAGTCAGCGCGAGCAGTAAGGAGGGCGGCAGTGAGCGACATTGATGTGCGACGATTCGCCCGGTTGCTGGCTGGGTTGCCCGAGCATTTGCCGATCTCAGATGCGATGGAACATGCCGACCCGCAGAAGAAGGGACGGTGGTGGTCCTCGCAGCGTGAGCACATGTCCACCTGGTTCGCCTCACAAGCAACCACCGGCAGTGGTGCGTTTACCCGGCAAGCACCGAACCGGTCAGCCAAGACGACCTATAACCGGCTCCAACACCCCGAAGGGCTGATGTGGATTGCTGAAGCACTCGGAGCAGACACCACTCTCCTCCAGCGGGTCACCGAGGAAGCGTTGAGCATTCCCAGGCGCAGGCGAAGCGGATTCGTGCGCACGCACCTGCCCTGGAATCTGATCGCAGACCTGGCTAAATCCCAGCGGGGATGATGTCGTCGATGAACCAGTACCTGACTGGTTCGGCTCTGCCGGTGTCGATCAGCCAGCAATCCACCAAATCAAGCAGCTGCCCGAACACCATGAGTTCCACCTCGAGTGGGCGCAGGTGCAGGTGCGCCATGCCAATGTAGGTAAGCCGGGTGAAAGTGGCGGCTGGGCTGGTATCTACGCGCCCGATGCCGGGTCTTTTGGGACCGGTGCGGTTTCGATCGTGCGGCGGGTTCCGTGCTGGAGTGCGGCAGCAATCGCAGAGCGGTACTCCGACAGATCGGCAGGCACGGTCAGCAGCTCAACCGCATCCACCGTCAACTCGGTCTGCGGGTCATCTGGGTGGGTGAGGTTATGAATCGCCACCGACTGGTTCGCCAGCAAAGTGATCAGCCAGATCACCTCACCGAGCGTGTGGGCGAAGTCCTCACTGGTCTCCAAGGCTTCGCCGAGGTTCTCCAGCCCGCCGTAGCGGGCAGCGATCTCACGCGTGGCCCGCGTGGTCAAAATCAACTCATACTCGCTGCCACCGATAGTCACAGTGGCAGCAGACGTGGTCTTTTTCTTGGTGCTCATGTTGGGGGCTCCTTACTCTGCGGTGGCGGGTTCGTAGACGGCCTGGTACCAGGCGTTGATGGTCTCGTCCTTCACTCCAGCAGCCCCTTCGGTGACTTCGGCCTTCCACGGGTGCTTACCAGTAGCGTCTGGCTTGTTTCGGCGCAGGATTGTGCCCTCCACCGTCGGGGTGGAGAACGTAATGGAGTCGGCCTTGGTTGCCAGGGTCGTGGTGGGCAGGGCGAACTTGACCCGGTAGAGCCAGAAGTACTGGTACTTTCCGTTGGAGCGTGCGGCGCGGAAGCCGATCGCGACCGGGGTTGTGTTGTCCTCCGAGGTGGAGATCAGCACCCCGTTGGCATCGACGTGTGCGCCGGTGAGTGCGGAGGTTGCTTCGGTGCCAAGGTCATCCACGCCGAGGGTGAGGGTACCGGACTTGAATTCCTTCACGATCTCGCTCGCTCCGTCATCGGCGTACAGAATTGCTTCTGCCAGTTCCACAGAGAGCTCAGCACTGATGGCTTTAGCAAGCTGAGTGGGGGTGGCGTAGGTTTCCTCGCCCGTGGTGGGGTCTTCGGTGATAGTCGCGTAGTAGAGCTTGTCGAGTCCGATGGTGGCCATGGTTAGGGTCCTTTCATGTCATAAGGGGTGTAGGCAGCCACATCCAGGGCGTAGTGGTGAAAACCGGTGTCCGCTTCGAAGCCGATGTAGCGCCGTGCCGTGATCGCCAGCCCCGCCTCCAGCAAGGCGGCGGTGATCCGGTCACGTTCGGGTAGGTAGTTGCCTTTCGTGAACAGTGCGAGGCGCACTTCTTCGACCTCGACGTCGGGAGTGTTGTCGGCGAAGACGTCGAAGGTGTCGGCGATCGGGGTGGCCACCAGGTACGTGCCTGGGGCGGGCGCGTGGGTGTAGAGGCCGACCGCGATCGGTAAACCCAGCTGATCAGCCACGTCCGTGAGACGTTCGAGTAACGCGGTCATGGTGCGACCTGATTCATCCGGGCAGCAAGGGTTTGCTTCATGGCCTCGGTTGCCGGGCGGCGTGTTTGGCTGCGGGTGGGTGCCAGGAAAGGCCGGGCAGGCTGATTACTTCTGCCGTGTTCGAGAACGTTGGCGATCAGTGCGTGGGATCTGCCATCGCGCCGGTTCTCACCGAACCCGATCTTCACGTTGTGCTCACCCTTCGAGTTCACCTTCACCGTCGTTGTGCCGAGCGCGGCGAGCAGCTGCCCGGTCGAGCGCGAGGGTGCAGATGTATGGCCGATGGCGGCAGATAGGTTTGATCGCAAACGCGGTTCAACCACGGCAGCTCCAGCGTTGAGCACTTCATCGGCGGCGGTGTCCAGCAGAGTGCTGGCGGCGTCGAGTGCATCGATGAACGTGTTCGGCAACGCGATGTGTGCTTTAGCCATGGGTGTCTCCTTCGGGTGTGGTGGTGTGGGCGAGGATTTCGACGTACCTGCCGATCACCTCGACCGTGTCGATCACGAACCGGCCATCAACCGTGGCGATCTCCATCGCCTCCGTCACCTCAAGGCCAGGAATGACACGGATACGGAACAGCACGGTCGCGTTCGTAAAAGCAGCTCGGTTCACCCAGGCTGCTGAGGCGTGCCGGGTTTCCCGATACGCGCGCACGGTGGCGACGATCTCGTCCCGCGTGGTCGTGAACCCTGCCTTGTCCCGCACCGTGACCGGGGCGATGAGTTCGAGGGACTCGCGCATGCTCCCGATGGCTGCCATCAGATCTTCCATTCGCGGTCGAGGCGCAGCAGCGTGTTGACTGCGTTCCACACGGCCCTGGCAGCATCGGGTTTGTCGGCCCAGAAACCTGCCGTTGACCCGTCCCGCGACTCATAGAAGTAACTGGCGAGCATGATGACGGCCTGCCGGGTAGTGCCCGACATGTCGTGCTGCGCGTAGTGCCCCTCGTCCAAGTGCTGGTAGGCGGTGGCGTAGGAGGTGGCAGCCCCCACCAACGAGCCGATCAACGCGTCATCCTCATCATGAGTGAGAATTAAGTTGGCTTTGACCTGCTCCACGAGTTCATCAACGAACGTGTGCGTGTTTGTCATGGGTGCTGCCACCTCCCTGCTTGGAGAGTTCCGGTTTAGGTGCCCGATTTCTGGGTGAGGACCTTGACCGCTTCGGGCAGGATGAGTTTGCCGTCCAGTCGCTGGCTGGCAAGGAAGCCGACCTGGCCACTGGTGGCGAACAGTTCGTTGAGCCGCTTGAAGGAGCGACCTTGTCGGTCGGCGATCCAGTAGTAGCCCAGATCCCCGAAAGCCACCGTCTTCGCACTGGCTTTGATCTCGGGCACGAACGCCGAGGTGTTGACGGGCTTGCCGAGAATCATGTCCGGGGACCCGGCGGTCAGGGCTGGCTGCCACAGGTACTGGCCCTGGGTGTCCTTGAGCTTGCGCACGGTTTTCACGGTGGCATCATTCATCAGCCACACCGCGTTCTTTCGATACGGGGCACGCAGACTGTAGTGCAGGTCGATCAGTTCATCAGCGGTGATGTCGGTGGCCTTCGCTGTGGTCACCCCCGCGTCGGCGCCTCCAGCAGTGAAGATCCCGGTGGGTTGACCCGTGCCGGTGCCCACCAGGAAGGCTTCTTCTTCGGCGGCACCGATACGACGAGCGAATTCCACAGCCAGGTACGCCTCAACATCAAACGCGGCGTCGTTGAGCAGCTCCTCAGAGATCTTGAGGAAGGTGCCGAGCTTGAACGCCGAGAGCGTCACCTGGGAGAAGGTCTCATCCGACTCGGTGTACGGCTTGCCCTCATCGAGCCAGCCTGCCGTGCCATGCGTACTGACAACGGGGATTTTGCGGTCGCCACTGGTGGTTTGGATGACCTTGGCCAAGGAGCGCATGATGTTCTGCTCAGCCAGCGACTGCACGAGGATGTGCTCGAACTCATCCGGCACCAGGTAACCGCCCTCCGTGTCCACTCCTTCGGACAAGGCGTTGCGAACTTCAAGTGGGCTGGCGTTGAGGCGCATAGCATCCCAGAACGCCCGCTTGTACGACGCAGTGGCGCGACCTGTCTTCGCAGGTTCTGGGTCGCCGGTCTGGCCGGGCATGGAGGTCAGGGGTGCGTGGGTGGCGCGTGCGAGGTCAGCGTCCAGGCGCTGGGCGCGCTCGGAGCGTGCGATCTCGGCGGTCAGCCGTTCAATGTCGGCCTCCATACGGGCGTAGGTCTGGTCGTCTTCAGCGCTCAGGTAGCCGGTGTCGGTGTCGCGGCGTTCGTCGAGGAAGGCCTTGGCCTTTTCCCAGGTTTCGGCACGCTTGGTGCGCAGATCAGAAATCGTCATCGTAGACATCAGAAGGTTCTCCTTGAGAGTTAGTGGGTGTGGTTGATCAGGGCGGCGTACAGGTCAACGACTCGACGGCCAGTAGTCCGGGCAGGCGCTGGGGCTGGTGGCGGAACAGTGGGTGGGGTGTTGGTGAGCCGGGCGACGAGGCGCTGCTCAGCAGGCTTGCGGGCATAAAGAACCCCGCCAGCAGTTCTGCTCAGCGGGGTGATGTTGCTCGGCTTGGGTTTACCGGGCGGCGACTCTTCTTCGAGGGCACCGTCATCCGGCTCCGGGGCCTCATCGTCCTCGTCAGGACGGTCAGGCTTGTCGGTCTTGCCAGTGAGGTACTCGTCGGCGAACCCCATGCTGATCGCAGCACGCGCGTCCATCCAGGTCTCGGCGTCCATGAGCTTCGCAAGCTTGGCCCGTGACAGGCTGGTCTTGAGCTCATAAGCGTTGATGATCGAGTCTTTGACGGCTGAGAGCATGTCGATCGCCCGCCCGAGCTCATCGGCGTCCCCAATGGCCAGGGTGGCGGGGTTGTGGATCATCATCATCGATACTGGGCTCATGGCAACGGTTGATCCGGCCATCGCGATCACCGAGGCGGCGCTGGCAGCGATGCCATCGATGTGGACGCGGACGTGACCTGGGTAGTCGATGAGCATGTTGTAGATCTGCGCGGCAGCAACCACATCCCCGCCAGGGCTGTTGATCCACACGGTCACGTCACCCGAACCTGCATTGAGCTCGCTGGCGAACAGGGCTGGGGTGATGTCGTCGTCGAACCACGACTCCTCAGCAATCACCCCGTTAAGGCGCAAAACCCGGCTGGCATCACTACCTGCCGGGTCATCATCGTGGTTGGGAGCGGGTGGCTCCCAGTTCCAGAACCGTTTCACCGGCTCCTCCTTCCATCATGTTCTTGTCTCGAGTGCGTGTCCTGCGGCGGTGATGGTTGCCCGACAGACTCCACCTCCCCGGCAGCGGTGCTCGCGTAGGCTCCGGCCATCGCAAGCGGCAGCATGTTGCCGTTCACCAAATACAGGTCACCGCCCTCCTCCGGGGCGATGCGGTCGAGGTTTTCCAGGCTGCGGATGTCGTTCGCACTCATCCACCCGTTCTGGCGGGCGAGGGCGTAGCCGTTCGTGCGGGAGACGTAGTCGCCGCGCAGGAGGCCCTCAACGTTGAACTTCACGAACACCGAAGGTTTCTCACGGGCCGACAGCAGGGTTTTGGTGATGGCCTGTTCCCATCTGATGACCCACGGGTCGAGCGTGTATTTCACAAACTCCAACGACTGCTGCTCAATATTCGAAAAAGAGCTCTTGTCAAGGTCGCCGATCATGTGAGGTGGGATGCGGAAGATGCGCGCGATTTCGTTGATCTGGAACTTCCGTGTCTCCAAGAACTGAGCCTGTTCTGGGGAGACGGAGATGGGCGTGTATTTCATGCCTTCTTCCAGCACTGCGACCTTGTTCGCGTTCCTGGAACCACCAAAAGTCTGCTGCCAGGACTCACGCACCCGGCTCGGGTCTTTGATCGTGCCCGGATGCTCCAACACGCCTCCGGGAGCGGCTCCGTTGGCGAAGAAGGACGCACCGTAGTCTTCAGTGGCCATGGCCATGCCGATCGCGTTCTTCGCCATCGCAATCGGGCTGTAGCCCACGAGTCCATCGAAACCAAGGCCGGGAATATGCAGCACGTCTGCCGGTGACAGCCGAATCCGCTGCCACTGGCCGTACGGTTCGTCTGAAGTGGTCTGGTACTCGTAGTACAAGCGTCCGGCATCGTCCCTGCCTACGCTCATTCGGTTGGGCATGAGCGGGTAGAGGCCGATGACTTCGTCGAGGCCGTTGCGGATCACTTGGGCGTAGGCGTTGCCCCACAGCAGCAGGTGGGTCATGAGGGTTTCGCGGAAGACGAAGCTGGTCATCTCTGGGTTGGGCTCATCGTGCAGGAGCCGGTAGAGAGTGTGGTCGGTGGCTTTCACCTTCGACCCCTCCAGCTCGGTGCGGTAGACGTGCAATGGCAGGCCCGCGATCGCCTCGGCCAGGATCCGCACGCAGGAGTAGACGGCGGTCATCTGCATCGCTGAGCGTTCGGTCACCGACCGGCCACTACTGGTGGGACCAAACAGGAAGCTGTAGTTCGCCGACAGCTGGTGATTCGTCACCTGACGTTGCGCGGGTCTGAGCCAGTCAAAAACACCCACAGGGGCCTTCTTTCCATAGTCGAAGCGTTAGAGGACGAGTAGGCCTCGCGAGTCGTACACCGAGGTGCCTGCGTGGGTACCACCACCTCGGATGGAGCGGTCGAGGGCCATGATGACGGCGACGACCCCGTCGATCTTCTCGGTGCTCTTTTGTTTGTCGGGTTTGATGTTGCCTGCCGGGTCGGTGCGCACGTGAATGTTGTCGACCATCCAGCTCAAGACCGGGTGCCCGCCGTGGGCGAAGCGCCCTTCGAGAGCGAGCTTCATGAGCTCCTTGCTCGGTGGGCTCATGTCCTTGAAGCCCTGCCCGAACGGGACGACGGTGAAGCCTGCGTCGTCGAGGTTTTGGCTCATCTGGACCGCACCCCACCGGTCGAAGGCGATCTCGCGGATATCAAACCGGGAGCCCAGTTCTTCGATGTGGCGTTCGATGTGGGCATAGTGCACGACGTTGCCCTCGGTGGTCTCCAGATAGCCCTGGGACTGCCACAGGTCGTATGGCACGTGATCGCGCGCGACACGCAGCTCCAGGTTGTCCTCGGGGATCCAGAACCACGGGGCGATCCGGTACTTCTCGTCCTCACCGTAGGGTGGGAATACGAGCACGAACGCGGTGATGTCCGTCGTGGAGGCAAGATCTAGGCCGCCATAGCAGGGTCTGCCTTCCAGTTCATCGAGGTCTACCGGGTCGGCGTTGGCGTCCCAGATGTGCATGGGCATCCACCGCACACTCTGCTTCACCCACTGATTGAGCCTCAGCTGACGAAACGTGTTCTCCTCGGCTGGGTTCTGGCGGGCACTGTTGCAGGCGGCTCGCACCTTCTCGACCGGCACCGTCACCCCCAAGCTGGGGTTGGCTTTGTGCCACACCTCTTCGCTCGTCCAGTCATCCTCAAGGTCGGCTCCGTAGATGACCGGGTAGAACGTCGGGTCGTGTTTCTTGCCCGCCAGGATGTCTTGGGCTTTTTGGTGCTGCTCGTAGCAAATGCTGTGGGTGTCGGTACCTGCGGTGGTGATGAGGAAGTACAGCGGCTGGGTGCGCGCGTCACCAGAGCCTTTGGTCATCACATCAAACAGGGCCCGGTTGGGTTGGGTGTGCAGCTCGTCGAACACCACACCGGAGATGTTGAACCCGTGCTTGGAATACGCCTCAGCGGAGAGCACTTGATAGAAGCTGTTGGTGGGTTTGTAGATGATCCGCTTCTGGGAGGACAGGATCTTCACCCGTTTCGACAAGGCCGGTGATTGGCGGATCATGTCGGCTGCCACCTCAAACACAATCGAGGCTTGCTGGCGGTCTGCCGCGCACCCGTAGACCTCGGCGGCCTGCTCTCCATCCCCGCACGTCAGCAGCAACGCGATCGCAGCGGCCAGCTCGGACTTGCCCTGCTTCTTGGGGATCTCCACATACGCGGTGGTGAACTGCCGGTAGCCGTCGGGTTTGATGGTGCCGAACAGGTCCCGCACGACCTGTTCCTGCCAGCCGAGCAGCGTGAACGGTGTGCCTGCCCAGCGGCCTTTGGTGTGGCGCAGCGCCTGAATGAATGCGACAGCGAAATCCGCTTTGTGCTGGTTGTAGGTGGAGCCGTCTGCCATGAACCGGGTCGGCTGATACGTGCTCGTCATCGTGGCGACAGCTCCTTCCTGGGCGTAAGAAAAGCCCCAACCGTGTGGGGCGAAACGATCGGTGTGGGGCCAGGCCCGATCCGTTGGGGTGGTCGGGGCGGTGCGAGGGGTTAGCAGTAGGTGTGGCGGAAGTCGGCGACCACCTGGTCGGTGTCGAAGCCGCCGTAGCGCCCATCGGACAGGCCGCGCTGCCTGGCCAGAGCGATGATCTGATCGGCTCTGGTGTAGTGCCAGCCCACGCGGCTGAGCGTGTGGACCGGGATCTTCTCGGCCCCGACCTCCTCGGCGAGCTCCTCCAGCAGGCTGAAGGGGATCTCGGCGGTGGCCTGGATGTCACCGTGCGCCACCGCGTCGGCGGGGATCTCCAGGTGGTTGGTGATCAGCTCGTAGGTGGCGTCCATCGCGTGTCCTCCTTGCCTGTGTGGGGTGTGGGTTAGATCTGGGTCAGGGCCCAGGCGATGGCGTGTCCGGCGTCTGCGAAGAGGTGGTCGGCCTCGGCGATGAGCTCCAGGGCGCATTCGCTGCGGCCGCGTGCGTTCGGGCCGAAGCCGTCGATCGGGGCTTCGGCCAGGCGGTAGACCTGGGCGCTGTTGCCGTAGCCGTCTTTCTTGGTCCAGGTCGCGAAGGTGGCCAGCGTGTAGTCGCCGTGTGCAAGCACCGCCCCGAAGGAGTCGACGCGCATCTGCAGGGATTCGGTGGTGAGCTTCTCGGTGGTGTTCATGGCTGTTTTCCTTTCCTCAGGAGGTGTTCTTTCGTCATGTACATACAGCCATAGGTGCGGGCGCTTATCCAGTCGTATTTGCCCAGATCAGGCACTATTTTTGGGATCTACAACACTCAGGGAAAACCATCGAGAAACAAGGCTTGTGACGAGGGGAAACCCCGCTCGTGGCAGGGTTTCCGGGTACCAGCAGGTCATGCGTTGCGATTGATGCGCCGGTTCTCCTTCTTACTTGCTGGGGTGCGCCAGGCGGCGTCGCCTTCCAGGCCTGCCAGCAGGATGCGCCGCGCCTGCTTGTGTTCGGGGCCGATGAAGCCCAGGGAGAGCAGGAAGCAGCGCATCGTGTACTTGTCATTGCCCGGTGCTGGCGGTGTGGCCCGGATTCGGGTTGCCTCCCGGGCGCGTTGGCAGAGCTTGGACACAAGCGGGATCACCGCCTCGCGTGCCGTCTCCGGCGTAATCGACTCACACCACGGGAACGAAACTGTCTCGTCATCGTTGAACTCGACGGGTGTGGCCGGGATGCCCAGGGCCTTGGCGATCAGTGGCCCTTTGGCTCCCAGGAGCGCTTCGAGGTTGGCACGGGTGCGCTCACTCCACCCGGTGGTGGGTATCGTGACCGTCAACGCCACCTCGCCCGGGTCGGTGGTGGCAAAGTCTGCCTGGCGGGCGGCCTCGAGCACGGCCTGCGCCTCGATGCCATCTGGCAAGTAGAGGGTCCAGTCCCGATCCAGCGTGGCGTCTGCGATCTGGTAGGCAAACGAGGGCGTGCCCATGTAGGTGGCCTTGACGCCAAGGTGGTCGGCGAGAAGCTGGGCGAGCTTTTTCCTGCCTGTTTTGTGCGGGGTGAAGGCGAGGATGCTCATGCCACGACCTCCTGCTCGAACCAGGCGGCCACCATGCTGAGGAAACGTGTCGGGTCGTGCTCGATCACGCGCACCACCAGCTGATCGCCGCGAGCTGTGGCAACCCGCAGGGTTTCCTCGGGGTCGTAGACGTTGACTCCGACTGCGATGAGCTCGCTGATTTCGCTGTGTAATTCACTCATGACCAGTCCTTTTCGCTCGGTTCCCCCGGTGTGGGGGTGTTGTGGTCATGTACATACAGCCATACGTTTTTCCGCTTATCCAGTCGTTTTTGCCCTCATCTACGGCTCATTTTCACGCCCCTGTTTTGCCTGCATTTCCGGGGTTTATTCGCGGTCGCGGTCGACCTGTTTGACCAGATCCAGGTACGTGTACTGGGCGCCGTCGCGCTGGCAGGTGATCCCGGCTGCGTCCCCGGTCGCCTCGGCGTAGCGGCGCAGGATCACCGAGGCGTACTTTTCGTCCAGCTCCATGAGGTACGCGATGCGGTCGGTCTGCTCGGCGGCTATCAGCGTCGAACCGCTGCCAGCGAAGGTGTCGAGGATGATCGCGTTTGCCTGGGTTGAGTTGCGGATCGGATAGGCCAGCAGGTCCAGCGGCTTGCTCGTAGGGTGGTCGGAGTTCTTTCGCGGCTTGGCGAAGTTCCAGATCGTGGTCTGTTTCCGATCAGCGAACCACTTGTGCTTGGCACCTTGCTTCCACCCGTAGAGCACGGGCTCGTGCTGCCACTGGTACGGCGAGCGTCCCAGCACGAGGGAGTCTTTGACCCAGATGCAGCAGCCGGAGAGTTTGAACCCGGCGTCGATGAACGCTTTGCGGAAGCTCAGCCCTTCGGTGTCGGCGTGGAACACATACGCAGACCCACCCTTCTCACACACGCCCGCCATGTTCGTGAACGATGCGAGCAGGAACTCGTAGAAGGAGTCTGCCTTCATCGCGTCGTTTTTGATCGTGAGCCCATCGGAGGACTCGAAGGCCACGTTGTAGGGCGGGTCGGTGAGCACCAGGTTCGCGCTCTTGCCGTCCATGAGCACTGCCACATCGTCTGCGTTGGTGGCATCTCCGCAGACGAGCCGGTGCCTGCCGACGGTCCAGATGTCCCCGCGCCTGACGAACGAGGCGGCCTCGAGTGCTTTCGTGAGATCGAAGCCGTCATCGGTGACCTCGTCATCGTCGAGGGAGCCAATCATCGCCTGGATTTCGTCATCGTCGAAGCCGGTGAGCTCGGCATCAAAGTCAGCCGCGTCCAGGTCGGCGATGAGCAGGGCCAGCTTGGATTCGTCCCAGTCGCCGCTGATCTTGTTCAGTGCGACGTTCAGGGCCTTCTCGCGGGTCTCGTCCAATTCGACGACCACGCAGTCAACATCGGTGTGGCCGAGATCAGCGAGTACTTTCAGGCGCTGGTGGCCGCCGACGATGTGGCCGGTGGTGTGGTTGTAGATCACCGGCTCGACATAGCCGAACTCGGTGAGGCTGCGCTTGAGTTTCTCGTAGTCCGCATCCCCGGGCTTCAGGTCCTTACGCGGGTTGTAGTCGGCGGGCTTAAGCTCAGCGATGGGTAGCTGCTTGATGAGCACGGCGGTTCACCTCTTCTCGAAGTGCGTCGGTGTAAGGCAGGGTCCATTCCCACTCGCTCAGGCCATGTCCCATGTGCCCGTAGGTGGCAAGCTTCGCGTAGATGGGGGCTCGCAGGCCGAGCCGTTCGATGATCGCGGCCGGACGCAGCGGGAAGATCGCCTGGGCGGCGTCGGTGAGCAGCCAGGCCGGGTGCTGACCGGTGCCGAAGGTGTCGATGTGGAACGCGACCGGGTCGGCCTTACCGATCGCATAGGAGATAGCGACGTGGCATTCTTCGGCCAGGCGCGCATCCACCACGGTCTTTGCGATCAGGCGAGCCATGTACGCGCCCGTCCGGTCGACCTTGGAGGGGTCCTTACCCGAGAACGCGCCACCGCCATGCGGGCCGAGCCCACCGTAGGTGTCGACCATGAGCTTGCGCCCGGTCAGCCCGGTGTCAGCGCCGGGCCCACCGGTGACGAACCGTCCCGAAGGGTTGACCAGCACGCGCTCGGGCGTGGCACCGGGCAGGTGCGCCTCGACGGCCGGGGCGACGACCAGCGTGCACACTTCCCGTTCAAGAACGCCTGTGTCTTTATGTGCATCGTGTTGGATCGAGACGATCACGGTGTCGATGCCGACCGGGGTGCCCAGCTCGTCGTAGACCACACTGACTTGGGATTTGCCGTCGGGGCCGATCCCACGGATCGTGCCGTCGGTGCGGGCGGCATCGAGGCGGCGGCAGATCTCGTGGGCGAGCACGAGCGGCAGCGGCAGGCGCTGGGGCGTTTCGTTCGTGGCGTACCCGTAGACGGTGCCCTGGTCTCCCGCGCCCAGGCTCGCATACGCCGACTCGTCACCCGCACGCGCCTCGAGCGAGCTGGTGACGCCTGCGCCGATGTCGGCGGATTGGCGGCGCACCCACACGTAGATGACAAACCGGTTCGGGTTGTACCCGGCCCGGCGCAGCGCCTCCCGCGTGCAGGCGCGTAGCTGCGGCCGGACGGTGGTGGTCTCGCCGGTGACGATGATGCGCCTGCCAGTTGCCATGACCTCAACGGCCACGCGTGCCGCCGGGTCGCAGGTGAGGATGTCATCGAGGATGCGGTCTGCGATCAGATCGCACAGCTTGTCGGGGTGGCCGATACACACAGATTCAGCACTTCGCACTACAGACACGCGGGGGCTCCTTGCACAAAAGCGAACAACAAGAAAGCCCGCCCGGGTGCCGGGCAGGCCAGAAACGAAACGAGCGGGATGAGAGGCCTTAGGAGGAGGCTTTGAGCAGCTGCTCCATGACCTCATCGCCTGGCGTGGTGCCGGAGTAGTCGGTGGTGCAGGTGGCGCGCACGATGTCGAAAATCTCGTACCAGTACATATTCGCCTGCTTGCCGAAGCTCTGACTCATGGCCACGAACGGGCTAGCGATGGCAGCTCCGGTGGTGGGGTGTTTGCCCAGCAGGCCGAACTTGGAGATCGCCTGCTCGCACTGGATGTAGCGGGCGAACGCCTGCGCGTACTGCTCAATCAACCGTTTGGAGACGAACTCGGTGCAGCCACGCTCATCCAGCCAGTTCCACGTCTCCCGGTACACCAGGTCCGCACCCAGCGGTTGGCCGTCGCGCTGCTCAGCCGACAGATACGCGTCGGGTTCTGGCATCGGCTCGCCAGCGAGCACCGCGCCGTCGCCGATGTCGGTGCCGTCCAGGTCAAACACGTCTAGATCGACCGGCGTGGTGAGCCGGGTGGCGGGCCGTCCTGCAGCGAGCTTCTCGTTCAGCGGATCGGGTTTCGCTCCTGCACGGACACGGCGTCCGCCACGGTTCGTGCCGTCTTTAGCCACGAGAGTGCCTCCTTCCGAGGGCGTTGTGCCCTGGTGTGGAGGGCGTAAGGGGTCAATACCCCATTTGATTCCAAGATTTTGCGCACGGTTGGCCCCGCCCGCTGAGGAACAGATGAGCGGTAGAGATCCAGACGCCCCCACCCCCTCGCAGCCACGCGACGTTGCCCCGTATGGGGCGAACAGCGCCAGGGTGGGCATCGTTGAGGGTCAGCAGGTAGGCCGCGACAGTCGGCGGCACAGCGCGTTAGTCGTAGCTGTAGACCCTTGGTTGCTGCCTCCATCGGTCGCCATCGCATGCTGACTGGCGGGAGTGGCAGGGCTTGCACAAGCTGCGGAGGTTGGCCAGGTCGTGGGTGCCGCCGTGCGCCAGCGGCAGGATGTGGTGGACCTCAGCCGCAGGCGTGAACCGGCCAGCATCCAAGCAGTCCTCGCAGAGCGGGTGGGCCTGGACGTAGGCGGTGCGGATCTTGCGCCAGCGGTGGTCATAGCGCCGGTTGATCTTCGGGTCCCGCTGGTACTTCCGATAGCGGGCGTCCTCTTCCTTGGCGTGGGCCGGGCAGAACCGGGTGTCGGTCAGCTCCGGACAGGCTGGGTGGGAGCAGGGGCGTTTGGGCTTCTTCGGCACCGCGTTCACCGCCTTCTAGAAATGGTTTGACCCCCAGACGGGCTACCGAATGCGTCTGGGGGTCGGGACCTACTTTTCAACCACTTACAGCATGCAACAGGCAAACCCTGAAAGTCATCCCCTGTTTGCCACACTTATGCGCGCGAACGCATTAGTCCCTGCCGTACAAGAGCCGGGCGAAGCGAGCCAAGGCTCGTTGCTTCTTGGCGAAGGCGGTCTTGCGTTCGACGTAGAAGTGCTCGGCTACTTTGACGGCGGCGTCTTCTGCGGGCAGTTCGTCGAGGAAAAAGGTCTCCAGCACCAGCCGGTCATCGTCGCTGAGGGCTTCCCATGCGGGGGTGAACCAATCCATATATGCCCGCGCTTTGCGGTCACGGGCTTTGAGGACGTCGAGGTTGTCCAAGATCGAACACATGCGCGCTTCACCGGCGTGTGGGTTGTTGGCCCGTGGCAGGCCATCGAGACGGGGTGATCCGATCGATGTCAGCGAGGCTTTGAGTCCTTCGGCGTAGCTTCCGCCTTGCTGAAGAATGACGGCTTGGGTTGCGTAGTCCTGGAGCACGCTGATGGCGGCTCTGCGGTAGTCGAAGTAGTCCCAGACGGGGTGGTCGTTCATGAGTGTGCCTGCCTTCCAAGGGTTGTGGCGACCGCGTCAATCAACGCAGCTTGTGTCGTGTCTTTGTTGTCCAACGCGGCGAGCACTCCATCGTCGAGGGTGTTGTCTGCCGCCAGGTGCGTGATGGTCACCGGCACCTGCTGGCCTTGCCGATACAGGCGGGCGTTCGTCTGCTGGTACAGCTCGAGACTCCAGGTCAGGGAGAACCAGACGAGCAGGCTCCCGCCCGCTTGGAGGTTCAGCCCGTGCCCGGCGCTGGCTGGGTGGATCAGCGCCAGTGGGATCTTGCGGGCGTTCCAATCGGAGATATCGGCGCTGGTTTTGAGCTCGCGTGCTTCAGGGAAACGGGCACGGATCCGTGCCGCGTCGTGTTTGAACCAGTACGCCACCAACAGCGGCTGGCCGTTGGCTGCCTCGTAGAGGTCTTCCAGGGCATCAAGCTTGCGGTCATGAACGTGGATGGTGTTGCCGTGTTCGTCGTAGACCGCTCCGGAGGCCAGCTGCAGCAGCTTGCCCGACAGTGCAGCGGCGTTCGCAGCATCGATCATCTGACCATCGAGGTCGAGGACCATCTCGTCACGCAACTGCTCGTAGGCCTTGCACTCTTTGGTGTCGAGGGTCACGGTGTGGGTGGTGATCGTCAGCTCCGGGAGCTGGAGGTGATCGGTGGTACGCATCGAGAGCGTGATGTCACCGATGGCCTCGTAGATTTCTTCTTCGGCACCGGGCCGGGGCTTGTAGGTGAAGACCTGCTGGCCGTTGCGTTGATCGGGTACGAACCAGCGGTTTCGGAAGTGGGTGATGAACCGTCCGAGGCGCTCACCTTCGTCGAGGAGTCGGAACTGCGCCCACAGATCCATCAGCCCGTTCGATGCCGGTGTACCGGTGAGTCCGACGATGCGGGAGACACGATGGCGAACACTGGCGAGGGCTTTGAAGCGCTGCGCCCGATGATTCTTAAAACTCGACAGTTCGTCGATGACGACCATGTCATACGGCCACGCATCCCCAAGATGCTTGACCAGCCAGGGAATGTTCTCCCGGTTGATGATCGTCACCATCGCCTGCTGCGTGACCGCATCAAGCCGAGCCTGCTTGGAGCCGACAGCAACTGCGACCGAGAGTCCCTCCAGGTGATCCCACTTGGTGATCTCGGCAGGCCACGTATCCCGTGCCACGCGCAGGGGTGCGACGATGAGGGCGCGGCGAACGTGGAAGGAGTCCAGCAGCAAAGTCCAGATTGCCGTCAAGGTGATCACGGTCTTACCAAGACCCATGCCCAGCAGGATCGCGGCCTGCGGGTGATCCTCGACGAACCTGGTGGCCACGGTTTGGTAGTTATGCGGCTTGTAACGCATCAGCTACCTCCTCGACCCCGGTCAGCGAATCAACGACGTACACGTCAATCCCGTGGTCGCGCAGCTGCTGGATGCGGCGGTGTTGGATCGGGCGTGGGAGGCGTCCGGGTGCTTTGAGCTCGACGAAGATGAGGCGTCCGCGATAGATGCAGATACGGTCAGGCACACCGGCTGTGCCGGGGCTGGTGAACTTCCAGCACAGCCCACCCACCGCTTCAACGGCTTGCTTCAAATGCTGTTCAATGTGGTGTTCGTTCATGGGTTACACGTCCTTGGTGTTATGCCGAGGGTGCAACCTGGTGCAGGGTCGTTTTGGACTTTTCCTAAGGGCCCGTTTTTATGCCCTATAGGAAACTCACATATGGGTCTGCACCAGGCTGCACCCAGCGCTATTACTGCTGGTCAAACTCGTTTTTCAGTTGCAGGCCAAACACCCTGATTCCCGACTTCATCTTTTTGCGCACAAAGCCGTGGTGTTCGACGGTGGCGTTGAAATCGACCATGGGACGTGCCCACCCAGAGGTGGACATCGCCCACGCCCGGTAGGTCTGATACAAATCCCCGGCACGCTCAGAGAGGTGCTCGTCGACGTCGCAGTGGGTGTCGAGGAACTGGGCGAACCAGTTGTTCTCTTCCCGATACGCCGATGATGCGGCCACCACTCTGGCTGGCGCTTTCAGGTGGTAGTTCTCGGCGTGGATGAGGCGCGCACCCTCCATAATCCAAGTCAGGATCGCCCCGCCAGCTTCGTGGTAGAGGTGGTCGGCATAGTTCTTCACATCGCTTTGGCCTTCGATCTTGGCCTCAAAGGGAATGACGATGAGCCGTCGCCAGATCCCCGCATCCATCGCCCCCACCCTGGGCAGGTGGTTCGTGTAGAGGATCAGCGTGTGGGACGGGGTGAAGGCAAAGGGTGCCTTGTACTTCTTCTCCGCATAGATCTGGTCGGTGGAAGCAAGTTGTTTGACCACGGAGGTGGACATACGCACGCCCTCTTCGGACTCAGCCGAGATAATCAGCCGTTTGCCTTTGGCTTCGGCGAGTTCGGGTTTGACGTTGCGCATCCCACCGATCGTCAGCACATCAGCACTCATGTTCCCGGCGTAGGTGCCGAGCACGCGGGCGATCGTGTTCCAAAACGTTGACTTGCCGTTACGGCCGTCGCCGTAGGCGATGACGAGGGCTTCGACGAAGACTTGCCCAATTGCGGCCAGGCCAACGATGCGTTGCACGTAGTCGATTAATTCTTGGTCGCCTTGGAAGAACACCTCCAAGGCTTCCTGCCAGACTTCCGCCCCGGTGGTGTCAGGGTCGAGGCTGGTCTGCTTCGTCACCAAATCGGCAGGGTCGTGATCTCGTTTGCTTGCAGGGCCGATTCGAAGGTCGTAGCTGCCCGACGGCGTATTGAGCAGGTACGGGTCTGCGTCCAGCTGCTCTGGTGTGGTGAGCAGCATCGGGCGAGCCTCGCGCAGGCAGTTGGTGATCCCGCGCGACTCCCGCCGTTTCAGCGCGTAGGTCGCGTAGGTTTTCGCGTCTTCGAACGCGGCGAACGCCTCACGCTGGGCCGGGTTGAACATGGTTTGGGCTTTCGCCTTCGACATCGACCCGAGCAGCGTGCCCGCACCAGTCGTAGCGAGCTTGTCCTTCGCGTCTTCGAGTAGCTCGTGGGCTTCAGCGAGTTGACGTTCAGTGAGCTCTTGAGCAACAGCTTGGGCTGCAGGGGCCGATTCGTACCAAACACCGTCGTAATAGACGAGCCAGTCGGTGGCCTCCGAGTAGCGCAGCGAGTCCGGATAGGCCTTAGTCAAGGCATGGGCTTGCCCGACGTCGCTGTAATCGCTGGGGCGCACCGAATCCAGGCTCGCCTCAAAATCCTCCGGCGGCAGATAACCAGGCTGGTTCTCGACTGTCTTGGCGAACCGGGTGGCGGACCGCCAGATCGACTCCACCTCCGACTCGGGCAGTGGCGGATTACAGCGGGCGGCCTTGCGATCAAACAAGGCGCGTGCCTCATCGGTCGTGCCGAGGCGAATGAGGAGCCTGCCCGCAAACCTCGACAAGGTCGCATTGCGCGAACCTTCCTCGATGGCCTGGGTGGAGTCATCCCACTGGGCAAATAGGTCCTCATCCACCGCTTCGGCAAGCCAGTGGTCGATAGCACATTCACCCTCGACCATGGTGATCAGCGGGGCAGCGTGGCCGTAGATGAAGCGGCCAGCGTCGATCGCGTTGGGGTCGAAGAACTCGAACCTGGAGGCGAGCAGCTTCTTGAGTCCCGCATAGGCTTCAGCATCAGCCACGGGGCCAATCGGGAAGTAGACGTGGAAACGCGGCCTGGCCGACTGCGCACCCTTCGACTTCATGTGGTTGCGGCTGGTGGCAGTCATGAACGCTACCCCCGGCATTTGCTCGGCAAGGCTCGCTGGGGTGATCCACTCGGCTGGGTTGTCGGTGTGGGAGTTGTCGACGTCCATGACCAGACAGTTCGAGGTCACGAAACTGCCTGCTGAACGTCGCCCACCCACGTACTCGGCAACTACGTGATCGAGTCGGGCGACCGCTTCGAGGTCTGCCTCGCTGGTGACGTCATGTTGGTGCGGGTAGTGCGCGTTGTTCTGCTGGCCAGCCACGAGTGCGGTGTACATGGTCATGGGTGTCATGGGGTGACCTCCTCGAAGTCGGCGTCGAAGTACTTGATGGGAAGGTCGAAGTGGTGTGCCCACTCGATCTCCACTCGCATCCCCACTGACACACGCGCCGTGTACACCCAGATCGCTTCGCACTTAGAGAGCAGGATCCGGTTGAAAAACATCGCCAACTCGCGGGTCTCGGGATCGTTGTCGTCCATGAACTGTGGAAACAGCAGGTGCGGGGCGAGCGGAATCTTGCATCGAGCCACTGCATGCGCACAGAACGTTTGGGCGAGTTCCATGTTGGCTTCTACGTCCCCGGAGTAGGGCGAGCAAATGTAGACCAGGGGCCGGTAGCCGTATTCGGCGCGCTGCAGATTCTTCAACGCCCTATAGGCAGTGGGGTCTGGGTAGCCCTCGATGCTGTGGGGCGAGAAACCGAGCTCGGCGTGAAGGAAGGTGGTGATCATGCTGCACCGCCGTCCTGCTCGATGACCGGCAGCAGTCCGAGCTGGTTCTTTAGCAGGTCGTAGATGAACAGGCGTCCCTTTTGCGTCCAGTACATGTGGGTACGGGTCTTGCCCTCGTCGTATTCGTGGGTCTTGGATTGGGTGTACCCCTGTTCGGCGTATCGGGCGTAGAGGAACCAACGCCCTGACTGGCGAAATTGCACGCCTTCTTCGTGCAAGATCGCGTTCATCCGTTTAGCGGACAAGCCATAGTCTTTGGCGATCTCAGTCGTGGTCAGCAGCGAGGCCGACTGCAGCACCAGGTCGTAGTACGAGACCTTCGGGGCCGCTTCGAGCAGTGCTTGTTCGGCGGTCAGTCGCTTGGCCCGCTCCGCACGCAATTGAACGATGGCCTGCTCGAGGAACTCATCGTTGCTCAGGAGTTCATCGATGGCGTAGACGCCATGGCGGCGGATCGTCGGCAGGACCTCATCGACGACCCAAGCTTCGAAGGCTTGAGCTGCCGGGAGCTTCGAGGAGAAGATGAGCCGGTACAGGTCACCTTCGGTGACGAAGCGAACCTGCTGGATTCCACCGGCGGTGGGAAGGGGGTGGTGAATCGCCACCCCCTTGCAGTGCTGCTTCATCGCGTTGGTCGGGTCTTTGTAGCCGAGCGCTGTGGCGACATCTCGGCCACAGAAGTAGACCTTTCTGTCGTGGTTGATGGTTCGGATGGTTCCAAACGCATTATTGGTGAATGTCTGGAGGTCAGTGGTAGCCATGAGTGGCTCCTTCTAAGAGCCAGGTTTGACGTGATTCCGGCAGGTCACGGGTGTGGCTGCGTCGGGCTCTCACGCATACGCCCCCGAGGACACAAGAATCCGGACACCCAGCTCGGAGCAGTTTTGACACTCGCAGTAACCGCTCGCTACTGCGTCACCCTGGCCTCAGCCCTGAATGCAAGAGGGCAACGAGTATCTGGGTCAGTCCTTCTGGTAGAAGTCACACGCGAACCCATCCGCCGATAGGGGCAAGCCTTCAGCCCAGTCGGGGGTGGTGGCCATGAGGTTGCAGATCTCGTCGACTGTGGCGGTAGTGGTTTCGACGACGATCTCGTCATGTACATGCATGACGATCCGATGCCCAGCTTGGTCAACTTGGTGCATGCCGAAGGTGAGTAGGTCGCGGGCGACGGCTTGGACGATGTTCTCGGTGAGTTTCCCGCCGTAGGTTTCCAGCTGTCCCCACTTGCGTCCTGTGGTGATGCCTTCGTGGGTGATGCTGGTGCCGCCGAATCTGTTCTCGCCCAGCCGTGGCTTTGCGTAAGCGAGCCGACGAGCTGATGGGAGGGCAATGAACATGATCCCGGCTTCGACCGTGAAGGTCAGCGGACCGATATGGGTGGGCTGGCGGGTGCTGATGGTTTCGATGGCGGCGGCGTTGACGTCGGCCCACAGCTGGACGACGTTTGGGTTGGCTGAGCGCCACGCATCCACCAGAGGTTGAAGCTCGGGCTCAGCCAGTCCCATGCGTAGTGCACCCATGGCCTTCAGCGCCCCGACGCCGCCTTGATAACCGCAAGCTAAGACTGCGATTTTGCCCTTCTGCCGCAGGTCACTGTTCACACCGTGCTTCTCGACGGGGACGCCGAACATGCGGCTGGCGGTCTCGCAGTACAGATCCTTGCCCGCTTCGAAAGCGGTGAGGGTGGTGGTTTCGCCTGCGAGCCAGGCGATCACCCGCGCCTCGATGGCGGAGAAATCAGCGACCACGAACCGGTGGCCGTCGGCGGGGATAAATGCAGTGCGGATCAGTTGGCTGAGGGTGTCGGGCACAGAGTCGTAGAGCAGTTCGACCGCCTCGAAGTTGCCCGTCCGCACAAGTCCTCGGGCTTCCGCCAAATCTGGGAGGTAGTTGCGGGGTAGGTTTTGGACTTGGACGAGGCGGCCAGCGAATCTTCCAGTTCTGCCTGCGCCGTAGAACTGCAGGAAGCCCCGTCCGCGCCCGTCGGCTCCTGCGACGTGCTGCATAGCCTCGTATTTCTTCACCGAGGATTTGGCGAGTTCGCCACGTAGCTCGAGTGCCACTTTGACGTCGCCGGTGGCGGTGTCGAGCGCAGTAGCGACTTCGTCTTTGGTGAGTGACTGCAGGGGTGTGCCGTGCTCGGCGAGCCATTCCTTGAGCTGGATGGGCGAGTTCGGATTCTCAAGCCCCGTGAGCTCTTGAGCGCGGGCGAGCGTGGTGGCACGGTGCTGACGGTCGCACTGGACCGCATGACCCACCAGCACGCTGTCGAGGAGGATGCCGGTGTCGTTGATCCGTTGATCGAGCACGTAGGTGTCCCACTCAGTCTCTGGGACCGGGAAGGCTTCGAGTCGGTCGTGGATGGCGAGCTCGACTTCGACGTCGCGCCGGTTGTAGGCAATGAATGCCTCCCAGCCCCTCGGGTTGGACGACGGCGGATTACGGTTGCTGCCTTGGTTGAGAACCGATGGTTTGGCCGGGGTGCAGAAATGAGTGATGAGCTTCTTGCCTGCACTGTCTTTACGCACGGGCAGATCCAGCACGGTGGCGACCTGCTCCAGGCTCATGGGCAGGCCGAGGTAAGCGGACCAGATCATGGTGCAGTGCCACTGCGCCGGGTCCAGCAACCGCTGCCCGGCCATAAGCACCGGGTGGTGGCGGTTGAGCCAGGCTGAGAGACAGATGCGTTCGAAGGCGGCGTTGAACGCCCGCTTCACCACATCAGGATCGACCAGCGCGGCCAGCACATCACCGGGCAGGGAACCACCCGAGGCGAGATCGACGACCTCAACGTGGCCACCATCAATCGAGTAGCCGAACAAGAGAACGTCGAACTCTGGGTGTTCGGCGTAGGGGTAGACCCCGGCCTTGACCAGGTTCACTGGCGAAAAGGTCTCGATGTCGATGAAGAGTTCACGCACAGGCATGCCTCCCTTGGGGTACGTGAGAACGGGAGGGAACCAGCCCGCTGATTGGGGTTGGTTCCCTCCCGTGAATGGGTGGATTATTCAGAAACCCGCAGGCGGTCGAATTCGGCCTTCTCGGCCTCGAGCAACTCGGCCAGGCGCTTGCGATCACGGCGGCTCTGGAGCTTGATCTTGATCCAGCCGAACAAGAACACCACCCAGAACGGGATGAGTACGTACACCCAGATGGCGAGGGTGATTGCGTTGAAGACGTCCCACATCATGTCGACGGCCCTCCGGTCAGTTCAGGAAGTCGTTGTCGGTGGCTGCCGTGAATGACCCGAAGTCTTCCTCGGCACTGATGCGGTTACCGCCAAGGGGTTCCCCATCGCGGACCTTTTGGATGTTGCCCAGCCCGCACGCGATACCCCGGTTACCGTTGGTGTTGAACGCATAGAACGAGAGGCTCACGCGGGCGTAACACCCGGAGTAGACCTCGGAGGCATCCAGGATCGGCTGCAGATCCGCGCCCACAACCTGGGGCGGGGTGGTCGAGTTCGCGTTGACGAACATGGCGTTTGCGTAGGCTTCATCGTCGCGTTCAATGTCCCCGTCGCGGAGCGGGAGCTTGAGGGCTGCCTTGTTGGGGCGCTTGCCACCGAACTTCCCAATCCCGGCGTCGATCGCCGCACCAATGGCACGTTCGATCTTGGCCAGCGTCTCAGTGTCGCCCTTGGGGATGATCAAAGACACGCTGTACTTGGGCTTGCCGCCCTGGATCGACTTCGCCTCGAAGATGTTGGCGTAGGACAGGCGCACTTCGCCGGTGACCACACGGGTCGGATTCGTTGCAGACATCTTGTCTTACCTTCTTTCTTGTTACTTGATTGCAGTGAATTCATCTGTTGCCGACTGGATCTCCAGTGCGGGCCTCCTGTCGGAGTCGGGGACGAGTGTGGGCTTACCGGCTGGTTTGACCACGAGATCCCCGAATAGTTCGGAGAAGCGCTTCTTGCCCAGTTGCTTTTCGAGCGCGGTGATCATCTTGAGCTTTTGCTCCCAGACGTCGGTGACACCGGCAGCCTGCGCGGCCTCGGCAACGGCCTTTTCGTCCACGTACTTGCGGATCGAGCGGCCTTCCACGAGCTTGAAACCAGGCCACAATTTGCCCTGGTTCACCGCTAGCGACAGCGCGTGTGATTCCACATCGGCAGCCCAGGCCTTCAGGTCCGGCAGCTGGGCCAGCACCTTTGCGATCTCGGCATCGATGAGTTCGGCAGGTGGTGCGAACTCATGCTTGGCAAGCTGCAGGTTGGCTTCGGCCCGAGTGCGGCAGGTGGCGCTGAGTTTGCAGAACCGGCACCACTCCCCAGGAGCGAACTCGCCGTCACCAGCTGCCGCCAACACGGCACGCGGTTTCACCACGTTCTCGGCCCAGGCATCGAGGTCAGAGACCGGGATCGTCCACGTTGAAACGTTGGAGCGGCGGGGCTGGTAGACCGTGACCGCCACCTCGCTGATGTCGTACAACGATCCGAACGCGTTCAACGCTCCGAGCGCATAGAGCATGAGCTGCGGGTTGTTCTCGGCCTCGACCATGACACCCTGGCCGTACTTCAGGTCAATAATTTGGAGCGTGGGTTCGGCGATAATCACGCAGTCCCCGGTCCCGAAACCGCCTGGCACCACATGGCTAAAGTCAAGGCGTTGCTCGATGAGCACCTGCGGATCCGCACACACCTGGCGTACGTCACGCAGCCGCTCCTGGACGAACGCCACGTAGTCGTCGGTGAGGGTGTCCATCTGCTCGTCATGCCAATCCGAGACAGGCCTGGTGGTCGGCGCGTCATGCAAGGAGCGGCGGAGCTTCCACTCCGCGAGCTCATGGGCAGCGGTGCCTTGCTCGGCAGCAGACGATGAGGAGTCTGGGAGCCCGGCTTCCAACGTGGCTGAGGGCGTGCAGGCTAACCAGCGGTGCGCACCCGAGGCACTAAGCAGTGCGTGCTGGTCAGGCATCAGCTATCGCCCCCGACTGCTCCAGCAACTGCCCATACTTTGATGGGGCAACCTCGGAGAGCTTGTTCGCACCAGCGGCCTGGATAAGTTCACGCACGCGGGCGGTGTGGCCTGCCTGCGAGAGCCTGGCCAGCATGGTGCGGACTTGCTCGAGCGTCACCGGCACCGGTTCAGGAATAGGCACCGGGGCGGGTGGCTGGTGGGCGGCCTCGTACTCTTCCGCTTCAGCTTCGAGTGCAGGCTGGGCCAGTTCGGCGGCGGCGATCGGGCGAGCACCCGTCATGCCAACGTGGTCCTCAAACGATGCCCACGCACTGTCCTCGATCGCTCGTGCTAGAGCGGTGTACCCCTCGACGATCGTGTTGATCGCCTGAATGAATGTGTTCGCTTCGGTGACGTTCACGCGACATCACCTCTGCGGGTAACGCCGACCGCGTTGGCGAGCTCCATGAGGTCATCGTCTGGGCGTACGATTTCTACTGCGTGGACCTGGTTGCCCGGCACGAGAACGGTGAGCTGCTGGGGGTTCCCGAGCAGTTTGCGGGCTAGCCGGGTGCGGATACTGACCTTGCGGGCAGAGACCGCAGCGTCAGGTTCGGGCTGGTCGGTCAAGGTGACCTTGAGACGATGTTTGGTCATCGTGCTCCTCCTTATGACACAGGTTGAGAGTCGGTTGGTGCTGGCCTTGGTGTGGGCCGGGCACTCATACGCCCCCGAAGAGAGCCAGATCCGGACACTCCGTCTCGATGAATTCCCGAAGCCTCTTCAGGCCGCGCTTGACCGAACGCCCGATGCTGTTCGCGCGCCGCGCTACCTCGGCCTCGTCAGCGCCGGGGCGCTCCTCACGCGCGATCTCGACGAAGGAGAGCCGCTCAAACACGTGCAGGCGGATCTGTTCCGCTTGCTTGTCGCTGACCTGAGACAGCAGCCATTCGACAACCAGCTCGCTATCGACCTGTTCTTCGTGAACAGAGACGTTCAAATACTGAGGTCCGTCATGAACCTCGACTTCCCAATCGCTATAGGAGAGGTCGCCACGGTTTCGAGCGTTCTCGGCGGCACGAAAACCGAAGTAGGCAGTGCGCAGGTATGCGACTTTCCACTCCGGCACGTACGTCGGGTCGTACAGCAAAGCGAGAACCTCGTCGGCGCTCAGCTTCAGCTCTATGTCGCCAGTCGGTGGGTCAACGAGCTGGATCCATGCGTACTGCTGGACATCGTCGATGAGCCGGGACGGGACGTAGATCTGCTTGAACTCGTGCCCTGCGAAATACTTCGTGCGCACAGAGTAGGGGGCGGGGGTATTGGTATGCGGTTGTGTTGACAACGGGGTGTTCCCTCCGTGTTGGAGGAAGACCCGTGAGGTAGCAAGCTCGGTGTCAACGGCTCAGGAAGGGATGGGTAGAGAAACGAGATGGCAGGAACCCGCTGGGCGGGCACCTGCCACTTGCTGCTCTTACGCGTCTCCCTGATGGTTGACGGCCTTGTGTGATCAGCACGCGGCACCTGTAGGTCGCGGAACCGTCGTGGCCACTCAGATTCCACAGCCGCCTAGAGCACTCGCAGAGTGTCTTAGGCCCCTTCGAAGAACATCAGCGGTAGACTTAAGGCCGAAGTCTCGAGGTACGCGACGGATGCCTCCGGAGGTACTTCCAGACTAAAAATCGGGCGAGTAAATGTCGTTGCCCTAGTTTTGGTGCCCTTTTGGTGCTCTTTTTCTAAAGGAGGTTGTGATGAGCCAGTTGTGCTTCGCGACCTTCGCCCGTGCCCTACAGAAGGTGCTGATCCAGCCAGCCGCGAACTACAGCACGCCGACTCGCAAGGGTGACAAGCAGCCTTCGACGGCGCGCCCAAAGATGACCTCAACTGACGCCTACATCGTGGAGGTGCTCTTGCGCTGGATTCAGGACTTCGCCCCGGTTGCGGACAAGGATGGGTGGGACGTGTGGCGCACACCCAAGACGGTCAGTGGGCTGCTCAGGCAGGACATCGAGCTGCACACCGGCTTCGGGCCCGTTCTGAAGCAACCTGGACTACGTGGGGCTGCACGTGAAGCGTTCAGCAAGATCGCCCAAGATATTGCGCCAATGCGCGAGATTGACTTCAAGACCGAGCTGATCGAACTCATCAAAGATGATCCCGAGGTCAGCGCCGATGCAGCTGAAGATCTGCTGTACATCGCAGACAAAGATGACGGTTCGTTTTACGCTGATACGTTTATCTCAGCTATCTCAAGGCCGAATAAGAAACGAGCCGGTATCGGATCGATCACTGAAGCAGATGTCGTGCTTGCGGCCCGCAATGGAGACTTGTGTCCTGTCTGCCGCAAAGAGCGACTGGTGAAGACCGTTAAAGGTGAACGGCGACCATTCTTCGAGATTGTCTCCTTCACCATTGACGACGAAAGCTCTGAAACTGACCGGGAAGCAGTGTGTGTCAAGTGCGCCAAACTCGTCCCCGCCAATGACACGTTGCTTGAAGTACCTGATGTCATAAACAAACTCCGAGACATTCGAAATCGCAGGATCGCTGCAACAGCCCTTCAGGACACCGCGTTCGATTCACAACTCCACCCGGCGATCGTCTCTGTCATCGAAACGCTTGGGGAACGCATCGTCAATAGAGCTATCCCGGAGCTAACGTTGGATGCGGTGCGAGTCGCTGAAAAGGTCAAGCCCGAGTACTTTGAGCTCGCCGAGCGGATCAAGATCCACGTCTTGCAGTGGTACCGCATCATCGAGCAAGAGTTCCACGCACTCGAAGGCGGCAGGGGTCGCAGCCGATTCGACGCGATCGCCGGGCAAGTCGCCGACTTCTACGACCAGGCATCCCAGCACACTGATGACCAGCAAGCGATATTCGATCAAGTTGCTGATTGGATCCACGCCAACTCCGACTCGACGAATCTCAGCGCGTCGATCATCGTTGCGTGCTTTTTCGTTCAAAACTGCGAGGTGTTCGATGCGACTGCCTAGCAAAGTCACCCCCTATTCGCAGTCCACGCTGAGCCAGTTCCCGCCGATCCTGAAGCATCTGTCCGAGCAGGATCTCAGTCCCGCTGCCTTATACAAGAAGGTCAAATCGAAGTTCGCCGACGTGGACGAGTTCGCCGACGCCTTGGACTGCTTATTCGCACTCGGCCAGATCGAGCTGCTCTACCCGGAGGAGGTACTCCACTATGTTGGTCGAGTTCGACAGTGACGCGTTCTTTCACGACGAACAACGCCCTGGCCCGCTGCGCTTGAGCGAGGGGCTGAACACAGTGCTCGGTACTGAAAACACCGAGAACTCCATCGGCAAATCCACCACGCTTTTGGCCATCGACTTCTGCTTCGGCGGTTCTGACTACGTCGACAAAGCCAAAGACGTCATCAAGAACATCGGCCATCACGAGATTCGCTTCGCGTTCCTCCTCGGCGGAGAGACTCACTGCTTTCGGCGAGCCACCGACACGCCGACAGCGATCACCCTCTGCGATAAGAACTACCGCCCGCTGCGCACCATGACACTCGACGACTTCAAGACCTTTGTCGGCACCCAGTATGGACTTCAAGATACTGGCATCAGTCTCCGTCAAGCAGTCAGCAACTTCTTCCGGATCTGGCAACGCAAGAACTCCGATGTCGACCACCCACTCCTTGCGCACCCCCGAGACACCCAGGCAGACGGCGTCAAGCGTCTACTGATGCTGTTCGATGAGTACACCAAGCTTCAAGGCTTCATGACTGCTAAGGATGAGACTGCTCGAGAGCTTGACCTGTTCCATGCAGCCGGGCGGTACTACGATTTCCCCCGGGCAAGGAACATCACCGAGGTCAATAACAACACCCAGCGAATCGAAGACCTCCAGACCGAACGCGACCAAGCAGGAATCCGCGCAGGATTGACTGCTAAGGACTACACCTCAGCCCAACAGGCAGCCATCAACGAGGTGCAGGCAGAACGCGAGCCCTTGCTGCGGCGCTTCAACCAGCTCGGTCGACAAATCAACGCCATGCGACGGGCCAAGGGCATCTCATCCGACGTCAGCCTGACCAAGAAGTTCGATGCGCTGCGCGAATTCTTCCCAGAGGCAAATATCGAACACATCGAAAACATCGAACACTTCCACCGCAGCATCCGTCAGGTTCTAGACGCCGAGTTCAAAGCAGAAACCAAGCAGTTGGAAGAAGAACGTGGGCGAATTCAGCAGCGCCTAGGACAACTCAACTCCCGGCTCGAGGAGCTTTCCGTCGCACCAACCGCAACCCAGGCCGATATCCGCGCCTACAGCGAACTAGACCGACAGATCCGGTCCCTCGCCAACGCGAACAAGGCCTTCCTCGAAGAGCAGCGACTCATGGCATCCAAAAAGGAAGCCGCCGAGGCGCTCGCTAGAGAATCCACGTCGATCCTGCAGGGCATCGAAGACCAGCTCAACACTGTCATGCAGCGTATCGACGGGGAGATCACCGGCGAAGAGCGAACCCCGCCAAGCATTAAGATCCCCGAAGTCGGCAAGTATTCCTACGAGATCGAGAACGACTCCGGCACCGGCTCCACCCAGCGCGGGCTGATCTCATTCGACCTGGCGATGCTGGAGACGACCCTGCTTCCCGCAGTTGCCCACGATTCGATGCTCGTTCAGCCCATCGAAGACCAGGCATTCGACGGCATCGCGAAAGTTTACGCGCGCCAGCGCAAACAAATCTTCCTCGCGATCGACAAGATCAGCCGCTACTCCGAGGAGACACGGCAGATCCTGACCGAGTCTGCATTCGTCCACCTCGAGTCCGGCAGAGAACTGTTCGGCCGTTCACGGAGCAAAAAGAAGAAGAGGAAGGTCGCCGACAGTGAGTAAACGGATCGAGTTTGACCTCCACGTCAAGCCCTCCTACAAGCCCTTGTGGAAGCTGCTCGTGGACAAGGACAAGTTAAAGCAAGACCTCCGGGAGGAAGCCAAGCTCTCATCCACATCGATGGCTCGCCTCAACAACGGAGACAACGTCACCACCGACGTGCTCCTGCGGATCTGCCAAGTCCTCGACTGCCAGATCGGCGACATAGTCGAAGTCATACCTGCAAATGAAAAGAAAGAAGAAGACGCATGAGCCAACTGGGGTCCTTCATCTGGGGTACAGCCGACGTTCTGCGAGGGCCGTATAAGGCCAGCCAGTACGGCAACGTCATCTTACCCATGACGATCCTGCGCCGTCTCGACTGCGTCCTGGCAGACCACCAGGCCACGATCGAACCGCTGGTGGAGCGCTTCAGCAACAACCCCGAACTGCTGGCCGCGCAGGTACAGCGGGCTACTGGACTGCCGTTCTACAACACCAGTCCATGGACTCTGCGGTCACTGCTGGGTGATCCAAAGGGACTCGAGGCGAACCTGAAGCAGTACGTCAACGGCTTCTCGGACAACATGGACGTCTTCGAACGGTTCAAGCTCGCCGACGAAATCAGCACCATGGCGGAGAAGAACATCCTCTACATCGTCGTCGAGCGGTTCGCCAACATCGACCTGCACCCCAAGACAGTCACGAACGCTGAGATGGGTGACCTGTACGAGTACCTGATCCGTACGTTCAACGAGTCCTCCAACGAGGCACCTGGTGAGCACTTCACTCCACGCGACGCTATCCGCCTGCTCGTCGATCTCGTCTTTGCTGGTGACGATGAGGCGCTCAGTACGCCGGGTACGATCCGGTCGATCTATGATCCTACGGTCGGCACCGGGGGGATGCTTTCCATCGCAGAAGAGCACTTGACGGGCAGTAATGACAAACCAGGCCTTAACCCGCAGGCACAGCTTCGGCTCTATGGGCAGGAGTGGAACGACCACTCCTACGCGGTATGTAAGTCTGACCTGCTGATCAAGGGCTACGATTCCAGCAACATCCAGCTCGGTGACACGCTTGCCGACGATAAGTTTGCCGGGCAGACGTTCGACTACTGCATGTCGAATCCACCGTACGGGGACGACTGGAAAGCCAGTCAGGCAGCCGTGATGGAGGATCTCAAAGAACTCGGCAGTGCCTCTCGATTCTATGCTGGTAGTGACAAGCCCAAACAGAATGTGCCCGCCGTCAGCGACGGGCAGATGCTGTTCCTCCAGCACGTGGTTAGCAAGCTACGTCCCAAGGTCAAGGGTGGGGGCCGTGGCGGCATCGTCATGAACGGTTCACCTCTGTTCAACGGCGGTGCAGAGTCCGGCCCCTCGAACATCCGTAAGTGGCTCCTCGAGCACGACCTCGTCGACGCGATCGTCGCACTGCCGACCGACATGTTCTACAACACCGGCATCGCCACCTACATCTGGATCGTCGATAACAACAAGCCCGAAGAACGCCAAGGCAAAGTGCAGCTCATCGACGGAACCGAGTTCTATGCCAAGATGCGCAAGAAGCTTGGCGACAAGGGTCGTGAACTCACCGAAGCTAACCGAGCAACGATCGTGCGCCTGTATGCCGACTACGTGGAGACAGAGCACTGCAAGATCGTCCCCATCGACGAGTTCGCATACTGGCAGATAACCGTCGAACGCCCCCAACGCGACAGCGAAGGCGAGATCGTAACGAACGCTCGGGGCAAGAAGCAGCCCGACGCGAGCCTGCGCGACACCGAACGCGTCCCGTTCACCTACAACGGCAACAGCCGCGCCGACGAAGGACGCAACGAAACCATCAAGGCCTACTTTGATGCCGAAGTGCAGCCCTACGTGCCCGACGCCTGGATCGACGAGAAGAAAACCAAGATCGGCTACGAGATCCCCTTCACCCGCCACTTCTACCGCTACCAGCCACCCCGCCCACTCGAAGAGATCGACACCGAACTCCACCAAGTCACCCAAGAAATCCTGGCGCTACTTAGCGAGGTGACGGACTGATGCTCAAATTCAGAGGTGGTCTCCTCCCAGCATGGTTTGGCGCGGTACCCCCCGGCAACGCCCAACAGATCCTGCCGATCGGATACCTATTCGATAAGTACCGACACATTCCAGGTGCAGGTAAGGCAGATTCATATCAACGCCTTTCTCTAACAATGAACGGTGTACTGCCGAGATCACGAGAAGCGACCGACGGCCTCCAGCCAGAATCTTTTGACTCGTATCAGTTGTTGAAGCCTGGCCATCTCGTATTCAAGCTGATTGACCTGCAGAACGTCTCAACAAGCCGAGTCGGTTTGTCAGAAGACGAAGGCCTCGTAAGTCCTGCATATATCGTGGTTCAGCCGTCCAAGGAGGTCTTGCCACGCTACGCATACTGGTACTTCATGGATCTCTACTTTCGACAGGTCTTCAATAACCTGGGTGAAGACGGGGTCCGAGCATCTCTCGGATGGGAAAGCCTGAAGGAATTGCCGTTCCGACTACGTTCAATTGAACAGCAGGAGCGGATCGTCCAGTATCTCGATGCTGAGACGGCGAAGATCGACCACCTCATCGCCAAACAACGCGAGTTGATCGATCTCACCACGTCTCGTTTGCAGCTCTGGCGCGAGCATGCTTTTTGGGGCGGAGCGACGACCGATCCTTTTCTGAACCCGCCCGATGGGTGGGAGCTTCTACGGAATCGTCACATCCTGGAGCACGTGGAAGGGCGAAGTGATACTGGCGAAGAGGAGATGCTCTCCGTCAGTCACATCACTGGTGTTACTCCGCGTTCCATGAAGAACGTGACCATGTTCGAAGCGGAATCAACCGTCGGATACAGGCTAGTTGCAAAAGACGATCTGGTCATCAACACGATGTGGGCGTGGATGGGCGCCCTCGGCGTTTCCCGATATGAGGGACTAGTGAGCCCCTCGTACAACGTATACAGGTTCCGCGATCCAGATGCAGTCAACCCCATGTACTTTGATTGCATGTATCGAACGGCAGCCTATGTCAGCCTCATGAAGGCAAATTCACGCGGCATTTGGGAATCGCGCTTGAGGCTTTATCCAGAGGTATTTCTGCGGCTTACGTCGTTGGTGCCCTCCAAAGACGTACAGGAGCGACTAGTGAGCGAGAACCGTGAGCGAACGGCAGAAGCTGAAAGACTGATTGACAGGTGCAGCCAAGCGATCCAACTGCTGCAGGAGCGTCGTTCTGCGTTGGTTACTGCTGCGGTGACGGGGCAGATTGAGGTATAGGGAAAAGATCATGGGTGTTCAGCATGAGAAGAGTTTCGAGACCGAGATCTGTGAGTACCTCGGTGCACACGGTTGGCTGTACGAAGAGGGTTTCTCTGGCTATGACCAGGAACTTGCTTTAATTCCGGAGGATGTGTTCGCCTGGTTACAGGCGACGCAGCCAGAGCAGTGGGCGCGGGTTGTTCCCGAGGACGCCTCACCGGTGGAGGCGGAACTGGCTAAGCGTCTGCTGCTGGATCGCCTGGTCAAGGAGCTCGATCAGCCGCTCGAGCACGGAGGTGGTCTGCTCGCGGTGCTGCGTGGTGGGTTCAGGAAGACACCCGCGAAGTTCAGCATGTGCGCGTTCAAGCCAGCAACGTCGATGAACCCGGAAGCACAACAGCACTATGAAACAAACCGTCTTCGTGTGGTGCGCCAGGTGCATCATTCGAAGAAGCGCCCGCAGGATTCACTTGATCTGGTGTTTTTCGTTAACGGCCTACCGGTAGCGACGGCGGAGTTGAAGACGGACAACACGCAGTCGATTGGTGACGCGGTGCGCCAGTACCGTAAGGACCGCCTGCCGCAGGGGGAGCCGTTGCTGAAGTTCGGCTCGCGTGCGTTGGTGCATTTCGCGGTCTCTACCGATGAGATTCAGATGACGACCAAGCTTGATGGTGCGAACACGGTGTTCTTGCCGTTCAACCTCGGAAGCGACGGTGGCGCAGGTAACCCGGTCAACCCAAAAGGTGCCGCTACGTCATACCTATGGGAGCGGGTGCTGCAGCGTGACAACTGGCTGCAGATTCTTGAGCATTTCGTGAACCTGCAGATCACCGAGAAGGTCGATCCCATCACCGGTGAACGCGCGCGCACCAAGCAGATCATCTTCCCACGTTTCCACCAGTGGGAGGCCGTCACCAGACTGCTAGACACGACGAGAGTCGAGGGGGCGGGTAGCAAGTACCTGATCCAGCATTCTGCGGGCTCGGGTAAGACGAACTCAATCGCGTGGCTCGCACACGGGCTGGCGAACTTGCACAACAGCGATAATTCGAAGACCTTCGACTCGGTCATCGTCGTTACCGACCGCACGGTGCTCGATGACCAGCTCCAAAAAGCCATCAGAGCAATTGAGGGAACGAAGGGTGTGGTCGGAACGATCAATGCTGACGAGGTGCGCAAGGCCTCCGCCTCATCCAAGTCCGCATTGCTGGCCAAGGAACTCACGAGTGGCAAGCTCATCATCATCGTTACTCTGCAGACATTTCCGTTCGTCCTCGAGGCGCTTGCCCAACAGGGCGGACTCGCTGATCGGAAGTTCGCGGTGATCGCGGACGAAGCGCACTCCTCTCAGACAGGTACGAGCGCACAGAAGCTACGCCAAGTTCTTTCGCAAGTCGAGGTCGAGGCCCTCGAAGACGGCGGTGAGGTGAGCGTGGAGGACGTGCTTGCCGCTGAGATGGCAGCTCGCGCGACTGCTCAGAACATCTCGTTCTATGCTTTCACCGCAACCCCGAAGGGCAAAACTCTAGAAATGTTCGGCCGTCCCGGGGCCGACGGTAATCCGACACCGTTCCACGTGTACACGATGCAGCAAGCCATCGAGGAGGGTTTCATTCTCGACGTTCTGCGTAACTACACTACCTACAAGACCGCCTTCCAGCTCGCTCAGAAGACTGGCGACGCTACGGGTGGGGATGAGCTGGTGGATGAGGGCACCGCGAAGAAGGGCCTCATGCGGTGGGTGAGTCTGCACCCTACGAATATCGCCCAGAAGGTGCAGATCATCGTTGAGCACTTCCGTGAGAACGTCGCCCACCTCCTCGATGGGCACGCTAAGGCGATGGTGGTGACCTCGAGTCGTGCCGCTGCGCTGAAGTACAAGATGGCGATCGATTCCTACATCGAGAAACACGACTACCAACTCGGAACCCTCGTTGCGTTTTCCGGGAGCCTGACTTCTGAGCAGATCGACGACGTCGTACCCGGTGTGCAGGAGCCGTACACAGAAGCGAATATGAATCATGACCTGCGCGGGCGGGGGATTCCGCAGGCCTTCGCGGGCGATCAGTTCCAGGTCTTAATCGTTGCCAACAAGTATCAGACAGGCTTTGACCAACCACTACTGTGCGCGATGTACGTCGACAAGCGTCTCGACGGGATCGAGGCCGTCCAAACCCTCTCGCGCCTGAACCGCACTCTCCCCGCCAGGGGCAAGGACACGACGTTCATCATCGACTTCGTTAACGACGCTGACACGATCCTCGAGGCGTTTCTGCCGTACTACCGAACCGCCGAGATCATCGAGACCACCGATCCCGACCTCGTACACGATCTCTCGCGCAAGCTTGAGACCGCCGGGATCTACAACAGCGACGACGTGGATGAGTTCGCGCAAGCATTCATTATCGATAAGGCGCACGGGAAACACACCGCACCGTTGAAGCGCGCGGCCGACCGGTTCAATGACCGCTACGTCGCGGCAGTGCTGGACAAGAGTAAGGCCGAGGTCGATGAGCTCGACTTGTTCCGTAAGGACGTCGGCTCCTTTGTGAGGCTCTATGACTTCCTCTCCCAGATCGTCGACTACCAGGACACCGACCTGGAGAAGCTCGCACTGTTCCTCCGGCTGCTTCGTCCGCGGCTTACTGGGCGCACGACTCCAGAGGAGCTGGACTTCAGCAGTATTGAGCTGACCCACATCAAGCAGACTCGCAAGAGTGAAGGAGCGATTCCACTAGTCGGCGAAGGCGAGAAGCTCAAGCCGATGGGCGTCGGCGGCGGCCACTCGCGCGACCCACACATGGTCGCGTGGGTAGAAATCCTCGGCAACATTAATGCACTGTTTGAGGACGAGGACTTCGACCCCGACTCGGTTCAGTCGTGGGTGCAGGGCGTGGTCACGATCCTCGTGCAGAACGAAGCCATCAAGGATCAGGTCAACGCCAACACGAAGGAGCAGTTCCGGGAGTCCCAGACGATGGAGAAGGCGGTCACCGACGCCGTACTCGACCATCAGGACACCCAGAACTCCATCTTGGAGAAGTTCTTCGAGAGCCCGCACCGCCGAGGCCAGATCATCAAGGAGATCTCCGACCTCGTCTACTGGGAGCTGCGTCACCAAGTCAACATGGACAAGATGGGCGAAGACACCCCGGAGGGCCCCGAGCAGCCCTAACTATTGCTGCGCGCGGAATCCAGACTGGTTCACTCCGCCACTAACGCCAGTCGGGGCCGCGCTCTATGCCTTCCTCTGCGGCGTAACCTGCACTCGCGAAAGCCACTTAGTTTGCGCGAAATCCCTAGTCACCAGGGGTATCCGCGCTCCGAGTAGCACCCGCCGCTAAGCGGGGTCTTGTATCCATCGTGGCTTCTTGTGCGAACCGTTCCTCGGCACGGGCACGTTCGTCACGCGTCTGCTGCAGAGTGGAATCATCCCGGCTGAGAAGCTCGAGCACAAGTATCTGCACGAAATTTTCGCCAACGAAATCGTCTTGCTCAGCTACTACATCGCCAGTATTAACATCGAGCAGGTTTATCACGAGATTCGTAAGGAACAGGGATTCCCAGACGAGTATGTGGAGTTCCCGGGGATCACGCTCACGGACACCTTCCAGCTACGCGAGGAAGAAACTCCTATGGAGGGTCTAGGCGATTTCCAGCCGAACATTGAGCGTATTCAGCGTCAGCAGGAAGCCCCGATCCGGGTTGTGGTGATGAACCCGCCATATTCAGCAGGGCAAGATTCGGCGAATGATGACAACCAGAACCTCAAGTACGCGAAGCTTGATGCGAGAATTGCTGCAACATACGCCGAACGCTCGACTGCAACGAATAAGAATTCTCTTTATGATTCCTATTTCCGAGCCCTTCGTTGGGCAACGGATCGTATCGGGGAAGAAGGCGTGATCGCTTTTGTCTCCAACTCGAGCTTTATTGACGGTAATACCGCTGACGGCGTACGGCTGACTTGGCAAGAGGAATTTTCTGACATCTACGTCTATAACCTTCGCGGAGCCGTACGCGGGAAAATGGGCGATGTCGCAGCTCGAGAAGGCGGAAATGTTTTCCAGATTATGACCGGTGTGGCTATTACGTTGCTGGTCAAAACTAGCCATAAACGCCGCCGTACGAACGTGATGTTTGCGGAGACGCCGGATTACCTCTCGCACAGGGAAAAGCTGGACGTCTTGGAAGCCGAGAAAAGCGTGTTAGGTACCGAGTTCGCCAGGATTTCACCCAACGAGCATGGGGATTGGCTTAATCAACGCGATGAGAAGTACCTTGAGTATCAAGCGATTGGAGATGGAAAGACAAAAGGAAAGCCTGAAACGCCAGCGATTTTTTTGATGTATTCTGCCGGTCTTCAAACGAATCGAGATGCGTGGGTTTATAACTTCTCACGGCGAGCAGTTGAGACGAATATGCGTAATATGATTGCGAATTACAATGCTCAAGTGTCATCCGGTGTGAAGAGTATGGATGCCACGAAAGTCTCATGGTCAAGTTCTCTGGATACGCATTTCAATAAAAGAAAGACTTTCATATTTAACCCCGAACAGGTGCAGATGGCGATCTATCGACCATTTTGCAAGCAACCTGTCTATTTTGATCGCCATTTGAATCATCGCCCTTATCAGCTTCCGCAGATTTTCCCCACTCAGGGCCACCCGAATCTTTCAATGGCACTGACAGGTCCAGGCTCAGCTAAAGAATTCGCAACTTTCATGCACGAAGACCTTCCAGATCTACACATGCTCGGTGCGGGGGTGTCAACCCAAATTTTCTCCCTTTATACGTGGCACCCCGTTTCGGACGAGTATGGATTTGATCTTGCCGGGCTGACGGAATACCCAGATGCTCCAACTGAGTTCTCCGGAACCTTTGACTTCAACCGTCCCATCGGTTCGCAGGTGCCGCTGGAGGTAGGAGGCTATCGACGTCGCGACAACATCACGGACGCGACGTTGGTTGCCTACCGCTCTCACTACAGCGACGGTAGGAACCCTCGTGGAGAACGAATTAGTAAGGAAGACATCTTTTTCTACGTCTACGCCCTTCTACATCACCCGGAGTACCGCGAAAAGTATGCGGCCGATTTGAAGAAGATGCTGCCGCGCATCCCGAAGGTCTCTGACTTCTGGAGCTACGTCAACGTAGGCCGTGAGCTTGCGGAGCTGCACGTCAACTATGAAACCGTGGAACCGTATCCTGGGGTGGAAGAAGAATGGTCGATGATTCTGCCCGACGATGAGTGGCAGAAGTACCGCGTAGAGAAAATGAAGTGGGCCAAGTTGCCTTCTTCCGCAGTCAATAAGCGCCAGAAAGATAAGAATGATTACTCGACTTTGATCTACAACGCTTATCTGCAATTCACGGGTATCCCGGTGGAGGCGAATGAATACAAGATCGGCGGGCGTAGCCCGCTCGAGTGGGTGGTGGATCGTTACAAGATCACCACGCACAAGGCGTCGCAGATCGTCAACGACCCGAACGATTACTGCCGCGAGATCAACGACCCGGCGTACATCGCTAATCTGGTTCCGCGTCTGGTGACGGTCTCGATGCGTACGCAGGCGCTCGTGGCCTCCCTCCCGGAACTTGTCATTGAGGAATAATGTGCTGTTGTCGCGGGTTACTAGCTTTCAACGTGCCTGCGACAGCGCTGCAGAGTGTATGAGCATACATTGGGTATGCGGTCTGGGTGAGAGTATTCATTTTTGCTTGATTTTCCTTCTGGATCCTACGGTATCCTTGCTTTTGAGGAGTGGCTTGCAAGAAAAATAGCAGGGGGCGTCATGGTTGGTAACGGGCAACACGTTGCTGCGATGGTGCGTAGCTACGCCTCTGGAGATGACGCTAACTTCTACTCAGTCGCTCTTCAAGTGGCTGCTCGTGAAGCTAAAGCTGGGCATCACGTACTTGCCAACGACATCAAGAAGGCCGTTGACGATTCTCGTGAACGCGCTCGTGCTAACACGGTCACCACGCTGGTGCAGCCTCGTGGTGAACTCGCTGAGCTCGTTGAGGCAACTTACCCCGATGTTCGCTTGCGTGAGCTCGTGGCTCCTGATGAACTTCGAGCACAAATTAAGCAGGTTCTTGCCGAACAACGTCAGCGGCTAAACCTACTCGAGTATGGTTTTACTCCGGCACATCGGTTACTTCTGGAAGGGCCTCCAGGAACGGGTAAAACTATGACTGCCGCCGTGCTTGCGACTGAACTTTCGCTACCGATGTTTACGGTGAGGCTGGATAGCCTTATGAGTAAATTCATGGGTGAGACCGCCAGTAAGCTTCGCCTAGTTTTTGACTCAGTTGCTCAACGACGTGCTGTCTACCTGTTCGATGAGTTTGACGCTCTCGGCGCTGATCGTTCCGGGAACGATGTCGGAGAGGCTCGTCGGATCCTGAATTCGTTCCTCGTCTTTTTGGAGGAGGCGAGCCCTGAATCGCTCGTTCTTGCAGCCACCAATCATCGTTCAATTCTTGACAAGGCACTCTTTCGCCGGTTTGACGCCGTCTTAACATACACGTTGCCGGATGCGCGCCAGGCAACCACCGTTATGAAAGCACGCCTTGGCACACTAGCAAGTGGAATCAGCATGGCTGGGCTTGGCGAATATACGGTTGGCCTGAGCCATGCTGAGCTCGTAAAGGCAGCCGAGACCGCAGCGAAAGCAGTGCTGATGCGTGGCGAGAAAAAAGTCCAACGGGAGGATCTCGTTGTGGCACTAACTCTACGTCGAAAGGCAAGTCTTGGCTGAGGTACACCGCAATCTTGATCACCTCTACGTGCGTGGTTTTTCCGAAACAAGGGGCTTCCACCGAGGGGGTGGCGGAGCGGGAAAGCCCCTCCGTAAAGTTGATCGTTGTGCTCATGGGGCGGCGCTGAAGCATTCTGCGGAGAAAGTGTTCGCTACTTTCGATGAAAAAGTTGCAACGGTAGATATTTCCGATGAGGAACTGCGCGCAACGGGCACTATCATCGTGCTTGAAGGAGAAGAATCTAAGTATCCATTGAAGCTCGACTCCCTCAACGGGTTTACGGGCGGGAGAGCAAGCAAGCCAAAGTGGTTGTTGCTATCGGTGCGAGAAGCTCAGAATGGACATCCTGAGACGGCTACCGTTTGGGTATCCGACTCGTATCGTTCGCAGTTTTTGAAACTCTTTGAGGATTACCTCAACGACGAAAAGAACACGCGCACAGGTAGACCAAAGAACGAGGGCCTCGTCGCGAATATCTCGCGTATTCGCACAGCTGTTCTAGAGGATCTATGGACGTCTGAGGGAGAACCGCCGAGATCGGGCAAGCAATGGTGGGCGCTATGGCTCGACGGATCACATGAGCATGTTGAAACTTGGAAAGGATTTGTTGACGCATACGAGCTTAGGGCTCGTCTCAGTAAATATCGTTTTAGCGATCGCCTTATTGTGTGGGTGGAAGCATCATGGGAGCAATTAAAGATACTTCCGGTTACCTCGGTTCCTGTAACCGAAATTCGGCGGGCTCAATTTATTGAGACGGTGGAGGATCTGAGTGACGATGAACAGACCGAGTACATTGACGACCTTTCGCAAAGGATCGTTGTTGCTCCTGACGAAATGCCAGCCGTGTGCCTTTTAGATACGGGTGTTTTTCGTGCCCATGTACTTCTCGAAGGATCTTTATCTGCTGATGACCAGCACTCGATTTACGGTCCTTCTGTAACTGATGCACAGATTCAAGGACACGGTACAGCGATGGCTGGCCTTGCCCTTTTCGGGAATCTTGATCCACTACTCGAGGGATCGAGACGTGTGACGCTTCATCATCGGCTCGAATCAGTGCGAATGTGGCCAAGGGGCGATGAGCAGTGGGTAGAACGGCGTGATTATGGCACTGCCACAGTTGAAGCGGTTAATCGGCCGGAAGCAACGAGTCCTGATCGCAAAAGAGTATTCAGCCTGACATTAAGCGACAAACCGGACGTTCCTGGTCGGCCAACGTTATGGTCGGCTTCAGTTGATGCGCTAGCTGTAGGTACGGAAATTGTTCGAGACAACGACGAACTCCAGCTGTTATCGGAGCCTGATCCCGCATCGGCCCGACTCATTGTGGTCTCCGTTGGAAACGTGCCTAAATACGACTCCGATTACCGTAAGAATTGTCAGAATACCCTCATTCAAGATCCTGGCCAGGCTTGGAATGCCCTTACTGTTGGTGCTTACACCGAACTTACCAATGCCCCATCTGACCCGCAGTACGCTGGTTGGAGGGTCCTAGCAGAATCAGGAGACATCTCGCCACATACGTCAACCTCGTGTCAGTTTGATAAGAACAGATGGCCAATTAAACCGGATATCTGTATGGAGGGTGGCAACGTTTTGACAGACGACGCCGGGATGTTTGAGACAAGGTTACCTTCACTCTCGTTACGCACGACTGGGCGTAAGTCAAATGTTGGTATAACCTCTGCTAACGCTACGAGCGCTGCAACTGCACAGGCCTCCCGGCTGGCGGCTTTAACAATGCAACGGTACCCGTTGTATTGGCCGGAAACAGTGCGAGGTCTCTTGACACACTCGGCAGAGTGGACGGACTCGATGATTCAACAGCTCAAAACAGATCATAGAAAGAGCACACGCCAAGATCTTCTTCGTCAGTTTGGTTGGGGTGTTCCATCGGAAGAAGCTGTGTTGAACTCGGGACGAAATGCAGTCACACTCATTATTCAAGATCACTTCACGCCGTTCAGCGGTGACCGGTACACAATGCGGCAGTTCCGTCTCCACCCGTTGCCTTGGCCAACTGATGTCCTTCAACAGCTCGGGGATAGCGAAGTCCGCCTCCGAGTCACACTGTCATATTTTGTAGAGCCCTCGGCGTCCCGGCGAGGTTGGCGTAACAAGTATCAGTATGCATCCCATGGTCTGCGGTTTGATCTTCAAGGCCGATTGGAGAACCAAGCCGAATTTATCAAACGAATTAATCAGGAGGCCCAGAATGAAGAACATGGGTCGCGACCGAATGAGTCAGGCCGTTGGTTTCTCGGCGCGCAAGGCCGGCATTTAGGCTCTTTGCACCAAGACGACTGGACTGGCGCCGGCGCTGAGTTAGCCCACTGCAATAACGTGGCGGTTTATCCGGTTGGTGGATGGTGGAAAAACAACCGTCGGAAAGATCGTCGCGATCAACCCGTCCGATACGCGCTTTTGATCTCGCTTCAGACGGAGCGGCAGGATGTGGACTTGTATACGCCAATCGCTACTCAGCTTCAAGTTCCGGTTCCGACAGAGATCCCCGCACTATAGCGATTCCGATCTCTGGTCCCATTCATGGGGTAATCCTAACTTGATGAATGCGATCTTGACAGACCTCATCGAAGTCGACGAAGAATAGCTGCGTCGGGACCTAGCGAAATAAGGCGTCAAGCGCGGGATCGGACGCCAGCCTCATGCCTCCGGCGTTTCCGCCTCACCCGCGGCGCCCCGAACCTGCCCTTCATCTCCACGGGTGTGAAAAACTGTAGGTCATAGCTCGGTTCGCCCGGAAAATCTGAGGCTCGTCGCTCTCCGTGTGTTCCCCGCGCCCCGCCGTCGTCGTCGCGAACGCGCCCCTCAACCTCGAGCCGCCGTCGTCACCCACACCTCGGCCGTCGTCGTCACCCACACCTCGGCCGTCGTCGTCGCGAAGCCGTGCACGCCCTCAGCCGAGCATGGCCAGCGGAACCACCGCAACGCCGTCGGGTCGCCGGTACGCCACCCGCCCGGTGTAGACCAGCACTTCGTCGAGTAGCCTGTCGCCAAGTTTGGTCTCGAGCCAGTTGAGGTGCTTGACGTCGTCGGCGGTGACCTCCGCAGAATTCATACAGGCAAAAAGCCTCCGCCGCCGATTCTGATTGCCTCTGCGGGAGAAGAATAAAAATTGGCCTCCCGCATTTGAGGAAACCTAAGAGTTTAGGTTCTAACCTTGGGGAGGCGCTGATGTATAAATCTTACTGGTTTTCATGCCGGCATCAAGAGGAAAGCCGCACACAGACGCTACCAGCCGATTTTCAAGATTCCTAGCAGTCGTTTTTCAGGTTTTCCGCGCAGCCCGCCACGCGCGGTCTCACATAGCCGTTCGCCACTTCACGCTTCCTGCGTTTCCTCCGCTATCCGCGGCGCCCCGAACCTGCCCTTCATCTCGATGGGCGTGAAATATTGTAGGTCGTAGCTCGTATGACCGGCCGCCATCGCGGCGTACACGGCTTTGATTTCGCGCTTCGCCGCGTCGAGGTCGGTGTACCAGCCGATGATTTCTTCCTTCCGGTTCCAGAACCCCTTTTCGGTAACCGCCAGCAGCGCGTACTTAATCTCGCCCGTCCCGAACGACCTCGTCGCCCGCACGTCATAACACAAGCACAGCTTCTCGCCGTCCGGGGACTCGATCGCGATCCGTTCCGACGGCTGCAGCACGCGCACATATTGCGTCGACGACGCCGACGCCTCAGCCCCGCCGCTCGGCTCAGATTGCACCTCGGCCGTCGTCGCCTCCAGCTCCGACCCATCCGTATGCGGCGCTGCGGGCAACGCAAACAAACTATCTAGCGACACTCCAAGCTCCCGCGCAAGCAGCACCAGTTTTTCCACCTCAGGGTAGCCATCACCGTTTTCCCACCTCGACACCGCCTGACGCGACACCCCCAGCACATCCGCCACGTGACCCTGCGTGATGTTCTGCCTCTTCCGGGCAGCCTTCAAATGCCGTGCAAAAGTGTCATTAAGATCCATCAGTCCGACTTCCTCTCGAGTGGGTGCTCTTTCACAGTAGCGGGTGTCAACCGCCGGCAATAGGCGGTCAACCGCCAGTCGTGGGCGGTCTTCCCTCAGTAGACAGAGAAACATTTTTGCTGTCAAGCAAGTGCACGCGGAAATCGGGCAACCTGGAGTTGCAAAGCGGCCGCGTTTCTTCAGAGCTATGCGGGGGATGAGCGCAAGCTCAAGTTGCGGGAGCAGTTTTCGGCGGCCGGCAGCCGGCGCCCGGCCAGCCTGCCCTAAAACAGGAATCTGAACGGGTACAGCGTCGTCACGATCAGCGTCAGCAGCGCAGTCTTGCTGTAGATCGCATGGTTGATGCGGTTCGCCGCTTGCGCCCCCGCGCCCTTCACGGCCGCACCCGCATCCTTAACCGCGCTACGCACGGCTCCGGCGTCGGGCTGCCTTTGCAGCTGGTAGGCATCCGCCTCGTAGAAATCCAGCTTCCCGACGTTCGCGGCGAAAAACTCCCTCCCGCGCTCAACGAGCATCACTTCGCTGATGATATACGCCGACCGCATATCCCAGTTAAAACTCCCCACCCCGATAAGTTCGTCGTCGATCGTGAACACCTTGCCGTGGTACGACCGCGCCTTCGAGCTCAGCAGCACGTCCGCGCCGAGCTTCTTGATCTTGTTCTTCTGGATGATGAAGTCGCCCGCGCCGATGACGTTCGCGTTGTTGAACGGCGAGTTGGTGAAGATCGTCGTCGGCACCTGCGCCGCTGCTCCCGCGAGCACGTCGTACATCCGCTGGTTCGCGATGAGGTAAGGGGTGTGGCCCCGTACGTTGGCCTTCGCGTTGCGCATGAGCGCGCTGATGTCGTGCAGACTCTCGGGCGCCTTCGCGGCCGCCCCCACCGGGTTCTTAATCAGCGCCACACTCTCCACCCGCGTCAGTTTCCCGATAGTCGACGACGTCGTAGTTCGCCGGACTCTCGACCTTCACCTCACGATACAGTCCGTCGAGCTCCTCCAGGATCCTGGCGTTTTCCCGATCAGTTGCGAACAGGCACGCCCGATCCAGACTCGTGCTGACGCGCTTTTTCATCTCGTCAAAATAGTCGTCCAGTTGCGCGACGACGTCGTCCGGCGCCCGCTTCTCGCTGTAGACGAGCACGTCCCAGTCGTACGCGGTGTCGGCGTCGTGAACAAGGAATCGATCCTCGATGTTCCTGCCGCCCACGAACGCCAGCTTGTCCTCAACAATCATGTATTTGTCGTGCATCCGCCCAAACAGCGTCCACGGTTTGAGGAACCGCAACGGATTGTGGACCACGATGTTGACGTTCTCGAAACTGTTCAGCGCCTTGTAATACTTATTCTTCCCGGCGTTGAGTTTGAGGGAGAGGCCGTCGAGGATGATGTCAATCTTCACGCCCCTCTTGGCTGCGTTGACGAGGCTCGCCGTAAATAATTTCCCCGAGGCATCCGCCTTCAACCGATAGCACGCCACCTTGATCTTTTCCTTCGCGTGCTCGATGGCCCGCAGCCTCTCGATCCTCGCGCGGTCGTTGTTGGCGATGAGCGTGGCGTAGTTGACCGAGCCGTCGTTCGCGTAGAACCTGCCGAGCGAAAAATTCTCCGTGTACTTCCGTGACAGCGGGAGGCGCTTGAGAAACGGGACGGATGCAAGGAATAGGTACAGGAGTATCCTGGTGAGGAGGTAGGTGAGTCTTCGTTGCATGTTCTCACATCCGTGTGGTCAAGTTCCGGGGCCGTTTCGCGCCTTGAAGAAACCTTTAATAATGGCGCCTCGGCCGCATTACCGGGGGTCACATTCTGGCGTAAAAAGCCACGTTCGGGCCGTTTACTTAACGACTTTAGAGAAAAGCAGTAAAGAAAATTGAATAACACGATTATAGTCCTGCTGCTGGTCATGTGCGCTCGCACATGTCGGCTTACGTCAAGAGCGTAGTTACTTGGGCTGGTTTGCGGCACCGCGGGCACCCGGGTCGAAAGTCGCACATCCTCCTGCCCGGTGGTAGATTATTGGGCGGTGCGCGGTGGCAGCTGCCACCCACGTGAACACTGGATACGAACGAAATCCCACAATCCCAACGGAGGGAAGATGACAAAGTACGTATACGACTTTACCGAGGGCGATAAGGACCAGAAGGACCTGCTCGGCGGTAAGGGCGCAAACCTCGCAGAGATGACCAACCTTGGCTTGCCCGTGCCTCCCGGCTTCACCATCACCACCGAAGCCTGCCGCGTCTACCTCACCGAAGGTGCGGCGCCCGAGGTGCTCGACGTGCAGGTCACCGGAGCAATCCGCGAAGTCGAATCGAAGATGGGCAAGCGTCTGGGCGACCCGTCGGACCCGCTGCTCATGTCCGTCCGCTCCGGTGCAAAGTTCTCCATGCCCGGCATGATGGAGACCGTCCTCAACATCGGCCTCAACGACGAATCCGTCATCGGCCTGGCCGAACAGTCGGGCGACGAGCGCTTCGCCTGGGACTCCTACCGCCGCCTCATCCAGATGTTCGGCAAGACCGTCCTCCACATCGAAGGCGAGCCCTTCGCCGACGCCCTCCATGCCCTCCAGGCCGAAAAGGGCTACGCCGGCGACCCCGACATGACCACTGAGGACCTCCAGCGCCTCGTCGTCGAATTCAAGGCGATCGTCAAGGAAGCAACCGGCAAGGACTTCCCGCAGGACCCGCGCGAGCAGCTCGACCTCGCCGTCGAGGCCGTCTTCAACTCTTGGAACACCGACCGCGCGCGCATCTACCGCCGCCGCGAGCACATCCCCAACGACATCGGAACCGCCGTCAACGTCCAGACCATGGTCTTCGGCAACATGGGCGAAGGCTCCGGCACGGGCGTGTGCTTCACGCGTGACCCCTCCACCGGCCACTCCGGCGTCTACGGCGACTACCTCGAGAACGCCCAGGGCGAAGACGTCGTCGCGGGCATCCGCAACACGCTCCCGCTGGCCGCGCTCGGCGAGATCGACAAGAAGTCCTACGACGAGCTGCTCGCCATCATGGACCGCCTCGAAACCCACTACCGCGACCTGTGCGATATCGAGTTCACCGTCCAGCGCGGCAAGCTGTGGATGTTGCAGACCCGCGTCGGCAAGCGCACCCCGGCCGCGGCCTTCCGCGTGGCGGACCAGCTCGTCGACGAGCGACTCATCACCCGCGACGAAGCCGTCACCCGCGTGACCGGCGAGCAGCTCACCTCGTTGCTCTTCCCGCAGTTCGACAAGTCCGCCGCCAAGACCACCATCACCCGCGGCATGCCCGCCTCGCCGGGCGCAGCCGTGGGCGAGATCGTCATGGACAACGCCACCGCCGTTGCCCGCACCCAGGCAGGCGCCAAGGTTGTGCTCGTTCGCCGCGAAACCAACCCCGAGGACCTCCAGGGCATGGTCGTCTCCGAAGGCATCCTCACCGCTCGTGGCGGCAAGACCTCCCACGCCGCCGTCGTGGCGCGTGGCATGGGCCGCTGCTGCGTGGTCGGCGCCGATGACCTCCTGGTAGACGAAATTGCCGGCACCATGAAGGTCAAGTCCTCCGGCAAGGAATTCAAGGTCGGCGACATCATCGCCATCGACGGCACCACCGGCGAAGTCTTCGAAGGCGCCGTTGCTGTGACCGACTCCCCGGTGACCACCTACCTCGCCGAAGGCCTGGAGGCGGGCCTGGCCGCGGCGTCGTCGGATGACGACAAGGACCTTGTGGGTGCCGTGGACCGCATCATGCGCCACGCCGACGAAAAGCGCCGCATGCTCGTGCGCGCCAACGCCGACTCGCCCGAAGACGCCCAGCGCGCCCGCGACTTCGGCGCCCAAGGCATCGGCCTGTGCCGCACTGAGCACATGTTCCTCGGCGAGCGCCGCAAGCTCATCGAGAAGATGATCCTCGCCCACGACGAAGAGACCCAGACCGCCGCCCTCGCCGAACTCCTGCCGTACCAGCGCGAGGACTTCATCGGCATCTTCGCCGCCATGGACGGCCTGCCCGTCACCGTGCGCCTCATCGACCCGCCGCTGCACGAGTTCCTGCCCGACCTCACCGAGATCTCGGTCAAGCTCGCCGTCAAGGAAGCCAAGGGCGAAGAGATCACCGACGAAGAGCGCGAGCTCCTCGCCGCCGTCAAGAGCCACCACGAGCAGAACCCGATGCTCGGCCTGCGCGGCGTCCGCCTCGGCCTGAAGATCCCGGGCCTCATCCGCCTCCAGGTGCGCGCCATCTCCGAAGCTGCCGCACAGCTAAAGAAGGAAGGCAAGGACCCCAAGCCGGAGATCATGGTCCCGCTCATCGGCGGCGTGCGTGAACTCCAGATCGTGCGCGACATGGCCCTCGAAGTCATCGCCGAGGTCTCCGCCGAAACCGGGGTTGAGCTCGACCTGCCGATCGGCAACATGATCGAGCTGCCGCGCGCAGCCGTCTCCGCCGACACGATCGCAGCCGAATCCGACTTCTTCTCCTTCGGCACCAACGACCTGACTCAGACCACCTGGGGCTTCTCGCGCGACGACGTCGAAGGCACCTTCTTCAACGAGTACTTCGACTATGGCGTGTTCGGCGTTTCGCCGTTCGAGTCCGTGGACCTCGGCGGCGTGGGTGCGATGGTTGACATGGGTGTCCAGCGCGGCCGCCACACCAAGCCCGACATGAAGATGGGCGTGTGTGGTGAGCACGGCGGCGACCCGAGCTCGATCCACTTCTTCGAGAAGGTCGGCCTCAACTACGTCTCCTGCTCGCCCTTCCGCGTGCCGGTCGCCCGCCTCGAGGCTGGCCGTGCCGCCATCGAAAACGAGACCACCTACGAGCGCCGCTTCGACCACGTGTAGTGGCATCAGCGGGTCGAGGCTCGCGCGCACTGGCGCGTAGGCCACGGTAGCCCGCGACGTTCGATACGGGTGTGGCCCGATCTTCGGATCGGGCCACAGCCATGTCTGCTGTGTTTTCTTCGGGGCGCTGGGTGTCTGGCGCTGGGGCGCTGGGTGTCTGGCGCTGGGTGTCTGGCCCTAGGGTGCTGGGGTCGCCGCGCGTCGGTGCCAGCCGCGCGCATCGGCGTCGTGCGCCGGGCGGTGTCGGGGAGGTCAGCCCGCGGGCGATTTGTACGCTTGGGTACAAGTTCTTGTTAGGGTAGAAGGGCACGGCCGCGGAAGGTGCCGCCACGGTGCCGCCCGGTTCGTGCCACGCACATGCTAAACGCACAAATGAAAGAGATACCGTGGAAAACGAAAACAATCCCACGCAAGAACCAGATATGTCGCAGACCGCTGCGCTGCCCGGTCGCCCGGAGGGTGAGCCCAGCGTAGCCGAGACGGCGCCTATTCCGACTCGCCCGGCCGAAGCCCCGGCCCCGGCCGAAGCCCCGGCCTACGTGCCGGCGGCCCCCACCGAGCCGATCGCCGTCCCCGCGGCGCCTGCCAAGCCCACCGAGACGGTCGGCGGCGCGTTCACCGCACTGTGGGCCGCGCTTGTCCTCTTCTTCAAGGGTAAGCTCGTGGACGCCTTCAACCTGGGTGAGACCTACCGCCACTACTGGCACGTCGCCGTCGGCGTCTTCCTCGGCCTGACCGGCCTGGTTTACTTCTCCGTGGCCGTCGCAACCGTCAACGGCGCGAACGATGCCTTCGGACGCGTCTTCGGCTCCGCCTTCCGCGCCGCCGGCAGCCCGTTCTCCGCGGGCCTCCAGGCCTTTTTCATCGGCGCAATTCTCGCGGCCATCTTCGTCTTCGCCCGCATCGCCGGCATGTTCTTCACGCTGAAGGTGCGCGGGCTCAACGTCCCCTTCGGCCGGGTCGCGACCGTGTGGGCCGTGGCGGCCACCCCGTGGATCTTCATGCTGGTCATCTCGGCAGTGGTGGGCATCCTGCCCTCTTACACCACCTTCTTACTGGCGACGATCATCTCCATGATCGGCATCCCCATGACCATCTTCATGGCCGAGCTCTCCTTCTACGTGGGCCTCAACCGCATCGCCCCCGTGGAGAAGTCCCTGCTCGTCCCGCACACGCTCTTCACCGGCCTGGCCCTGCTCGTCTCCGGCCTGGCAACCATGGCGCTCTTCGAGATGGCTTTCTAATGACGCAACGCACTACGTCACGTTTTAGCCTGGTCGCGCTCTTCGCGGCCCTCCTCCTCGTCCTGAGCGCGTGCGGCGCGCGCGTCACCACCGCACTCGAGCTCAACGACGCCGGCGCCGGCACCCGCACCATGTCCTTCAAGATGGAGCGCAACCAGGACGCCGAGGGCAAGATCCAAGGTGGCTTCGACGCCGTCGACGCCGCCATCAAAAAGCACCTCCCAGCCGAGCTGACCTACTCGGGCCTCAACGTCGCCGACGCCGACGTGACCGGTTCCTTCACCCTCACCTTCTCCTCGCTCGACGACTACAAGGACAAGGTGGCGAAGGTTCTCGAGGCCGGCGGCAAGGACATCACGCCCAAAGTCACCTTCTATAACGCCGACGGCATGCTGAAGAAGGGTTTCAAGTTCACCGAGAACTTCTCCTCGACGCATCTGCTCAAGTGGCTGCCGGAGGCGCTCGTCGTCGAGAACGTCATCGACAAATCTGAGGCCTCCAACGTCATCGAGGCCGAGGGGGCCGGCACGGTCAAGTTCGGCGACAAGACCTACACGCAGGAATACGGCGGCACCCTCCGCATCGACGAGACCCAGGACCAGGGCTTCAGCTCCGTGGCCCTCGAAATCGCGCCGGTCGGGGAGAAGGGCTACGACGTCGTCGTGCGCACGAAGCGTTCCGGAACCCCGGGCGCGCCGCTCAAGAAGCTCGACGACGACTTCTTCGCTTCCCTCAAGATCGCGGGCGCGAAGGTCGACGCCGACGTCGATAGCGAAAGCAGGAACTACCAGCGCACGCTGAGCTTCTCGGCGGCCTCGGAGAAGGAACTCGTCGAACGAGTGGACGCCGTGTTCGGCAAGGACACCACCAAGTTCGAGGTCGCCAACAACTCCGGCAAAGACGCGCGCATCGAGCGCACCTACAAGGGCAGCGTCGATCCGGTGCAAATCTGCGCCGATTACTGCGATGTATCCGTGAAGGTCTCCGCGCCGGAGGGCTATAAGACGCCCACGAACGACGGCGAGGACACCAACTACGGCACGGGCGCCTTCGAGTTCACCTTCGTCAAGTCGGTCTCCTTCGACTCGATGAACATTACGATGGACGTCGACATGTCGCGCCAGTGGACGCTCAACATCGACGCCGTGCTCGACATGGCCGAATACGAAGCTTTCCTGGACCAGATCGACGAGACGCTGACCCCGCCGGCCGATGCCGGCACCATGACGAAGTCTGACGCTGACGGCAAACGAACCTACTCGCTCGTGCTCAAGCCCGCGGCAGATAACTCGAGTGCGGTCAACGAGTTCGTGCGCGGCACCGTGGAGGTGGGAGACGTCAGCACCATCGAAAGGGAAGCCTACGGCGCCGACTACCAGGTCAACCTCAAGCTAGATCCCGCAAGCATGGTGGGCATGATGGCTGTTGACAAGGTCAGCGCGCGCGTCAACCTGGGAACCTTCCACAGCTTCTCCGACGCCACGGGCGGCTGGACGGTTGACGGCTCCACGGCATCCTACGAGGGCGACGGCGGCGAGCTGCCCGCGCTCTACGCCTACGCATCCGGACCAAGCCTGGGCAAGATCATTGGCCTGAGCATCCTCGGCGCGCTGGTGCTGGTGGGAGTGGCTTTGGCGGTCATCTTCCGCAAGCGCCTGGCGCCGATTCTCTCGCGCGCGGGGAAGTCTGCGAAGGCGGCCAGTGTGAGCGCCGTTGACATGGCCAAGGAGGCCTCGCATTCCGCTGCGACCGGTTACTCGACCGCGATGGCACAGGCCGGTGCGGCTGGTGTGGCGGATTCGCCGCAGGGATTCACCGAGCACAACCTCCGATAGGTCGCCCGCCCTTGTTGGGCGAGTAACCCGTCCTTCGATGTCGATTTTTGAACCGATCTTCGTATATACGCCACATCGGTTCAAAAATCGACATCGAAGGTCATGTGGGTCGCCAGGCCAGGGCCGTTCCGGGCTCCAGTGGGCGTCTCGGCGCTGTGCCAGGTCCGACTTTTTCGCGTCAGGCGGCTCATCAGCGCGTCAGGTGCCCCATCAACGTGGCGGGTGTCGCCGTGGAGGGCCACCATGACGTCCAGCACCCCACGCTTGGCCCCCAAAAACCGGAATCATTCCAACATTTGAATAAGGGGTCTTTCGGCTTTCGAAACTCAATTAGGTGAGGGTAGCCTTGCTCCTCGGTGGGTTGTGGTTGATCTGCAATAGGTCTGCTATTGACCCGGCCTGGCTTCCCGCCAGCGTCCCGTTGGTCCGGCAGCGTGCTAGGCCTTGGCCACATTCTTGGAGGAAAACATGAAACTCTCCGAATGCCCCACACGCGTGGCACTTCGCTTGACGGATATCGAACTCCCGCGCCGTAGCATGTTGCGCATGCAAGAGATCGGGCTCCGTATCGGTGCGCAGGCCACGATCGTTCAGCGTGCTGGCTTTGGCGGACTTGTTCTCAACATTGCAGGTTCTCGTGTGGCGGTTGATCACCGGTCGGCGAAGAAGATTGAAGCGGAGCTGGTTGCAGCATGATGACTCAGACCAAGGTAGACGACAAGCCGAAGAACCGGTTCGCGGGCGTGTCCATCGCGCTCGTCGGCAACCCGAACGTCGGCAAATCCACGCTATTTAACGGTGTTACCGGTTCCCGCCAGGCGGTCGTCAACGCTCCGGGTACGACGGTGGAGGTGAAGGCAGGGACGTGGAAGAGCCTCGGAGTGCGCATCCTCGATCTGCCTGGAACGTACTCCTTAGTGCCGAATAGTCCGGATGAGAAGGTTGTTTCGGATACTCTCGCGGGCACCTATTTCGGTGCGGATACCATCGCTTCGCTATCGGGCACAGAAAACGTGGATCTTGTCCTGGCTGTCCTCGACGGTGGTGCTCTCACCCGGTCGTTATATCTTGTCGCTCAGCTTGCTCAGACCGGTTATCCGGTGGCGGCCGTGATTCACATGGCGGACGTCGCCACGGATAATGGTGTAAATATTGATCCGTCGGTGGTCTCGCGCGAACTGGGTATCCCTGTCATGGTTTTTGACCCGCGTAAACGCGCGAGCTATGCCAGCTTGGACCGTTTTGTTGAACAGGCCATTTTGGAACCAAAACGGGTGGCAGGTATTGAGCCTGACCCTGCCGCTCCCGGTTACAATTCCCGTGCTGCCTCTGGGCCGGTCGCGCAGTGCCACTTGTCTGAAGTTGATTCCCGTGACCTCCTTGCGCAGACCTCGTGTGGGGCGCGTATGTCCTGCGGGTGTGGGCACCAGGGCGTGACGAGCCTTGACCTTGGGCCGACCCGCACGAACGACGTCGCTAAGCCTTCGAGTATGCCGGCAGGTGACGCGACGGGTAATCCTCTCCAGCCCGCAAGTGAGGCGGAACTCGAACGTGCTACCACTCTTTTTGGCTGGGTGGACCGGGTGGAGTCGGCGATCAATACCGCTGCCCACGACGACGGGAGCGCCAGCCGTGGCCTCTCGCGGTCGGATCGTGTGGACCGCGTGTTGCTCAACCCGTTCGTCGGGCCTGTGGTTTTCTTTGCCGTCATGTGGTTCCTGTTCAAGCTGGCAGGGGAGTGGGTGGGCCCGATCCAGGACCACTTCGATGCCTTCTTCACCAGCGACGACGAGGGTGCGCTGTCGGTGGCCAACGGCGTCGGGTGGCTGTTGTCGTCGGCTGGCCTCGACGGCACGTGGGTGGAATCGGCTCTCATTAAAGGCCTGGTGACTGGCCTAGGCGTGGTCGCCTCGTTTGTCCCGCTCATGTTCGTGATCTTCGCGGCGCTGTCGATTCTTGAAGACTCGGGCTACATGGCCCGGGCCGCCTTCCTCGCCGATCGCCTCATGCGCCGCATTGGACTGGATGGCCGCGTGGTCCTGCCACTCATCATGGGCTTCGGATGCAACCTGCCCTCGCTTGCGGCGGCGCGCACGCTCCCGTCCGCGGCCCAGCGCCTCGTGACCGTGCTCATCACGCCGTACACCTCGTGTGCTGCGCGCCTGACGATCTACCTCATGATCGCCAAGATTTTCTTCCCGGCCAACGCGGGCACGGTGGTGTTCGCGATGTACGTGATTTCCCTTGCCCTCGTGGTGGTGGCCGCGTGGGGTTTGAAGCACTTCTTCACCAAGCATGAGGCCGAAGCCCCGCTCATGCTGATCCTGCCCGCCTACCAGGTGCCGCGCCTGCTCGTTCTGACCCGCCACGCCGTGCAGCGGTCGTGGGTGTTCGTCAAGGGGGCGGGCAAGATTATTGTGGCCATGACGATGGTCGTGTGGCTCTTGGGCGCGATTCCGATGGCCGAGGGCAAGTCCTTCGCCGACCCCGAGCTGGCCATGGAGCATTCCGCTTACGGGCAGATCGCCAAGGTGCTCGAGCCGGTCTTCGAGCCTGCAGGCTTCGGCGACTGGCACATGACCGGCGCCCTCATGACGGGCTTCGTCGCCAAGGAGACCGTGGTGTCCTCGATCGTGGCCTCCTACAACATGGACCCGGAGGCGGCCGGCGACGCCGAAGACAACGGCGACGACCTCGGCGTCCTGCCCGAGCTCCTCGGCCAGACCTTTACACAGACCGCGGGCGAAGGCCTCCAGGGGCTTGCCGCGATCGCCTTCCTCGTGTTCGTCCTGGCCTACACGCCGTGCCTGGCCACGGTGGCCGAGCAGGCCAAGCTCATCGGTTCCCGCCGCACGACGATCGCCGTGGTCGTCCAACTGCTCCTCGCTTGGGCACTTGCCGTGGGCATCTTCCAGATTGGCAAGTTATTCTTGTGAGAGAGATGCGGCTGGGCTCACGCCGGGCTCGCGGTGGCACGACGCCGTCCGCGCCGCCCGCGCCCGCCAAGGCAGATACGCCCGCGGCCGATGCGTCGCCTTCGCAGCCCGCGCCCTACGCGGTCACCGAGCGCGTCCTCGCCGAGATCCGGGCGGGCGGAACGATCCCGGCCGTCGCCCACAAGACGGGCACGAGCGAGGTGTTCGTCAAGGTCCTCGTCAACCATCTGGCGCGTACGGGACTGGGCGGGACGGCGTCGTCGTTGTGTTCCTCGGGCCAAGGCGCGTGCGGGAGCGAGGGTGCACAGACTGAAGCGGCTCTCATTAGTTGTGCAGGCTGCGCGTTCGCGAAGTAAATCGGGCACAATGGCCTCAACGTCCGAGGAGGCAACATGCAAGAATCGCTCACCATCGTCGACCTGATTAGCGCCCGCATCGAGGGGGACGTGGACGCCTCCTCGCGCGCCCGCGCCGAGTATTCGACGGACGCGTCGAACTATCGTGTGCCGCCCCAGGTGGTGGTCTTCCCGAAGAACGACGCCGATGTTGCCGCCGTTCTCGCCGCGTGCCGGGAGCTTTCCGTGCCGTTGACCTCGAGGGGTGCGGGCACGTCGGTGGCCGGTAATTCGGTGGGTGAGGGCGTGGTGGTCGACTTTAGCCGCTACATGAACAAGGTGGTGGAGATCGACCCGGTAGCGCGCACGGCCCGGGTTCAGCCGGGCGTTGTGATGAGTGACCTGCAGGCGGCCGCCGCCGCGCATGGCCTGCGTTTTGGCCCCGATCCGTCCACCCAAAATCGTGCGACTCTTGGCGGCATGATCGGCAACAACGCCTGTGGCCCGCACGCGGTGGCATGGGGCCGAACCGCCGATAACGTGGTGGCGCTGACCTGCCTGGACGGGCGCGGTCGCCGCCTGGAGGTGGGTGCGGACTGCCTCGATCTCGTGCCTGGGCTGGCGGAGTTGGTGGGCGGCCACCTTGCGCAGATTCGGCGAAACTTCGGCCGCTTTAGCAGGCAGGTCTCGGGTTACTCCCTCGAACACCTCCTGCCCGAGAACGGCCGCGACCTAGCCAAGATGCTGGTCGGCTCGGAGGGCACGCTCGTGGTCGTGACCGAGGCGGTGCTTCGGCTCGTGCCGATCGCCCAGGCCCCCACGCTCATCGTCCTCGGTTATCCCGACATGCCTGCGGCGGCCGACGCCGTCCCTGCGCTCCTCGCCCACTCCCCGCTCGCCGTCGAGGGAATCGACGCCCAGTTGGTGGAGGCCGTGCGCAAGAACAAGGGCAGCGTGCCCGAGCTACCGGCGGGCGGCGGCTGGCTCTTTATCGAGGTCGGCGCCCAAGAGGGGGAGGAGCTTTCGGTGGTGGAAGATCGCGTGGCCGGCATCTGCGCCGACGCCGGAACCGACGCCATCATGGTCCGCGAGCCCGGCCCCGACGCCACGCAGCTGTGGCGCATCCGCGCCGACGGTGCCGGCTTGGGTGGCCGCACTCCCGCGGGCGTGGCGGCCTGGCCAGGGTGGGAGGATTCGGCGGTCCCGCCCACGATGCTCGGACCCTATCTGCGTGAGCTACGCGCGCTCATGGAGGCCAGCGGTCTCGATGGCCTCATGTACGGCCACTTCGGGGACGGGTGCGTGCACGTGCGCATCGACTTCCCGCTCGAGGAGGCCGGCGGCGTGCCGGCGATGCGAGCCTTCATGGAGGCCGCCACGGACATCGCGGTGCGCTATGGCGGTTCGATGTCGGGCGAGCATGGCGACGGCCGGGCCCGCTCCGAGCTCCTGACCCGCATGTACCCGCCGGAGGTGATCGACCTCTTCGCCCAGGTCAAGGCCCTCTTCGACCCGGAGGACGTCCTCAACCCGGGCGTGCTCGTGCGCCCCCGGCCGATCGACGCCGACCTGCGCCGGCCCGCGGCGAGCCCCACCGACTACGCCGGGGGATTCCACTTCCGCCAGGACGAGGGGGACTTCACCAAGGCGGTTCACCGTTGCACCGGTGTGGGCAACTGCCGTGCCGACCGCACCAGCGCGGGCTTCTACATGTGCCCGTCCTACCAGGCGACGAAGGAGGAAAAGGACGTCACGCGCGGGCGCGCCCGTGTGCTTCAGGAAGTGACCAACGGCCAGCTCATTCGCGGCTTCGCCGACTGCGCGCTTCACGAGGCGCTCGACCTCTGCCTCGCGTGCAAGGCCTGCTCGCGCGATTGCCCCACCGGGGTCAACCTCGCCAAGTTCAAGTCCGAGGCCCTCTACCGCGGTTTCAAAGGCAAGCTCCGTCCGCGCACGCACTACGTCCTGGGCAACCTGCCTCTCCTCGCCCGGTGGGCCACCGCCGTGCCCGGTCTCGCCCGCTTGGCCAACGCGGCCATGAAGATCGCTCCCGTGCGTAAGCTCGCATTCGCCGCGGTGGGCCTGGACACGCGCCGCCAGATGCCCGGCTTCGCCACGGCTCGCTTCTCGCGCCTCGCCGCGCCGTTGCGTGAGGAGGCCCGGCAGGTCGCCGCCCGTGAGCTCGCGGCAATGAAACTGGCCGGCGGCGAGCTGGCACACGGGGCGCCGGCACACGGGGAGCTGGCCGGGCCGGCGTCGTCGTCGAAAAAGTACGTCATGATGTGGGCCGATTCCTTCTCCGAAACGCTCGACACCGCCGGGGCGCAGGCGATGGTGGCCGTGCTGCAGGGGGCCGGCTACACCGTCCTCATCCCGCCGCGCGACGCGTGCTGCGGCCTGACGTGGATCACCACCGGCCAACTCGATCACGCCAAGAAGGAGCTTTCCAACCTCCTCGACGTCCTCGCCCCGTTTGCCGCCTCGGGTGTACCGATCGTGGGCGTCGAGCCCTCGTGCACGGCGGTGCTGCGCGAAGACATGGCCGACCTGCTGGACGATCCGCGCGCCGACGTCGTCGCCACCATGACCTTCACCCTCGCCGAACTGTTGACCGCACCCGAGCCGATCGGGCCGACCGGGTGGCGTCCGCCGGACCTGAGCGGGCTCGACATCGTCGCCCAACCACACTGCCACCACTATTCGGTGATGGGCTGGCAGGCCGACGCCGCACTCCTGCGCGGCGCGGGCGCGCACCTGACGACCGTCTCCGGATGCTGCGGACTCGCCGGGAATTTTGGAATGGAGAAAGGTCACTATGAGGTGTCCGTCAAAGTTGCCGAGAATGATCTGCTACCCAAATTGGCGGCCGCCGCGCCCGACGCGGTCTACCTCGCCGACGGATTTTCGTGCCGTACGCAGGCATCACAGCTGGTCGGCGACCAGGGCGTGCATCTAGCCGAACTTCTACGCGACGGCAAGGGCGTGCGCCGCCGGACTCGCTCGCCGCGAACTGCGCTCCACGGATGATGTGAAGGCGGTCAGTATGTCAGCGGCGTCGGGTACCCTTGAGGGGGAAGGGAGAACGTGTGGGAGTTTTCGCATTACGCAATGGTCACCTCGTAGCGGCTCCGCAGTCGGTGGTCACTCAGGTCAGCGATGAGGTGCTGAATGCCGTTCGCGCACAATCCTTGGAATTCATTGACAGGCCGCTGTTTCCCGTCGGATGGGCGGAGGAAAGTCAATCGCTCCTCGCACTCGATCCGACCGGTCAGGTCGTCACCATCGACGTGCTGGAAACCCTGTCCTCCGATGCCTTCGTCAGCGCGCTGACCCGCGCCGGCCGCCACGGTGAGATGAGCCGTTTGACGCTGGCCAACATGTACACGGGCGGCGAGTCCGCCTTCGATGCGGACTACCAACGATTCGTCGAATCCTCTCCACCGCTCATGAAGCGCGGCCCCCGCCTGTTCATTTTCGCCTTTGACTACGACGTCGATGTGCGTCGTCCCATCTCCGCCTTGCGTCACGTGGGGGTTGAGGCCTACCGGGTTGTTGTGCACGAGGGTGTGAGCGGCCTGCTCGTCGAGATCGCTGATGTGATGGAAAATCGCGGCGTGATTGAGCCCGGAAGCCAGCCGGTGGCGATTGACGTGGCCGCGGAGGCCACTGATACAGACGGCGTTGTGCATCCCGCCGAGGGCAGCACGGCTCGCCCGGAGGACGGCACTGCCGGCTCGGAAGAAGGCATGACCGGCCCTGCCGATTTTGCCGACCCGGAGCCGGAGACGGTCGAGATGGAGGCAATCTCCACCCCGGTCGTTTTCGCCGAGGCCGAGCCTGTGGCTGAGGCCGAGACCGCGCCCGAGGCCCCAGCCGAGCCGGACCGCGAGCCGGCGGCTACGAACGCGCCCGTGGCGGAAGCGGCGGCTGTGGCAGAGCCCGAGCCCGCCCATGCCGCCACGGATTTCCCTGCCGATGAAGAGACCGCCATCATCGACCGTGCCCAGCGCTACGACGCCGCGTGGGAAATCATCGGATGGCAGTACGAAAAGGAACGCCCCGCCAAGCGCGACGCGTCGGACGTGCTCGGATCCGTGGAACGCCGGCGGGCGGACAAGGTCGCTCGCCAGGCTCAGCACGATGACATGTGGGCGCGGCTTGAGAAGAACCGCAAGGACGTCGGCGTCACGATGTACGACCTCCTCAAGGCCGAATCCAAGCGCGCCGAACAGCGCCTGTGGGACATGAGCGCGCCGAAGGCGGAGAACAACGCCCAGATCTTCTCCGAGCGATTCTCCTCGGAGGCCTCCTCTGAGGCGGTAGCCGACGCCGCGTTGAAGTCGGATCGCTGGGACGAGCGCTCTGCCGCTGTCTCCGATCCGTCCCAGATCGTTCCCGCCCCGCGGCGCGTCGGGCCGGAAGCCACCGTAGTTCCGGAGGCCCGCGCCGAACACCGTGCCGAGCCACGTCCCGAACATCGCGTCGAGTCCCGCTTGGAGTCCCGCACTGATCAGCGCGCTGAGCGCACTGCGGCTGAACACCCCCGGTCTGAGGCGGCGCCCACCCCGGATCCGCGGATGCAACGTATCGTCGCTGAGATCGGCGTCGCGAAACTGACGTGGCGCTCGCGGCGCAAGCACCGCGCCCTCCACGGGTATCTCACCAGCAGCGGGCTGATTGACATCATCGGCGTCGGCACGTTTGCGGACCCGTCCGAAGCGGCAGCCACGGCCTCCGGAAACCCATACGCCGACGGCTGGCACCTATGGCAGGTGCCCGACGGGCGCACACTCGGCGACTTCGCCTAACCCGTCACGGCCGCTCAACTAGCCCGGATCGACGCACCCAGGCCCACCGCATTCCCACACCGCCCGCACCTAGCGGCGTGGCGACCTACGCGCGGGCCTCAGAGCCTCAGTCGAGCTGGCCGACGTTCGGCGCTCCCGCCCACGTACGAATAAACGCGCCGATGTGCCAGTAGGCTTGTTTGCGCGCTGACTCGCGCGAGAGCAATACGTCGTGAATGCCGTCGGTGATCTTTGCCAGCGTGGCGACCTTGCCCAGCCACGGAATGCGCTTCCAGATCTGATCCACGTTCAACACCGTGTCCGCGTGGCGCATGTTGTCATCCCAGTCCTCGCTGTAATAGGTCTTCGTGCTGGTCAGCACGAGGATCGGGCATTTAATGTCGAGCCCCCGGGCGACCCGCTCATGGCCCTTGACCACCGCGCGCAACCACCCGGCACGAATCGGGAACGTCGGCACGTGACGATAGCGAGGATCGGGATTCCAACCACCTTCGATGAAAAACGGGTCGACGGCGTCGCGCCCCGCGGCCTCCTCCTCGGCGACCCAGGCCCGGCGCTCCTCCTCACTCATGTAACCCGTCAGAAGGCGCTGGTAGTAGCCGTTGTCGGTTTGCGGGATGACGGCTGTGGGGGAGAGGCGGTGCAGCGTGTCAAGGATCGGCTGACTCATCATTCGCACGGCCGTGGCGCCCTGGAATTCGATCCACGGCGAGTTGAGAATCAGGCCGGCGAGCGCGCCCGGGTGGCGGTCCGCCCACAGCGTCGCGGTCAGGCCGCCGGTCGAATGACCATAAAGGAAAATCGGGACGTCGTAGCCATGCTCCTCATAAATGACGTCGAGCGCCTCGTGGATCTCCTCATCGTAGGTCGACATGTCCTCCACGTAGCCCCACATCTGGCCCTCCATATGTGCCCGGCCATATTTGCGCAGGTCAAGTGCGTAAAATTGGCCGCCCAGCGCCGTGATTTGCTCGGCGAACTCGTAATGATAGAAGTAGTCGTTCCAGCCGTGGATGGCCAGCAATGCGAACGACGCCGTCTGCTCGCCTTCCGCCTGCCCCACCTCGTCGCGGGTTTCCTGCGCGCCTGCCCGAGCCGGGTCGTGTGTGACCAGGACGGCGCGGTTCGGCCCGTATTCGTCATCGTGAAGCGGGAGGATGCGCTGGTAGAAATGCTCGCCGAGGGAGTCAGGGGTCCACGTCATGTCACCATTATCCCCGATCGTGGCAGGGGTGTGGGGTCAGACGGCGTCGGGAAAGATCGACGGATCGTCGAGGAAGCCGCGAAGAATCTTCGTCACCTGATCGTTTTCGATGAGGAAGCCGTCGTGGCCGTACTCGGAGTGGACGTGGCGTACCGGGCCCGAGCCGGGTAACGCCGTGGCCAGCGCCTCGACGTCGCGCGGATAGAAGAGCCGGTCCGAATCCACCGACACCACCAGCGCCGGCATCGTGAGCTGCGCGATCACCGCCGCCGTCCCGCCACGCCCGCGCCCGATGTCGTGCGTGATCATCGCCTGGGAGATGCGCAGGTAAGAATTGGCGTCGAAGCGGACGGCGAGCTTGTAGGCGTGGTAATCCAAATATGAGGCCACCGCATAGCGACCGCCCGCCAAGGGATCCTCGCCCTCCTGCGGGGTGCGCCCGAAGCGTTGGTCGAACTCGGTGGGGCAGCGGTAGGTGATGTGGGCCAGCTCGCGGGCCAGGCCGAGGCCGCGGTGCGGGCCGGCGCCGTCGGGCAGGGAATAGTAGTCGCCGCCGCGAAAGGCCGGGTCGAACAGGATGGCCTGGTTTTGCGTCTTCTGGTAGGCAATCTGCTCGGCTGTGGTGGCCGGGCCCGCCACCAGCACGGCGATCGCGCCCGTCATCTGCGGATACGACGCCGCCCACTCCATCACGCGGTTGCCGCCGAAAGAAGCCCCCGCCACCAGCGCCCAGCGCCGCACGCCCAGCTGCTCGGCCAGGCGGTATTCGGCGGCACACATATCCCTAATCGTCACCTCGGGGAAGCGGGAGCCCCACGGCTGGCCATCGGGGGCGTTCGAGGATGGGCCCGTTGACCCTTGGCATCCGCCCAAAACATTCGGGCACACGACGAACCAGCGGTTCGTGTCGATGGCCTTGCCGGGCCCGACGATGTCGTTCCACCACCCGTCCGTGCCCTCGGCGGAGGTGGCGTGCGAATCGCCGGTCAGGGCGTGGCACAGGAGCACGGCGTTGGTGCCGGCGTCGTTGAGCTTTCCCCACGTCTCGAACGCGAGCCGGACGGCGGGCAAGCGGCCGCCGAGTTCGAGGTCCATCGGGCCGACGTCGAGAAAATGGCGTTCGCCGGGATCGTCGCCCTCACGCCAGGCGCCGCTGGCGGGGATGGGCTTGGCGATGAGCGGGGGATGGTAGCCGATATCGAAATCGGCCACGGGGGCCGCGTCGGTGACGGGGGTGAGTGGCGGGTAGCCGACGAGGAAGGCGGGAAGTGAAATGTCGCGGGCAGTCATTGGTTCCTTCATTGCGCGGATAACAACAAGGTCAAGGGCGCCGGGCCAGTCCGAGGAGGGCTGACGCCCGCATCACATTCGCTTCATCATGCCTCCACCATAGAGGCGGGCGCGAAGCCGCGCAAAGAATGTCCACAGCTAGGGACGGCGTTGAGAGCGGGGATGAGGCGTGTTCAAGCTGGGCAAATGTGATAGCCGTGTGACAGATGTGAAATCTGTGGCAGAAGTAATGTAAGTGAAATAAGTTTCTCGTGTTTCCTTTTATAACGAAAAGGTATACGGTTATGTGCGAGTGGTTGGCGCTTGTCAAGGCGACACGCCATAAGTTTTTATTCACGCACATGGAGGTGGCGAGTGACCTGGGCACGTAAGTCACTGGTTCTTATCTCGGCTCTCGGGCTCGCGGCATCAGCCGCGGCGCCCGCAGTAGCAACACCCATATCGGAAAACGACATCGATAGCGCCTACGCCAAGCAGGAGACCACCTCCCGCTCGTTGGCCGATATCGAACTCGAACTGGCGCGCCTGGCCACGCAGAGCAACGAAGCCACTGCCGCAGCCGCCATTGCGCAGGCCGCCGCGATGACGGCCCAGGCCGACCTCGCCGAGTCGATCTCCCTAGCCGTCGCCGCACAAGAAAAGGCGAATGCCGCGCTTGCCGAACTCGAAGAGGCTCGCCGCCAGCTCGGCTCGGTCTCCCAGGTCATGTACAAGAACCACGCCGGGGAAGTGACGCAGTCCTACTACCTCTTCGGCGCGGAATCGGTGGAGGAAGCCAACAAGCGTTCGCAGGCCTACGGCGCCGTGGCCAACTCGGTTGACTCCAAGGTACAGCGCTTCAAGGCGCTCGAAGAAATCGCGCGTGTGATGCAGGCCGACGCCGATCAGGCCGCCAGCGACCAGGCCAAGGCCGCCGAGCAGGTGTTCACCGCCGCCGACGAGGCCAGCAAGGCCGCCACCGCACAGACCGACATGCTCGCCGCCGCCCAGCACCGCCGCGATGTCCTCGCCGTCGACCTCGCCGCCCAGCGCGGCACGACGGTCGACCTCGAGCGCGAGCGCCTCGCTCAGCTGGAATTGGACCGTAAGGCGAAGGCGCAGGCCGCCGCGGACGTCGTCGTGACGAAGGCTGCCCGCGACGCGCAGGAACGCGCCGCCAACGAGGCCCAGGCTGCTGCCCAGAAGTCCGCGACCAAGGCCGCCGCTGCTGACGCCGCCGCTACCGCCGCCGAGCGCGAGGCCGCACGCCTGGCCGACGCCGCCGCTAACTCAACCGGTCCGGCCAAGGCAAACAACGAGCAGGCCGCCAAGGAAGCCGCCGAGTACGCAGCCCAGCAGCGTGCCGCCGCCGAGAAGGCCGCCAAGGAGAAGGCTGACCGCGAGGCCACCCAGAAGGCAGCCGAGGAGCGTGCCGCCGCTGAGAAGGCCGCCGCCGAGCGTGCCGCGGCTGAGAAGGCCGCCAAGGAGGCCTCCAACAAGGCCGCCAAGGAGGCCGCTGAAAAGGCTGCCGCCGAGAAGGCTGCCAAGGAAAAGGCCGCACGCGAGGCCGCTGAAAAGGCTGCCGCCGAACGTGCCGCGGCTGAGAAGGCCGCCGCGGAAAAGGCTGCTGCCGCTGCCGCGTCGTCGGGGGCTGGCCAGGACGTGGTCGCCTACGCACGCCAGTTCGCTGGCGCCCCCTACGTCTGGGGTGGTGTCTCGCCCACGACCGGATGGGACTGCGTTGGCTACGTCTGGTACGTCTACCAGAAGTTCGGGGTGACCACCCCGCGCCGCACCGGCTCCTCCGTCGGCCAGTACTGGGGTGCATACCAGCAGGTCCCGGCTTCGCAGGCTCGTCCCGGTGACGTGATGTGGTGGCCCGGCCACGTCGGCATCTACACCGGCAACGGCATGCACATTGCCGCATGGAACCCGTCCATCGGCACCGAAGAGAGCGCCGTCTGGGGCAACCCGATCTACCTGCGCGTACGGTAGGGGGCTGGGCTGGGGTGGCCAGTCCGGCCCAGCTCGCCGAAACCCGGCCCGGCTCGCCGAAACCCGGCCCGGCTCGCCGAAACCCTATTAAGCTGATCGCCGCTGTACTAACTTGCTGAAAGTTAGTACAGCGGCGATCAGCTTAGTGCGGTTTGCGCGGGAGTACGGCCCGGACTACTTCATGTTGTCAGGGTGCAGCTTCGGGTTGTGGTCGTAGTAACCGGTGTCGATTGCACGCTGGAAGGATGCCTGGATCTCGCGCTCGGTCTCTTCGCGACCAACCCAGTGCGCGCCCTCAACCGACTTGCCGGGCTCGAGGTCCTTGTAGACCTCGAAGAAGTGCTGGATCTCCAGGCGGTGGAACTCGGAGATGTCCTCGAGTTCGGTGCGCCAAGATGCACGCTGGTCACCCGTGGGGACGCACACGACCTTGTCATCGCCTCCCGCCTCGTCCTTCATGCGGAACATGCCCAGTGCACGGCAGCGGATCACGCATCCGGGGAAGGTGGGCTCATCGAGCAGAACCAGGGCGTCGAGCGGATCGCCGTCCTCGCCAAGAGTTCCATCGATGAAGCCGTAATCATCCGGGTAGCGGGTGGACGTGAAGAGCATGCGGTCAAGACGGATGCGGCCGGTTTCGTGGTCCACCTCGTACTTGTTGCGATTGCCCTTGGGAATCTCGATTGTGACGTCGAAGTCCATTAATCTCTCCTTTAGGTTTATCTGAGAACCATTGTAGCCACCATGTCCGAAATATTTCTGCGTGAATCGAGGGTGGAAGCGCACATTTGTTCTTACGGCCGCGCTCTCGGTGGGAAATCGTGGCTGACGGCGCCTCCGGCCGCGAACCATCCGCCCCCGGCCGCGAACCTCTCCGCGAAGCACCGCCGTGGCGGAATCGGCCCTCACTGTGGGAAGATTGCCACGTGTGGAAAAGGGTCTTGGCATTATTACTGACCGTCAGCGTCGGCGGTTATGTGTTTGCCGACGCGTGGGATCTCCTCCCTGGCCCGCTCACGACGGCGCCGGCCCCGGCTGAACCCCTGCCATACCCGACGGTTGCCCAGGTGAAAGCGCAGGCGCCCGACGTCGGCGGTGAGCCCGCGGCGAAGGCTCCGCGCGCGTCGGAGGTCAGCTCCCTGATCGAGGCTTTGGCCAATCATGAACGTAATACGGGCCAGACCTCGGTGGTTGTCAGCGACCCACGAACCGGTGAGGTCATCGCGTCGCTCAATCCGGACAGGCCGGCGATACCGGCGTCGAACATGAAGATCGTGACGTCGGCTGCCGCGCTCGAGGTGCTCGGGCCCGAGACGACGCTCCCCACCGTGGCCTCGCTTGCCGGTACGACGCTTTACCTCGTTGGCGGTGGTGACGTCCTGCTGGCCGAAGGCGCGGGTGACCCGCACGCCACCCAAGGCCGCGCCGGCCTTGGCGATTTGGCAACCGCGGCAGCCCAGGCGATGAAGGATAAGGGCGTGGGCGCGACCAACGTCGTCGTGGACTCCTCCCTGTTCGAAGGCCCGCAGTACTTTACGGACATCGAGGGTGCCGACCGCGGGTTCATCATGGAGCTTCGTCCCCTCGCCATCGACCGGGGGAGGGCCAGCAAGGGCGGCTACCTGCCCAATCCCGACCTCGCCGCCGGCGAGGTCTTCGCCGAGCATCTGCGCGCCGCGGGCCTCGAGGTGTCCGGCGTGGAGCGTGGAGGCAGGGCGCCGGCGGCAGCCGTGGAGCTCGCCCGGGTCAATAGCGCGCCGGTGCGCGAACTCGTCGGCCTCCTCCTGACGGCCTCCGATAATTCGCTGGCGGAAGTGATGGGTCACCTCGTCGGCGCGGCGAAGGCCACGGGCTCCTTCGAGGGCGCTGCCAAGGCCATCGGCGAGGTGATGGGCGCCAAGTTCGACATGACCGGCGTCGTCCTCGGGGACGCCTCGGGACTGTCAATGACGAATCGGTTGACGGCGTCGTTGCTCAACAACATCCTGCTCGAAACCTGGCAGTGCAAGGAATGCCCGCTCGCCGCGCTGCCGGCCGGCCTGCCGGTGGCGTCGCTGACGGGCACGCTCACACATCGCTTCGATGGCTCGGACATCAGCGGTCAGGTCCGCGCCAAGACGGGCACGCTGGTCGAGGCGATTTCCCTGTCCGGATTCATGCGCACCGAGGCCGGCTACCCGCTGGTGTTTTCCGTCCTCCTCGACCATCTCGAGGAGGGCACCGCGCCCGATTCACGTTCCCTCATTGACGGATTCGTCGAGGGCCTGGCTCACCTCTAGGGTTTCGGTTCGCGGACGGCGCCGTCGCCCAGATTTTAGCCGAGGGCAACTTTTCTCGCGTGCCCGGCGCGGGGGAACTACCCTAGAGTCATGAGTATCGACCACAGGAAAGTCCAGCGCGTTGCGCGCCTGATCTCGGGCGGCGGTCCGGCGGTGAGCCAGGCGCAGGCCGCTGGCGTTGTGCGCGATCTGCGTAGGCAGGCAGGCGTGGCCCCTGCACTCGTCGGCGAGATTACGGGGCTTGATGAGGCCGCCGCGGACGCGGGCAGGATAGAGGTCAAGGTGGTGGATCGGCCAACGTGGGCCGCTGCCGCCGCCCGCTCGATTGATGCGATGACGAGCGGATTGCCCGCTGAGACCGGCGTGACCGCGCGCTCCGGCACGTCCATCGGCACGGCCGAGGGCGCGATCGTGCTGCCGGCGGTGGCCTCGCGCGTGCTGGGCCAGTTCGACCCCTTCGCGGGGGAGGGTAGGCTGTATCTCGTGGCGCCGAACGTGGCCTCCTTCCGTGGCAAGTACGATCTGGACCAGCGCGATCTGTGCCTGTGGGTGTGCGTCCATGAGCTCACCCACGCCACGCAGTTCGCGGCCGCTCCCTGGCTCAAGGCCGTCATCACAGACAGGGCCTCGGCCCTCTTTTCCGCCATGGACGCGGGCGACTCGGCGAGCGAGATCCTGGCTGAGGCGACGGCCATGATGTCCCTCCTCGAAGGCCACGCCGAATACGTGATGAACAACGTGCCCGTGGTCCGCATGCCCAGCCGCGCGCGCATCGTCGCCGCCATGGCGCGGCAGCGAAAGGCCAAGAACCCCCTCATTGCGGCGATCGCAAAATACACGGGCTTCGCGGAGAAGACGAAGCAGTACACGCAAGGGGCGCAGTTTGTGGCCCACGTGGTGGACGCCGAGGGCATGGAATTCTTCAACCGGGTGTGGGAGAGCGCTATGTGCCTGCCGAATGCGGACGAGCTGGCCGATCCGGACACGTGGATCGAGCGCATGCGCTGATGTCTTTTCCCCACCCTGCCGTGACGGCGGCCCGTCACGCGATGATTGAGGCGCTCGCGGGCGTTCCTGACGGGGCGGCCGTGCTCCTCGCCGTCTCGGGCGGCTCGGATTCGATGGCGCTGACGAAGGTGGCGATGTGGGCGGCGCGTGGCCGCATCGAGGTTCTTTCGACGACGATCGACCACGGCCTGCGCCCAGAGTCCGCCGCGGAGGCGCTGGCGGTTGACCGCTACCTCCAGCGGGTCGTGGACGCCTCCATTGTCACCCAAGTCCAGGCGACGGTGGGCGGCGCCGGCCCTGAGGGTAACGCCCGCGCCGCGCGCTACGCCCGCATCGCCGATATCGCTCGCGCCGGTGGCCGTATGAAGGGCACCGGCCCGCTGACCGTGCTACTCGGCCACACCGCCGATGACCAGGCGGAGACCGTCCTACTCGGCCTGGGCCGGGGCTCGGGTGCACGTTCGGTGGCAGGCATGCGGGCGGTGGGAAGCCTGCCCGGCCACGACGACGTCCCCATGGCCCGGCCCTACCTGCACATGCGCCGCGCGGACCTGCGCACGGTCTGCCGGGAACTTGACCTGCCCTGGGTCAACGACCCCACCAACGAGATCGACGGCCCATGGCGCGCCGCCGACGGCAGCCCGCTCCGTCGCAGCGCGATTCGTCACCGCGTCTTGCCCGAGCTCGATTCCGCCCTCGGAGGAGGAGTCATTGAGGCCCTCGGCCGCACGGCCCTCATGGCCCGCGACGACGACGACGCGCTGAGCGCCATCGCCCACGAAATCGGCCGTGAGCTGGTGAGAGATTCGGGCGACGGCGTCGTTATCCCCGCCAAAGAACTGGCCGCCAAGCCACGTGCGCTGCGCACCCGGATCCTGCGCGAGGCGCTCGCGAAGGTGGCCCGGGCCGGTGACGTTGTTTACTGGCACATCAACGCACTTGATAGGCTCGCATGTGGAGTGGACAATAAACGTGACATCGATGTGCCGGGAGCGTTCGCGCGCCGGGCCGATGATCTTATATTCATAGCGCCGAGAGCGGAGAAATCATGAAGCTTGAAGATTGCAAGGACGACATCGTCAAGGTCGTCGTAACCGAAGAGCAGATCAAGACCCGTCTAGCTGAGATGGGCAAGCAAATCAGCGAAGACTACAAGGATGAGGACTCCCTGCTCCTCGTTGGCGTCCTGCGCGGCGCAATCATGGTGATGGCCGACCTCTCGCGCGAGATCTCGATTCCCCTTCACATGGACTGGATGGCCGTCTCCTCCTACGGTGCCTCCACCAAGACGTCGGGCGTTGTGCGCATCCTGAAGGATCTGGACACCGATATCGCCGGCATGAACGTTCTCATCGTCGAAGACATCATCGACTCCGGCCTCACCCTCGACTGGCTGCTACAGAACCTCGAATCGCGCGGGGCCAAGTCCGTCAAGATCGCCACCCTGCTGCGCAAGCCCGAGGCGGCCAAGGTTGAGGTCGACGTCGAATACGTCGGCTTCGACGTCCCCAACGAATTCGTCATCGGCTACGGCCTAGATTATGCCGAGGACTACCGCCACCTCCCGTTCGTCGGAGTCCTCGCGCCGCACGTGTACGGAGGCTAAATGTCCAATCGACAGCGACGCAACCTGGAAGACTTCAACCGCAAGGGCCGCAAGCCCAAGAAGACGGAGGAGTCCAAGGCTGGGGAGCCGAACAAGCCCCGCCAGAGCAAAGAAGATCAGGCACGCGAAAAGAAGCAGCGCCGCATCTTCTGGACGGTGATGGGCGCGCTTGTGGCCGGTGCCGCGGCGCTCTTCTTCATCTTCAATCCCGCCGGTTTTACCTCGGTCAAGACGAGCGAGGGCCGCCAGATCTTGCAGTCGCAGGCGATTGAACGGGTCCAGGTCACGGACGGCTCCCAGGTTGTCCAAGTCTGGCTTAAAGAGGACTACAAGCCGACTGACCTTGAAGGTGAGGAACAGCAACCGACGAAGAAGGTTCAGTTCCAATACACCGATCCCGAAGCCGCACAGGTACTCTCGCTTGTGGAGAAGGCCGACTCGAAGAACGGTTACAACTCGATCGTTCCTCAGCAGTCTATCTTCACCACAATTTTGACCTTCATTCTGCCCATGCTCATCATCATGGGACTGTTCTTCTGGATGGTTCCGATGATGCAGGGGCGGATGAACGAATTTGGGCGCGTGAAGAAGGACGGCGTGGAGTCCGACCTGCCCGACGTCACGTTCTCCGACGTGGCCGGGGCGGACGAGGCCGTCGAAGAACTGCGGGAAATCAAGGAGTTCATCGAAACGCCGGACAAGTTCCGTAAGATGGGCGCCAAGATTCCGCGCGGCGTGCTTCTCTACGGTCCCCCGGGCACCGGCAAGACGCTTCTGGCCAAGGCCGTGGCCGGCGAGGCGGGCGTGCCTTTCTTCCATATTTCGGCTTCCGAATTTGTTGAAATGTTTGTGGGCGTGGGCGCCTCTCGCGTGCGTGACCTCTTCACCAAGGCCAAGAAGGTGGCGCCGGCGATCATCTTCGTTGACGAGATCGACGCCGTTGGGCGCAACCGCGGCTCCGGCATCGGCGGCGGCAACGACGAGCGCGAGCAGACGCTCAACCAGCTCCTCGTGGAGATGGACGGATTCGACGATCGCACCAACGTCATCGTCATTGCGGCGACCAACCGGCCCGACGTGCTCGACCCGGCGCTCCTGCGCCCCGGCCGCTTCGACCGTCAGATCGGCGTGGACGCCCCCGATCTGCCCGGGCGCGAGCAGATCCTCAAGGTCCACGCGGACGGCAAGCCGTTGGCTGAGGGCATCAGCCTCGAATCTATCGCACGCCGCACGCCCGGCTTCTCCGGCGCCGACCTGGCCAACCTCCTCAACGAGGCCGCCCTCTTGGCTGCGCGCCGCGGGCACGCGAAGATCGATGAGGACGACATTGATGAAGCAATCGACCGTGTCATTGCAGGTCCACAGCGCCGCACCCGAGTGATGAATCCGAAAGAAAAGCGCATGACGGCCTATCACGAGGCCGGGCATGCGGTGGCCGCCGCGGCGCTCAACCACTCCGACCCGGTCACCAAGGTGACCATTCTTCCGCGTGGGCGCGCACTCGGCTACACCATGGTCATGCCCACTGAGGACCGCTATTCGACCTCCCGCCACGAGCTGCTTGACGAGATGGTCTACGCGATGGGCGGGCGCGCCGCCGAGGAGGTCGTCTTCCACGACCCAACCACGGGAGCCTCCAACGACATTCAGAAGGCCACGAACGTCGCCCGTAAGATGGTGACCGAATACGGTATGTCCCAGCGTGTAGGTGCGGTACGTTTGGTTGCCGATGAGTCTGACCCGATGACCCGCATGGGTGGCGGCAACACGCGCGAGCATTCTGACCAGCTTGCCAAAGTTGTCGACGACGAAGTCCATGCTCTCCTCGACCGTGCCGCCCAGGAAGCATGGCAGATTATGATGGACAACCGCCACGTCCTCGACCGCCTCACCACTGTTCTCCTCGAAAAGGAAACTGTGCTGGAAGAAGAGCTTAAGGTGATCTTCCAAGACATCGTCAAGGCACCGCCGCGCGACCTGTGGCTGTCCTCTCCCGAGCGGCCCGTGTCTGACCTTCCGCCCGTGCCACTTCCCGAGGCCGAGGCGGCCGCCGAGGAGCCCACCGCGCTTGAGGGCCAGGAAACCGACGAAGGCAAGCACAGCGAGGCCGACCAATGATCGACTCCGCTCGCGCCGAAGCCGCCGTCCGTGAACTCCTCATCGCCATCGGCGAGGACCCCGACCGCGACGGGCTAAAGGACACCCCCGCCCGGGTGACGCGCTCCTATGCAGAAATCTTCGGCGGGCTCGGGGAAGACCCGGGCGAGCACCTGGAGAAGGTCTTCGACGTCGGCCACCAAGAGATGGTCCTCGTACGTGACATCCCCATGTATTCCATGTGCGAACACCACCTGCTACCCTTCCACGGCGTGGCACACGTGGGCTACATCCCCGGCCCCGACGGCCGGGTGACCGGCCTGTCCAAACTTGCCCGTCTCGTCGACGGCTACGCCCATCGCCCCCAGGTTCAAGAGCGCCTGACCACCGAGGTGGCCGACGCGTTGGCCGAGCGGCTGGGCGCCTCCGGCGTCATCGTCGTCGTCGAAGCTGAGCACCTGTGCATGTCGATGCGCGGCGTGCGAAAGCCCGGCTCGCGGACGGTTACGTCGGCCGTGCGCGGCGCCATGCACGATCCCGCCACCCGTGCCGAGGCCATGAGCCTCATCATGGCTGGCTAAAGGAGAACACATGCACATCATGGGAATCGTTAACGTCACTCCGAACTCGTTTTCGGACGGCGGCAAGTATCTTGATCCGCGCGCCGCGATCGACCACGGACGCCAGCTGATCGCCGACGGCGCCACGATCCTCGACATCGGCGGGGAGTCGACCCGTCCCGGTGCGCAGGCCGTCGCGCCCGAGGAGGAATGGGGGAGGATCGCCGACGTCGTCGCCACACTTGCGCGTGAGACCACTATCTCCGTCGACACCTACCATGCCCCCACGGCCAAACTCGCCGTCGAGGCGGGCGCCAGCATCGTCAACGACGTCACGGGCGGGCAGGGCGACGCCGACATGTTCGCCACCGTCGCCGCCCTCGAATGCGACTACATCCTTCAACACGGGCGCGGTAACGCGCGCACGATGAACGAGCTAGCCGTCTACGACGACGTCGTCGGTGAGGTGCACTCCGAGCTGTTGGCCTCGCGAGACGCCGCCGTCGCCGCCGGAATCGCCCCCGAGCGTATAGTCTTGGACCCGGGACTAGGTTTTGCCAAGGTGGGCCTGCAGGATTGGGAAATCCTCTGCGGCCTGGGCACCTTTCTCGGCGAGGGACACCGCGTGCTCGTGGGCCACTCGCGCAAACGATTCCTCGCGCCGGTCGCCGTCGGGGATAAGGACGGGGCAACGGCGACGATCAGCGCACTTTTAGCCGAAACGGGCACGTGGGCCGTACGTGTCCACAACGTCGCCGCAACCGCGAGCGCCATCAACGCCATAGAGATGATGAGGGGACAAGCATGAGGATGGCAAAGATCCAGTTGAGCGGGCTGCGTGCCCGCGGAACACACGGCGTGCTCGACTTTGAGCACGCTCAGCCGCAGGAGTTCGTGGTGGACCTCAAGATCCACCTGGATATTTCACGGGCCCTGCAGACCGATCGCATTGAGGACACGATCTCCTACGCCGAGGTCGCCGACGTCGTCGTGAAGGTCATCGAGGGCGAACACTGCGACCTCATCGAGACCCTCGCCGATCGCATCGCCGCCCGCGTCCACGATCTGGGTGCTACGGCCGTGGAAGTCACCCTACACAAGCCCCACGCGCCGATGGATCACAAGTTCGCAGACGTCTCGGTGACCGTTGAGACCTGGGGTCCGAGCCTGGATCCTGACCCGCTCGCCGTCATCGCCATCGGCTCCAACCTCGACGATCCGGCAGACCACGTGCGTCGGGCCATTGACGAGGTTGGTGCGATCGCCGACCTTATCGCGATATCCGGCCTCTACCGCACCGCGCCGGTATTGGCCGAGGGACAGTCCGAACAGCCGGACTACATCAACGCCGTCGTCATGGCCGCCACCACCCTCAGTCCCGAGGAGCTTCTGGCGAAGCTACAGAAGATCGAAAACGATCACGGCCGGGTGCGCGAGGAGCGTTGGGGCCCCCGCACCCTCGACCTCGACATCATCACCTTCGGCGACGTGACCAGCGACGATGAGGGCCTCACCCTCCCGCACCCGCGCGCCGCCGAGCGCCGCTTCGTGCTCGAGCCGTGGCTCGCCATCGATCCCGACGCCGAACTCGCAGGTCAACCCGTAGCCACGCTTTTGGCTGGGCTTGAGGAGCAGCAGATCGAGCTCGTCGAAGGTCCCTGATGAGCGACGGAAAACTACGCCCCACCTCATGGACGAGCCTGCTCGCCATCGCCGTGGTTGCGGGCGTGACGCTTTTTTCTCTGGCATCCATCTTTGTCCGATCGGGCATTAGCCCTATACAGGTTCCATTTTGGCTTTTCCTCGTGCCGATCGCGATCGGCGTCATCGTGATCGTGCAGGCCTGGCTCGTGCGGCAGTATCGGCGTGGCCGGCGTCCTATCGACCAGCTCTACGCGGCCCGCATCTGGGTTCTCACCGGCGCGACCTCGCGCGGGGGAGCTATCCTCTCGGGCGGTGCTATCGGCGTGGCGGTCGCATACTTCATGGGAGGACCGACCTCCTTCCTCGATGAACAAGGCACTAACGCCTTGGTCGCCGGATTAGCATCGATCATTATGACCGTACTTGCCCTTGTTGGTGAAAGGTGGTGTATCGACGACGACGCCTCGCCCGACGCAAGTTCCGAAGCAAGTGGGACAGCTGGGGCGTAATCCCCGCCCCGAGCTGAGCCTTTTAAAGCCAAACGTACGGGATGTAGGGTTAGTCGTATGAAACATACGCTTGCACAGTCGGTCAGCTTCACGTCCCTACCACCTCAATATCAGACGGTGGCACTGATTCGGTGGACGATCGGCGTCGCCGCGGTCGTCATCGCGGTATGCGTTGCCGGATGGATGTGGGGATCGGCGAGCATGCCTGGCCTCATCTGGTGGATCGCGGCAGCGATCGTATCAGTGATCGCCCTCATTCAAATTCCTTTCGCCGTCCGCCGCGCCCGCATGTTCGGCTACGCGGAGCTCGAAGACGAGCTCCTCATCCGTTCGGGCGTCATGTTCCAGCGCATGTCCGTGGTCCCGTACGGGCGCATGCAGCAGGTCAACGTTGAGACTGGGCCGGTGCTCAAGCGCTTCGGCCTCGCGAGCATCGAGCTCGTCACCGCATCGGCTACGACGGAAGCGGAAATCCCCGGGGTCCGGCTCGAAGAAGCCGAGCGCCTGCGTGAGAAGCTGACCTCCCTCGGCGAAGTCAAGATGGAGGGCCTGTGAGCGACAAGCGCAACCTGGGAGACTCCGTCCCCGCCGAGGCATGGCGAAAATTCCACAAGGTCACCCCGATCGCCAAGGGCGGCATGGTGTGGGTCGTCCTCGCCATCGCTGTCTACAACATTCTTCAACAGATTCTTGAAAATGGGATGGACGGCTTCACCGACCTCCTCGACCACATCACGTGGCTCATCGGGATCGCCATCTTCGGCGGCCTGATCGTCCTCACTCTCTTGGTCATCCTCTTCTCTTGGGTGTCCTGGAAGTACCAGAGCTTCGCCATCGTGGACTCCGGCATCCACAAACGCACCGGCGTCCTCATCAAGAACCACAGCCACATGCGCTGGGATCGAGTCCAGACCGTCGAAGTCGAGCAGCGCCTTTTCGGCCGCATCTTCGGCTTCGGGTCAGTCAAGATCGAATCAGCTGGCAGCGAGCCCGCAACCGAACTCGGCCTGCTGACAATGGAAGACTGCGCCAAGCTGCGCAAGGAAGTCCTCACCGGGCTGGCCAACGCGCGCGCCGGGCGTCCGATCGGCATGGGCCTGTCCGCAACCGACGTCGTCGGACGCGAGCCGGGCACCGAGCTCCCCGCGGCTGTCGGCCAACCGGCCGACGGCGTCGTGGACGGCTCGCAAGCATTCGGGCAAGCGGCCGGGCCGGTGGTGCCGATCTTCGACCCGGACGACACCGAGAACGACCGCCTCATCTTCGAACTTCCGACCTCGCGGCTCATCGCGGCGCAATTCCTCTCGATGGGAGCGGTCATCACCATCGTGGGTACGATCGTTGTGATTGGCGTGTCGATCTGGCTGCATTCCGCCCTCATGGCCATGGTCGTCCTCCTCTTTGGCGCCGTCGTCTCCATCGTCCAGTCGGGGCTCGCGGCCTACGGCACGAAGGTCTACATTTCGGAAAACGGTCTGCGCGTGCGGGCGGGGCTGACCAAGCTCACCACCCGCTCGATGCCGCCGGCGCGCATGCACGCCATCGAACTCCATCGCCCGATCCTCTGGCGGTGGAAGGATTGGTGGAAGGTATCAGCCACGCTGGCCGGCGGAAACGCCCTCGAGAACGCCGGCGAAGCGACTAAGGCCGGGATCGTCATCCCGGTCGGCACCCGCGAAGAGGCCCTGCAAACGCTCTGGACCATGCTTCCCGACGCCGGCACCGACGACGACGCCGCCCTCATCCGCGACGCCCTCGACGGGTTGGGCACGGGCCGCTTCTTCCTGTCAGCGCCCGGGCGCGCCAAGTGGTTCGACCCGATCACCTATAAGTCGCGTGGCATCTGCCTGACGCCCAGGGTGGCCGTGATTCGCCGCGGGCGCTTCAGCCGCAAGGTCACCTTCGTCTGGCAGGATCACACCCAGTCCCTGCGCATGAGCCAGGGGCCGATCCAGCGGCGCCTCCAGCTTGGTGACATCAACTTCGACATGGTTAACGTCCAGCACTACACGCGGCACAAGAACATGGCGATCGACGAGGTCGAGCGCATGATCTGGGTCGAAAATGATCTGACAGCGAAGGCTCGTCACGTAGGCGTTTCGGAGTCGATTGACGATTGGCGCGAACGCGTGCGGGTCTAAGCGGATGTGCACAAATGTGCGGGCCAGTACCCGCGGGTCCCTGTCGGCCTGCTGGGTACTGGCCCGGATCGTCGTCGTACATGAATGCCGGCGCTTGGCCTAAGCCTCAGTGCAGCGACGGGGCTTCATCGGACATCTTCAGAAAAGGTCCACGGGCAGGGGAAGCTTCCCTATCCGACAGCTGCTGGGCACGTTGAGCCACGCAAAATGAGTTCAGAAGGAATAACCCGTTGTTCGATGGGTGCTGTGGGTGAGGCAATCCGCGCGATAACCAGATCTGTGAGTGTACGTCCGATTGTTTCGAAGTCCTGTCGGACGGTCGTCAGCGGGAGGACCGAATATTCAGCGAGTGCGATATCGTCGAAACCAACGATGGAAATATCTTCAGGGATGGACACGCCTTGTTCATACAAGGCCCGCATGGCGCCAAACGCCATTTCGTCGTTTGCGGAGAAGATCGCGCTTACGCGGAGCTCACTGAGGGCGAGACCTGCCTGGTAGCCGGATCGCGCGCTCCAATTGCCGTACATGATCGGGCCGAGGGGTAAACCTGCCTCTTCGAGGGTTGACTGCCAAATATTTTGGCGAATATTCGCTGACGGTGACTCAGTTGGGCCTGCGATGTGAGCGATCCGAGTATGACCCAAGCTGAGAAGATGTTCAATGGCGAGGCGGGTGCCCTGTACTTGGTCGGTGACGACCGATGAGAAGTTATTGGTGAATCGCGAATCCGATACAACTGTTGGCGTGCCGTGTGAAAGTGTGTGGGGGATCGTGGCTGATCCTGCTTGCACCACGATGAGTCCGTCAATAGCCTGATGGCTAAAGTAGGAGCCTGCTTGAGCTAGTTCTTGGGTGCCGGGATGGGAAATTTGGCGTAGGTTGACTGAGTATCCGCGTTCCTCAGCTTCCGCGGCGATGCCAGCGGTAATGAGGCTTTCCCCGGTGCGGCCGAGATTTTGGGTGATGACGCCAAGCGTGCGGTACTGACCGGAACGTAGCGCTCGTGCCGCACGATTCGGGACGTAACCGAGCTGATCCATAGCGCGAAGCACTTTGGCTTTAGTGCTTTCTTTGACATTGGGCACGGCGCGAGCAACACGAGAAACAGTTTGTGCGGAGACGCCGGCAAGGCGTGCGACGTCTTGGATAGACGGCTTGTTTGTTGCTCCTGATAGCTGACTCATGGACGTATTCTAGCAGGCATAACCTCTAAAAATGTTCACGTTAGCAACGCCGGGTGGAAGCTTGGTGGATCAGTTGCCGAGAGAGGCAGATCCGTGATACTGCACGCTTATGGAGCATCTTGTTATATGAAAGTTATTGAAAAGTGTTGTTGAAATCGTTGGGGAGTGTGTAGAGTGGCAACGTAAACATTTTGATTTCAAGCTCTCCGAAAGGCGCCAATGGAGGTGCCGACAAAGTGAGCTTTGAAGTGAAGGAGTTCAATGATGAAATCTCTGAGAAAACTGGTAGCAGGTGCTACAGCTTTCGCACTGGGCTTGGCATTAACCGCCTGTGGCTCTGATTCTGCCAAGGAGGCGAAGACCACCGCGGCGAGCGAGACTCTCACGGTCTGGGCGTGGGACCCGGCATTCAATATCTATGCGTTGAAGGAAGCGGAGAAAATCTATCAGAAGGATCATCCAAACTTTAAACTCAACGTTGTGGAAACGCCGTGGGATGATTTGCAGCCTAAGCTCACCACGATCGCGCAGTCGGGGCAGAACGATCAGCTTCCGGATATCTTCCTCATGCAGAACTACTCGTTCCAAAAGAACGTGGCCAACTATCCAGACATTTTCGCCAATATTGACGCTGCGAAGATCGACTTCTCACAGTTCCCCGAATCCGTGGTGAAGTCATCTACCTTCGAAGGTAAAAATTACGGTCTCCCGTTTGACTCGGGTACGGCAATTTCGGCTCTGCGCACTGATATCCTCGAGCAGGCTGGCTACAAGGCTGATGACTTCAAAGACATCACCTGGGATGACTACCTGGCCAAGGGTAAAGACATCCTCGCTAAGACGGGCAAACCATTGATGTCAACCATGGCCGGCAACTCCGACTTGGTCATGATGATGCTCGGCTCGGCAGGCAAGGGTCTTTTTGACAAGGACGGCAAGGCAACAATTGCTAACAACGATGCTTTGATTGAAGTGGCACGCATTTACAAGGAAGCCATTGACTCAGGCGTCTTGCAGATCGTCAATTCGTGGGACGAGTACATCGGTTCGTTCGTTAACGGCAATGTTGCGGGCACAATCAATGGCGTGTGGATCGCAGCAAGTATCCAAACGGCCAAGGATCAAGAAGGCAAGTGGGCCATCACGAACGTGCCTTCTCTGTCTAAGGTTGATGGGGCGACGAACTACACCAGCAATGGAGGCTCCTCGTGGGCGATTAGCGCCAATGCGAACAAGGAACTCGCCCAGGACTTCCTCGCCAAGACTTTCGCAGGCTCTGTCGATTTCTACGACACGATCCTGTCCAAGGCTGGCGCTATCGCCAACTGGATCCCCGCCGGCAAGTCCTCCGTCTACGGTGAGCCGCAGAAGTTCTTCGGCGGGCAGAAAGTCTACTCCGACGTCGTTGGCTTTGGCGCAAAGGTTCCAACGGTCGTGACCGGCATTTACCACACCGAGGCTCGCGACGCCGTCAATACGGCACTGACGAAGATCGCGTCCGGTGCGGATGCAAAGACTGCCTTCGCTGAGGCACAGTCAACTGTTGAATTCGCGATGAAGTAAGCCTCTCCCGCGCGGGGTCGGCATCCGTGCCGACCCCGCATTTTCTCCTTGGAAGGAAGCCATGGCACGCAATACACACAGTAGTGGCACAGTGAACGCTGGCCGCTCACGAATGCGACGTAGGCAAATACTGACAAGCTGGTCATTCATTATTCCTGCCTCATTGCTCATTCTGGTGACAAGCTTCTGGCCGATGGTTGAGGCCTTTATCTTGTCATTCCAGACGGGCAAGGGAACACGCTTGCATGTCGCTGAACCAATCTGGATGAACTATCAGCGTCTTCTTGAGGATGAAATCTTCATGATGACACTGAAGAACACCGTGATTTACCTGGTGATCCAGGTTCCGATCATGCTGATCGCTGCGCTTGTTTTGGCTGTCATTCTTAATCGTCCCGGATTGAAGTTTAAGGCCTTTTGGCGAACGGCTATATTTTTGCCGTGCGCGGTATCGTTGGTGTCCTATTCGCTTGTGTTCAGGACTCTCTTCGCGACTGATGGTTTCGTCAATCAGACTCTGATGTCGTGGAACCTAATTGAGGCTCCGGTCAATTGGTTAGGACAGCCTGGCACGGCTCGCATGGTTATCATCCTCGGCTTGCTGTGGCGTTGGACAGGATACAACATGATCTTCTATCTGGCGGGTTTGCAAAACATTGACCCGTCCACCATCGAGGCGGCGCGCATCGACGGTGCCGGCCCGATCAAAACGTTCTGGTATGTGATTGTCCCCCAGCTCAAACCGATTATTGTGCTCACTGCAATCCTGTCTACCAATGGCACACTCCAGCTCTTTGACGAATCGTGGAATCTTACGAAGGGTGGTCCGGCCTATGGAACGATGACGATGTCGCATTACCTTTACGAGCTTTCCTTCCAAAAGAACCCGAACTTTGGCTACGCGGCAGCGATTTCTTACGTGATTTTGATTCTCGTCGCTATCCTTGCGTTTATTCAGTTGAAGGTGGGTGATAAGCGTGACTAAAACATTGCGCAGCGCGCCTCAATACATCTTCCTGTCGATCGTTGCTTTGGCTTCGCTCTTCCCTCTGTATTTCATGGCCGTCTCGGCAACGAACGAGAGCCGGGATGTGCTGTCCACGAAACTGACTCCGGGCAGCCACTTGGTGGAAAATTTTAACTCCTTAGTGGCATCCCAAGACCTGGCCAGTGCCCTGTGGCATTCGACAGTTAACGCGGTGGCGACTACTGCCTTGGCGTTGATCATATGCTCGATAGCTGGCTACTCTTTCGAGATTTTCCATTCGCGCACGAAAGACCGCCTCATGGGCGTGTTGTTGATCGCGATGATGATCCCGTTTGCGGCGACCATGATCCCGCTCTTCCGCATGTTTGCGCGTGCAGGAATGGTCAACAGCACGTGGGCGGTGGTTCTTCCAGCTATTTCCACCCCATTCCTCATTTTGCTCTTCCGCCAGGCCTCGCGTAACTTCCCCCATGAAATCCTGGAGGCTGCGCGCATCGATGGCCTTGGTGAGCTATCGATCTTTATCCGTATCTACATCCCTACGATGCGTTCGACCTATGCGGCGGCGGCTGTTATCACGTTTATGACGGCGTGGAACAACTTTTTGTGGCCCAAAGTTATCCTCGTTGATAACGCCTATCAGACGATGCCGATGCTCGTTTCGAACCTGTCTGCTGGGTATGTCACCGATTATGGTGTGCTCATGCTTGCAGTGCTTATCGCCTCGCTTCCGGCCGTCGTCGTTTTCTTGGCCTTGCAGCGTTCGTTCGCTAACGGAGTGACAGGAGCGGTCAAATGACGTATGTCGATCAGCAGACAATAGCTGACCCCACGGTATTTGCGGTTAATCGCCGCCGAGCTCATTCCGATCACCGTTGGTTTGCGAGCCGCGCTGAGGCCGACGCGGGCGATTCGTCTTTTGAGACGTGCCTCGATGGGGTCTGGAAATACTTTCACGCACACTCTCCGGCTGACGTTCCTGCTGGTCTGGAACACCCCGAGGCCGAGATCGCCGGTTGGGACGACGTCGTCGTGCCCGGCCACGTTCAACTCGCGGGTTATGACCGCCCGCAATATGTCAACGTTCAGTACCCGTGGGATGGTCGCGAGGATATCGAACCGGGCCAGGTTCCCATGCAGTTCAATCCCGTCTCCACATACGCCCGCGATGCCGTTTTCCCCGCCGCCGCACCAGACCAGCAGCTTAGCTTCGTAGCTGAGGGAGCAGAATCCGCGCTGGCGCTGTGGGTGGATGGCACGTTCGTCGGCTATTCGGAAGGGTCCTTTCTGCCAGCCGAATTTGATGTCACCGAGTTTGCTGATGGTGCCAGCCACCGGATTGTGTGCCGGGTGTGGAAGTGGAGCTCAGGATCGTGGCTCGAAGACCAAGACTTTTTCCGATTTTCCGGCCTTTATCGTTCGGTATTTTTGCGGCTACGACCCCGCTGCCACATTGAGAATATCCGTGTGACCAGTGAGATCATTCCCGACGGCGGCACCGCCCGTATCTCGGTCGAGATTGAGGGGATAGGTCTAGAGAAAGCTAGGGTGGCAGCCGAGCTTGACGGCGTCGGCGAGTTCACTCGGGACGGGAACCGCCTGTGGATGGAGGTACCGTCTGCGCGGCTGTGGACGGCAGAGGACCCTCACCTGTACCGTATGCGGATAAGCGTCAGCGACGGCGAGCTCCTTGAGGTCATTGACCAGCCGGTGGGCATCCGTACGGTGGCTATCGAGGGCGCGTTGCTGCGCGTCAATGGAAAGCCAGTCAAACTCAAGGGCGTGAACCGGCACGAGTTCGGCCCGCGCGGGCGCGTACCTGACGAGGAGCTCCTCAAGAAAGATCTCATTGCACTCAAGCAGCTCGGCGTGAATGCCATCCGCACCAGCCACTACCCGAATTCGACTCCGTTCTACGAGCTGTGCGACCGCCTGGGCTTCTACGTTATCGCTGAGGCGGGCCTGGAAACGCACGGCATGTGGGACCGCATCATACGCGGAGAAGGTGGAGTGGAGCTTGCCCTGCCGGGGGATCGCGATGAATGGTACGCACCCGTTGCCGACCGCGTGACCTCGATGGTAGCCCGCGATCGAAATCACCCGTGCGTCATCATGTGGTCGCTCGGCAACGAATCGTATGGCGGAAGTGTGCTGGCACGCGTGGCCGATGCGGCCCGTACGATGGATTCGCGGCCAATCCACTATGAAGGCGTTTTCCACGACCAACGTTACCCCGGCACGAGTGACGTCGCCTCGCAGATGTATACGCCGGCGGCGGGCGTGGCAGACTACCTGCGCGAGCACTCTGATAAACCCTTTATTTTGTGCGAGTTCGCCCACGCAATGGGCAACTCCTTCGGTGCGGTGGATCGTTACATGGACCTCATGCGCCGCGAAGCGCACTTCCAGGGCGTGTTCGTGTGGGACTTTGCCGACCAAGCGCTCCCCATTCGCGACGCCGCTGGGCGCGAGTACTTCGGTTACGGCGGCGACTTTGGAGAAGCTCCACACGACGGCGACTTCAGCGGCAATGGCCTGTTTTTCGCCGATCACACGCCCAAGCCGCAGACTCAGGCCCTCAAGGCGCTCTACCAGCCGCTACTTATCGACGTCGGCGAAGATGGTTTTACGGTTGACAACGAATACGTGTTCGTCCGCACTTCACATCTGACCTGTGAGGTCAGCCTGTCTAGAGAAGGCGTTTGTCTGGAGAGCTCTCCGGTGGCGGTGGATCTCGATCCGGGTCAGAGGGGAACTTTCGCCCTGCCGTTCCAGTTGCCGACTGAGGTGGGAGAATACGCCATCGACGTCCGCTTCCTGCTAGCCCAGGCACAGCTGTATGCACCCGGCGGATTTGAAGTGGCGCGCGGACAGCACGTGTTTAGGGTGGGCGAGCCGCCGGCGCTGCCAAGGAGGCTGACGGCTGGAGTGCGCAGAACATCAGGCGCGCTCAAGGTTATCGACACGGTTCACAACATTGGCGTACGCGGTGACTGCTTCGAAGTCTTGTTCTCCCGACTCTATGGTGGGTTACAGTCCTACACTGTGGGAGAGCCGGGCCGTGAGCGCCAGATCTTGGCAGGCACGCCAAGCGTCAACTTCTGGCACGCGCCCACCTCGAACGAACGCGGCTGGGGCGGCCCGATGGAAGATGGCCAGTGGTTGCTCGCCTCACGCTATAGTCGAATGTTGGGAGACATGCGCGTGAGTGACGGGGACAGCATTGAGGTGTCCTGGACGTTGGAACTGGCCTCTGCACCCGTGTCGCGTTGCGAGATCTCGGCTCGGGTCTATCCCGATTCGACCGTTGTGCTCACAGCTCGCCTAGAGCCAGGGGCTGGCCTGGGGGATCCACCGGAATTCGGTTTCCTCATCCCTGTCGACCCATCGTTGCGAAACGTGCGCTGGTATGGCGAAGGGCCGGAAGAATGCGCCGTCGACCGGCGCCAAGGCGCTTATGTCGGGCTGTACGAAACCGATGTTGAAACGATGCTCACGCCTTACCTGCGTCCGCAAGAATGTGGCTCGCGCACGGGTGTGCGGTGGGCCCAGGTCACTGACGCTGAGGGGCGCGGAATCGAAATCGTGGCCCAATCCGAGATGGAGTTTTCTGCCTTGCCAGTCAGCCCGTTCGAGCTGGAAAACGCTCTGCACCCGCACGAGCTGGGCCCACACCGGCGAACCTGGCTCCGCCCAGGGATGCGCCGCGGCGTCGGTGGTGATGACTCCTGGGGAGCGCGCACGCACCCCGAATACCTTGTGCCACAAGGGCCACTCGAATTCACGGTGGCAATATCAGCAGTTGGCCCTAAATAAGGAATCTGTGGGACGATTTTCGTCCGGTGTATATGTGAGGAGCAAATGCCTGTCTCTAATGCGGTTTCGGCAAATCCACGCGCGAGTGCCCGAGATAAAACATGAATCTGGGGCCTACTAGGCCTCTATGTGAATTGGTGTCCAGTATCTTCAAAAGATCTGTCACTAGGCAGGCCATATTTTTAAAAGATCTGTCGGAGAGCGAGTTAGACCAAGCCCTCTGAGCTATCGCACCTCCACCACCTTAAAACAAAACCCAGCAGCTAAAAGCCCTGACGCCCACACCAATAGCAGAAGTCGTCTCATACGAGCTCACAGCCATCTTGGCAGATAGGGATTAGTCGAAAATTTACCCACAATTCTTCGTCAAGCGCGTGCCTCCTATGGAATGTGACGGATCGCCTGCTTGATCCGTGGCACGAGGCCGGGACGTACCGAGAGCGAGGCGACGCCTGCCCGGATTAGTTGAGGAACGTGTTCCTCGGAGGAGGCTAAGTCGCCACAGACTCCGAGTGGAGAATCGAGGAGTCGTGCCGCATCAGCGATAAGATCGACGACGAGCGGTATAACTTCCGCGGAAATGTCTTCCACGTCGGCGTTTCCACGGTCTGCGGCTGCCATGTATTGGATGAGGTCATTGGTTCCTACAGAGAAAAAGTCCACCTTCTCGTCAAAGGCCTTGACGTTTAGCAATGCCGCGGGTGTTTCGAGCATCATGCCAAACATAGGAAGCTCGTCCGGGCGTCCTTCAGCTTGGACAGCCTCGTTAAACATACGGCGTGCCCACACCACTTCGGAAACGTTAGTCACCATCGGGATCATGACGCGCACGTCCGCATGCTGTGCTACTCGGATGATGGCTCGGAACTGATCTATAAGCGCTTGGGAGAATTTCCTCATAAGACGGATCCCACGTACACCGAGGAAGGGGTTTTCTTCGTGGTTACTTTCGAAGAAAGCAACTGGCTTATCGGCACCTACATCCCATGTGCGAATGATGACTTGCTTATCTGCGCCCAGTGCCTGCGTGATTGCGGAAAAGATTGCCACCTGCTCGTCAATCGAGGGCAGATGCTCCCAGTCAGCGAAGAGAACTTCGGTGCGGACGAGACCAGAGCCGTCGGCACCGTTTTCGGCGCCGAGACGGGCATCATCGGTTGTGGCCACGTTTGCGCGGACATAAATCTGTCTGCCAGCGAATATCGCGGGCTCATGCGCGTGCGCGCGAGCGACCTCGTCAAGCCGTGCCTGCTCTTTTGAAGCACGTAACAGTTCACGTAACTGCTCACGCGTGGGGTTGACAGTAACGATACCTGAGCGTGGCTCGAGGGCGATCTCTTCGCCGTCGTTGATCTTGCGCGCGATATCCTTGCCAGCAATAACTGGGATGCCTTTGGCAGAGGCGATGAGCGCGCCGTGGCCAGTGCTTGATCCTGTAGCAGCGAGGATACCGATCACGCGAGCGGCGTCGATTTCCGAGGCGAGAGCGGGTGTCAATGAGTCGAGGACGACGATGGGGTCACGCCCGAAGTCTCGGATTGCTGTGGCGAGACCGCCGAGCGGGATGCCGTGGAGGGCCTGAACCAGTAGTTCACCGAGGGCTGAGACGTCCTCTGATCGTTCACGAAGGTACTCGGTGGGAAGCTCTTGGTAATCGGCAACTGTGCTTGAGGTGGCGGCCCGTACCGCGACCTCAGCAGGATTTCCGGCTTCAATGCTCGATATGATTCGGCTTGCGTACGCCGGATCATCAAGCAGACCAACCTGAAGGGTGAGGATCGGGTCGGTGCCCAGCGAGGATAGGTAGGCGCGCACGGTTTCGCGCGCCTCGAGGTAGGCTTCCATCTGATTTTCGGTGGTCTGGCGTACCTCCTCGCGCGGGACGACGCGCCACACGAGGGCGGGTCCGACGGCGATTTCGAGCCCGGAGCCGGGGGAGCGCATGTGTGCGGGAATGGTCGTTTCCGGTTTGCTTTCTCCCTCCGCAAGCCAGCCTCGTGCGGCTAGATCGCCGACGGCGTCGAGCGCGGCTTGCGCGTCGGGGCCGGTTGCTTGGACGAGGATTTCGTCCCCTTCTTGAACGCCGAGGGAAATGAGCGAGGTCATGGACCGGGCGAGCACTGGGCCACGTCCGGCGAGTTCGTGGTAGACGCGCACGTCGGCGTCGTAAGGTGCGACGGCGGCGACGAGCGCACCGGCGGGACGTGCGTGCAGACCGGCCGGATCGTCAACGACGAAGCGGCGCGAATGCCATTCGCGGTCGTCGGTGGTGTCGGGGGAAGCGGCCGTGGCGGCGGCACCGGACGCAGCGACGTCCGAGCTAGCGGCACCCGAGAGGCCGTCCGGGCTGTCAGCGGTGGCCGGATCGAACGGGATATCGGACTGCTTGGAGGCGAGGGCCACCATGGCTTCGCGGGCCACGGCCTCGCGGTCCGCGCCGGCGCTGGCGGCGACGGCGGCGACCACCAGGCCCTCCACGAGGGGAGCGGGCGCCACGATCGTACGTTCGGCGAGGTCGGGGTCAACAAATTCGAGCGCCATTTCGGTGGACATCACGGCGGAGCCGAGGTCGACAAGTACGACGACGCCCGCGCCGGAATCCGCCTCTTCGATGGCGGAGGCGATGAGTTCTGCGTTTGTTCCAAAACCGTCGCCTCCGGTCCCGCCGGCGGCCACGATCACGGCGTTTCGGCCCATGTCGAGGGCCAGGTCGCGTGCCGCGGCCGCCAGCGGTGCGGAATGAGAGACGACAACGAGGCCGACGTTAGTCACCAAATGCCTCCGCTGCTGCTTCGATGAGGAGGACGGAGGAGGCCGAGCCCGGATCCTTGACGCCCTTCGAGCGTTCGCCCAGGTAGGAGGCACGGCCCTTGCGGGCGACCATCGGAATGGTGGCCTCGGCGCTGTCGCGAGCAACCGTCAGCGCGGCCTGAAGCGCCTCGGACAACGAGCCTTCGGCCGCCTCGGCGGCCTCGAGAGCGGGGAACCAGACGTCAAGCATCGTCTTGTCACCCACCTCCGACCTGCCGCGTGCCTGAAGGGCCTCGACGCCGGTGCGCAGGGCGGCGACGAAACCCTCGCGGGTCAGATCGCCCTCCGGAAGCGCGGCCCCCATCTTCATCAGCAGCGTGCCATACAGCGGGCCCGATGCACCGCCCACCTTCGATACCAGCGACATGCCGGCCTTCTTCAGGTAAGCGCCCGCATCCTTGATGGAGTCCGGATCAATTTCCGAGATTGCTTGCGTGCCGCGTGCCATGTTGGAGCCGTGGTCCGCGTCACCGATTTGGCGATCGAGGTCCGTCAGCTCGGCCGCGTTGGCGTCAATCCGCTTCTTGAAGCCGGCCATCCACTCGACGAAAGGCTGAATCTGTGCCATTACTTGCCCCACCTCAGGCCTGTGGTCAGGACGGGAGCGTCCCACAAGCGCAGGAGTTCCTCGTCCGCCCTGAGCAGCGAGAGCGCGCAACCTGCCATCTCCAGGGAAGTCACGTAATCGCCGACCAAGACACGTGCGACCTCGACGCCGGCCTCCTTGAGCAGCTTCGCCACCTCGCCATACATGAGGTAGAGCTCCGAGAGCGGGGTGCCGCCCATGCCGCCCAGCATGGCGAGGACCGGCGCTCCGGTGAAGTCCATGTCGTGGAGGATGGGATCGACGAGTTCCTTGGCCAGCTCGTGAGCCGACTGAAGCGGGCGGCGCTCGCGGCCCGGCTCGCCGTGAATGCCGATGCCAAGCTCGATCTCGTTCTCGCCCAGCTCGAAGGTGGGCTTGCCCGCGGCCGGAACCGTGCAGGAGGTAAGTGCCAGACCGAAGCTGCGTGTGTTGTCTGCGACCTTCTGCGCGACCTCAACGACGGCGTCCAGATCAGCGCCTTCTTCGGCAAGGGCGCCGGCAATCTTCTCAACGAAGACCGTGCCGCCCACGCCGCGGCGGCCGGCGGTGTAAAGCGAATCCTGGACCGCCACGTCGTCTTCGACGATGACAGCGCGAACGGTGGTTCCCTCCATGTCAGCGGCCATTTCGGCGGCCATCTCGAAGTTCATGACGTCGCCGGTGTAGTTCTTGACGATGTGGAGCACACCCGCGCCGGAATCGACCCGGTTCGTGGCCTCCATGATCTGATCCGGTACGGGGGAGGTGAAGACCTCGCCGCAGCAGGCGGCGTCGAGCATGCCTTCGCCGACAAAGCCGGAGTGGAGAGGTTCGTGGCCCGAGCCGCCGCCGGAAATGATGGCGACCTTGCCATCCTTCTTGGTTGCTCGGTAAACGATGTGATTGGGGAGGTCGACCTCGAGGAGATCCGGATGGGCTGCGGCCACGCCGGTCAGGGAATCAGTGACCACGTCATTGGGGTTATTGATAAGTTTTTTCATGCCTTTAAGTCTTCCACCGTTACCCACATCACGCAACAGTTTCCCTGCCTAGCGCCCGCCGCTTTCGCTGGTAGCTGGGGGCTTTGTCACGGCGATAGTCACGTGCGAAGTCGGGAGGGGAGGAGGCGGGGTGAAAAAGCGTTGGAGGGGGTCGATAAGATGGGGGCGTGGACAACTCAACCGGGCGCATGGGCGTCGGAATTATCTCTGCTGGCAAGGTCGGCTCGGCGCTGGGCAGCGCCCTGCGGGCGGCCGGCCACACGATCGTGGGCGCCTATGCCTCATCGGAAGAATCGCGCGAGCGCCTCGAGCTCATGCTGCCTGGCGTCCCGGCGCTTGAGGTGCCAAGGATCGTCGAATGCTCTGAGCTGGTGATCCTCGCACTTCCGGATTCCGAATTGGCCCCGCTCGTCGATGGCCTGCGCAAGCTGGGTGCGTGGCAACCCGGCCAGATCGTGCTGCACACCTCGCCGCGATTCGGCACGGAGGTGCTGGAGGGGGCCCAGGCCAGCGGGGCCCTGACGTTGGCGCTGCACCCGGTCATGGAATTCACGGGCACCTCGATGGACGTGGCACGCCTGAGCGGCGCCCGCTTCGTCGTCTCCGCCGCCAACGTCCTCCAACCTATCGGGCTCGCGCTCGCGGCCGAAATGGGCGGCGAAGGCGTGGTCGTCAACTCCGCCGATCGTCAGATCTACGCCGCTGCCCTCGATCATGCGGCCGATGGGATCAAGCTGGCGCTCACCCAGGCCAGCCGCGTGCTCGGCGAAATCGGGGTGGAAGATCCTAGCGCGCTCCTGCGGATGTGGGCGGGAACAGCATTCGAACAGGGGCTCGTAGCGCGCGAGGGGCGGGGCTACGGCGTCGTGCCGGCGGGCGAGCTCGTGGTGCAGCGCGTGGCTGCTCTGGACACGCTGGCTGCCGAATCACCGGAGCTGTCCGACGTCGCGCTCAGCCACCGCCACGTCCTCGCAGCGCTCGTGGATCGTGCCCTTGCCCAGGGCATGCTCAGTGAAGAGGCGGCAAATGAGTTGCATACCATCGTCGGCAACCTTCGCGGCCCAAGTGGTGGCAGATAGGATAGAAACCGTGAAAGTCTGCACTACGCGAAACGAACTCGCCTTGGCATTGGCCGAAACATCCGGCACCCGCGCCCTCGTCATGACGATGGGCGCGCTTCATGACGGGCACGCCCAGCTCCTGAAGGCTGCACGGGCGCAGGCCGATACGGTCGTGGCATCGGTGTACGTCAACCCGCTTCAATTCGGGCCGAACGAGGACTACGAGGCCTACCCGCGCCCCGTCGAAGCGGATGTGGCGCTCCTCGAATCCGAAGGCGTGGACGTGGCTTTCCTTCCCACCGATGAGGATATCTATCCGCGCACGCCGCTCGTGCGCATCGATCCCGGGCCCGTGGCAACGATTCTGGAAGGCGCCACTCGTCCAGGCCACTTCGCCGGTGTGCTTCAGATTGTCCACAAGGTATTCAATTTGGTCCACCCGGACATGGCTTACTTCGGGCAGAAGGACGCCCAGCAGCTCGCCCTCGTGCGCACGATGGTCGATGATCTCAACATGGGCATCGATATTCGCCCGGTGCCGATCAAGCGCGACGAGTCGGGCTTGGCCCTGTCCTCGCGCAACTCCTACCTGTCCGAGGCGGAGCGGCAGCAGGCGCTCGCCCTGTCATCGGCGTTGCGCCACGGCCGCGAACTGGCTGAGGCAGGCGCCGGGGTCGCGGAAGTCCGTGAGAGCGTGCGTGGCGAACTCGTGGGCGCCGAAGGCGTTCGCCTGGACTACCTGCACCTCGTGGATCCGGCAACCTTCCAGCAGATGGATGACAACGCTCACGGCGAGGGCCTCCTCGTCACCGCGGCGTACGTCGGGTCCACACGCCTCATTGACAACATGGAGGTCACCATTCGATGAGGCTACGAACGATGATCACCGGCAAGATCCACCGTGCCACCGTCACGGGGGCCAATCTGCACTACGTCGGTTCCATCACGGTCGATCTCGACCTGCTGGAGGCTGCAGACATTCTCCCGGGCGAGCAAGTCGACGTCGTCAATGTCAACAACGGCAACCGATTGACGACCTACGTCATTCCGGGCGAGCGCGGGAAGGGGCAGGTGCAACTCAACGGCGCCGCCGCCCACCTCGTCAACCCCTCAGACCTCGTCATCATCATGTGCTATGGCCAGATGGCCTCCGCGGCCGCACGCAGCTACGAGCCGGCGGTCGTCTTCGTCGATGAACACAACCACATCCTTGAGCGTGGAAGCGACCCGGGGCAGGTCCCGGACAACGACCACGATCTGTCAGCTTCAGGCATCCCCTTCGATCAGGCCCGCTAGGAGTACCCATGCGATTCAACGTCAAGATTCCCCAGATCAACCCCAAGGCATTGATTCCCGATACTAACAAGCTCCGGGAGAAGATTGCCGGCACCTCCGCTCGGGCCACGGAAGCGGTGACCACGGCATCCGACTTCGCCACCGGCGAGGAAGAAATCTCCTCGCGAATCTCTGACCTGCAGGTCATGGTCGACGAGGCCCCCGGCCGTGTCTTTGACGCCTACCTCATCAACATCGATGCAGCCCTCTACACCGGAACGGAGCTCATGCCTGAGCTCAAGACCGTCATCAAGGCCATCACGCACCTCAGCCGCCCGATTCGCTTCATGTCGTGGCTGTCGGCCGTCACGCCCGCCCGACTCGTGGAAATCATGGCCGGCGAGGGTATCGAAATCTCCGCCGATCAGGTCATCACGCCGGCCACGCTTGCCTCCCGCTATCTGACGCATGCCTACCCGGGAGCGAAGGTCTTCGTTGCAGGCGAGACGAACTTCCGTGACGAGCTCGCGGCTTCCGGCATCGCCATCAGCGACGATCCGTCCGAGATCAACGTCGTTATGCTTTCCTTCGCCCACGATTTCAGCATGCAGATGTTCTCCACCGCCTACCACGCGATTGCTGACAATGGCGCCGACCTGGTGACCTCCTCCCTGCGTCGTCTGCGCCGCCTCCCCGATGGCACGCTCGAGCCGGGCGTACTTCCGCTCGTGACCGCCCTCGAGACCGCCACCCGCAAGCGTCTCACGAAGAACCTAGGCAGCCCCGAAACGGACCTGCTGGAGATGATCTTCGAAGACATTGACGTCTCTGCGGAAGAAGCCCTCTTCGTCACCGATTCCCTCGGCGCGGATATCCGCATGGCCAAGCGCTTCGGCGTGCCCACTGCCCTCGTGCTCACGGGCGATACGAGCCTCGAGCAGACTGCCGCGCTCAAGCCGCAGGACCAGCCCAACTACGTGCTTGCATCGATCGCGGACATCATCCCGAACTACATCAAGGATCAGCTTTAGATTTTCGCCCACACGGCTCTCTTCGAGAAAAGGAAAAGAATGACTCAGCCTCAATACGACGACACGTCGGACCAGATCGCCGTACGTAAGGGCAAGCGCGCCCGCCTCCTGGAAGAGGGGCGCGATCCGTATCCGCCCGAGCTCGAGATCACGTCGAGCGTGGGCGGCGTGCGATCTGGCTACGCCGTCAATCGCGACGACGACGCGGCCGGTTCCGCCCGCGAGGCAGCGGACGTCGTCGTGCTTGAGCCGGGCGACGAGCTGACCGAGGCTCGGGTGAAGATCGCTGGCCGCGTCATGCTGTTCCGCCCCTCGGGCAAGATTGCTTTCGCACAGCTCCAGGCGGGCGACGGCGAGCGCATTCAGGTGATTTTCTCCCTCGCAAACGTGGGCAAGGAGGCGCTGGACGCGCTGAAGGCGGACGTCGATCTGGGCGACTACGTGTGGGTGGAGGGCTATGTGGGCGCCTCCAAGCGCGGCGAGCTGTCGATCTTCGCCTGCGAATGGAAGATGGCGTCGAAGGCCATCCGGCCGCTGCCCAAGACCTTCACCGCAGAGGATGGCACGGAGATGTCCCTCGGCGAGGAGACCCGCATCCGCAACCGTCACCTCGATCTCATCACCCGCGACGCCGCCCGCAAGATCGTGCGCGTGCGTGCAGGCATGATGAAGTCGATTCGCCGTACGTTCGATGAGCGTGGCTACCTCGAGGTTGAGACCCCGATCCTCCAGCCGCTCCATGGAGGCGCCGCCGCCCGCCCGTTCGAAACCCACATCAACGCGTACGACCAGGACCTCTACCTCCGTATCGCCACGGAGCTCTACCTGAAAAAGGCCGTCGTCGGTGGTATTGAGCGAGTCTTCGAGATCGGTAAGAACTTCCGAAACGAGGGTGCGGACTCCACGCATTCTCCCGAATTTTCCGCCATGGAGGCCTACGAGGCGTACGCCACCTACGAGGAGATGGCTGTCCTGACCCGTGACCTCATCCAGAACGCCGCCCGCGATATCTTCGGCACCACTACGGTGACGCTGGCGGATGGCTCCGAGTACGAGCTGGGCGGCGAGTGGGCGCGCCTCGACCTCTACACCTCCCTGTCCGAGGCCGTGGGGGAGGATGTCAGCGTCGAAACTCCGCGCGAGCGCCTCGTCGAGATTGCTGAGAAGTTTGGGATTGGCGTTAAGGAATACGCGGTTGCCGGCAAGATCGCAGAAGATATCTGGGAGGAGCTGGTCGGTTCCAAGCTGTGGGAGCCCACGTTCGTCTTCGACTTCCCTGAGGACACCTCGCCGCTGACTCGTAACCACCGTACGAAGCCGGGCCTGACCGAAAAGTGGGACCTCTACGTGCGTGGCGTCGAAGTGGCCACCGCTTACACCGAGCTCGCAGACCCGGTCATTCAGCGCGAGCGCCTCACCCAGCAGTCTCTCGACGCCGCCGCAGGCGACCCGGAGGCCATGCAGCTCGATGAGTCCTTCATCGAGGCGATGGAGCAGGGCTTCCCGCCGTCGGGCGGCATGGGCATGGGCATCGATCGCATGCTGATGGTCCTCACGGGCCTGGGTATTCGCGAGACGATCCTCTTCCCGTTCGTCAAGCCGCAGGCCAAGGCGCCGAAGGCTGTTGAGGCAGATTCCGAGTAGTCTGACTCGTGATCTGAGCGATGGGGGAGCGCCCGGCACGTGCCGGGCGCTCCCTTTCTAGCTAGCGTCTAACTCGCGCATCGCTTCCTAGCGCACCTTGCGGGGGAGCCAGATCGGGTTACCGACGTCGTGAACCAGGCCGGCGATGAGAGCCGTGCGTACGATGATCGTGTCAATAAGCAGCCCGAGTGGCACGATGATGGCCAGTTGCACCATGAACAGCAACGGGATCACGCCCAACGCGGCGAACGTGGCGGCGAGGACGACGCCCGCAGATGTGATGACACCGCCCGTGACGGCCAGCCCGCGCAGAAGGCCATCGCGCGTTCCGAGCCGGTCCGATTCTTCACGCACGCGCGCCATGAGGAAGATCGTGTAATCGATGCCCAAGGCGACAAGGAAGACGAAGGCATACAACGGCACGGAGGCGTCCGCACCCGGGAAGCCGAGGATCCAGTTGAAGATGATGGCAGATATGCCCAGGGCCGAGGCGAATGACAGCACGTTTGCGACGACGAGCACGAGGGGCGCGACGACGGAGCGCAACAACACCATGAGCATGATCGTGATAATGCCCAGGACGAGCGGAACCACGGCGAAGAGGTCTGATCGCGCGGTGTTTTGCGTGTCCAGATTCTGGGCCGCGACGCCGCCGACCAGCGCCTCGATGCCGAGGTCGGTTGCCGCATCGCGGATGTCCTTGACGACGGCCCGGGCAGCCGTGTCGCCAGCGGGCATGGTGGTTGCGACGGAGAGGAGGACTCGTCCGTTGACGACGAGCGGCTCGCCACCTGCCTGCGGCTGAGCCTGGCCTCCTGGCGCGCCCGCGACTCCCGGCTCACCCGCGCCGCCGGGTCTGCCCCCGACGCCGGCCGGCATGCCAGCGTTCGCCGCGGAGGTCTGGAACTGGACGGACTTGACCCCGTCGATGGTCTCGATGCGGGCCGCGAGTTCTTTTGCCTCAGCTTCTGGGGCAATGACTTCGATGGGTTCGACGGAGCCGACGTCGAAGCGCTTCGCGAGCACCTCCAGGCCGACCACGGACTCGGGCTTGGTCATGAACTGCTCGCTTTGAGAGGTGCCTCCGCTGCGGAACGTCGGCGCGAAAGCGGCGAGGAAGACTAGCACGATGAGCGAGCCTACCCAGACCTTACGGTCGTGGTCCCGCACCACCCGCGACCACCGCGACCATAGGCCGTGACCTGCGAAGACGGCGTCGGCACGCGAGGGGTCGATCTCTTGCTTGGCGGGAAGGTGTGCGGGCCAGAAGACCGTGCGCGCGAAGCGGTTGCCAGGAAGCATGAGCATTCCGGGCAACAGGGTCAGGGCGGCAAGCATGGCAAAGACGATGCCGATCGCCGCGATGGGTCCGAGCGAGGCGGTCGAGGTCAGATCCGAGACGAGCAAGCACAGCATGCCGGCGATCACCGTTCCGCCGGAGGCAAGGATCGGTTCCCACGAGCCCATCACTGACCGGGCGAGCGCACGGATCGGCGTGTCAACGACGCCGTTCGCCTCCGATGCGTCGCGTAGCTCGTCTCGGTATCGGGCGACGATCAGGAGTGCGTAATCGGTGGTGGCACCGATGACCAAGATGGCAAGAATTCCTTGAGTCTGGCTGTTGAGATCCACAATGTTGCGCAGTGCGAGTTGGTAGGTGACGAGGACGGCGCCGCTGAGCGCAGCGATCGCCGTCGTGAGAACGGCAATCGGCAAGAAGAGCGAGCGGTAGACGACGACGAGAATGACGGCCACCAAGACGAGGGTGACGAGCAACAGGGTGAGGTCGATTCCCGCGAAGGCCGCCCCGAGGTCGGCGGTGAGCGCGGCCGGGCCACTGACGTACACCTTCACCCCGGGCAGGTCACTTTCCTGGAACTTGGCCACCTGCGTGCGGATCGCGCTGACGATGCTGCCGACCTGCTTCTTGCCGTCCGGGCCGATCTCGTTGACGGCATTGGCGTCGAGAGCCACGGGCAGCAGCACGGCCGAGGCCTCGGCGTTGGGGATGGGTGGAATCTGATCCTGGGCGAGGAAGTCCGATAGTGGGCGGCCGGCGACGTCGGCGTCAGGCAACTGCTGACCGAGCTTGGCCAGCGCACCCAACTCGGACTGGCCGAACGTGGCGCCCTCGGCGACGATCAAGACGGGTAGCTGGTTGGAATCTTTGAAATCGCGGGCGGCTTGAGAGGCGAGCGTGGACTGGGCTGATGCGGGCAGGAAAAATGCGGGGTCGTTTTCCGCGACCGAGGAAACCTTGCTCTGCGCCATGCCGCCGAAAGCGAGCATTCCCAACCAGAAGAGGAGGAGAATGAGGCGGAGCGGGATGGAACGCTTAGAGGTCAAAAACTTTTGCATAAGCCTCATAGTAGACGTATGAGCGAGACAGTGCGCAGGTTAGGTGACATGTAAAGCTGTGGGCGGACCCAGTCGGGCCCGCCCACGCGTTGGAGGTTAACTTACTGCTTACTCGCCGCGAACGTCATCGTCCACCCAATCGAAGGTGCGGGAGACGGCCTTCTTCCACAGGCGCATCTGGCGGGCACGCTCGCAGTCGTCCATCTGAGGCGACCAGCGCTTGTCCTCCTGCCAGTTGTCGATGACGTCCTGCTCGCCATTCCAGAAGCCGACCGCGATGCCTGCCGCGTATGCGGCGCCGAGCGCGGTGGTTTCGGCGACGACGGGCTTGACCACGTTGACACCGAGGATGTCGGCCTGGAACTGCATGAGGGCGTCATTGGCGGTCATGCCGCCGTCAACGCGAAGCTCTTCGAGGTCTACGCCGGAATCGGCATTCATGGCCTCAAGAACTTCGGCGGTCTGGAACGCGGTGGCCTCGAGGACCGCGCGTGCCAGGTGGCCCTTGTTGTTGTACCTGGTCAGTCCGACGATCGCGCCGCGAGCGTCGTCCTTCCAGTACGGGGCGAACAGGCCGGAGAACGCCGGGACGATGTAGACGCCGCCGTTGTCTTCAACCGTGTCGGCCAGGGTCTCAATCTCCGGTGCGGAGGAGATGATGCCGAGCTGATCACGCAGCCACTGCACGAGCGAGCCCGTCACGGCAATCGAGCCCTCAAGGGCGTAGACCGTGTCTTGGTCGCCGATCTTGTAGCACACCGTGGTCAGCAGGCCGTTCTTGGAGGTGATGGCCTCGGTGCCCGTGTTGATGAGCATGAAGCAGCCGGTGCCGTAGGTGTTCTTAGCCATGCCCTTTTCGAAGCAGGCCTGGCCGAAGGTCGCTGCCTGCTGATCGCCGAGGTCGCCCGAGATCGGGGTGTCGATGATGAGGGAGTTCTTCGAGCCGTAGCCGTAGACCTCGGAGGAGGACTTGATCTCGGGGAGCATCGACATCGGAATGGTCATGTCCGCACAGATGTCCTCGCGCCACTTCAGCTCGCGCACGTCCATCAGCATGGTGCGGGAGGCGTTCGTGACGTCGGTGACGTGGACGCCGCCGTTGGGGCCACCGGTGAGGTTCCAGATCACCCAGGAGTCGGTGTTGCCGAAGAGGAGGTCGCCGGCTTCAGCCTTCTCACGTGCGCCCTCGACGTTGTCGAGGATCCACTTGATCTTCGGGCCGGAGAAGTAGGTGGCCAAGCCAAGGCCGCAAATTTCCTTGTACTTGTCCGGCCCCTCGTCCCCAGCAAGCTCGCGGACGATCTTGTCCGTACGGGTGTCCTGCCACACGATGGCGTTGTAGATCGGTTCGCCCGTGTTCTTATCCCACACGACGGCGGTCTCGCGCTGGTTGGTCACGCCAACCGCTGCGATCTCGTGCCGGTTGATGTTTGCCTTGGACAGCGCCTGGCCAATGACCTCGCGAATGTTGTCACGGATTTCGATCGGGTTGTGCTCAACCCATCCAGCCTTGGGCAGGATCTGCTCATGTTCCTTCTGACCCACCGAGACGATGTTGCCGGAGTGGTCGAAGATGATCGCACGGGATGACGTTGTTCCCTGGTCGATCGCCATTACGTACTTTTTCTCAGTCATTGGGTTCCCTTCGTCATTGAATGGTTACTAAAAATGATAGCGATGGTGTGGGGCGCCCATCATACTTTTAACAAACGGTCAACGGTAAAAAAGATTCTGAGAATTATCCCGCTACCGCCCGTGAGCAGTGTCCAAGCGCCACATAGCACGACGCCGCCAGGCCGCGTTAAACGTAGGGAGAGATGCGGCCAGACGGCGTCGTTCGTTACTACATGCCGAGGATGTTGAGCATGTTCGGGCCGAAGACCAGACCTGCGAGAACGCCGCCGATGGTCGGGCCGACAACCGGAACCCAGGAGTAGCCCCAGTCGGAGCCACCCTTGCCCTTGATTGGCAGGATGGCGTGAGCGATACGCGGTCCGAGGTCACGGGCGGGGTTGATTGCGTACCCGGTCGGGCCGCCGAGGGAGGCGCCGATTGCGACGATCACGAGGGCAACGGCGAGCGGGCCGACGGCGGTCGGGATGCCGCCATTGTAGAGAACCCAGGCGACGAGCACGAAGGTGCCGACGGCCTCAGTGAGGGTGTTCCACAGTGGGTTGCGGATTTCCGGGCCGGTGGCGAAGGTGCCGAGAATCTCGGCCTTGTTCTCGTGTGCATCGTAGTGCTGCTTGTAGGAAAGCCAGGCCACCACTGCGCCGACGAACGCGCCGGCAAACTGGGCCACAATGTAGACCATTGTGTTGGCGAAGTTCACTGCAACGCCGGGGACGTACTCCTCGGCACCTGCAGCAAGGACACCGAGGGTCACCGCCGGGTTGAGGTGACCGCCGGTCCGGTAGGCGGCGTAGACGCCGATAAAGACTGCAAGACCCCATCCAAAGTTGATCATCAGCCAGCCGGTTCCGCGGCCCTTGTTCTTCGTCAGCAGGTTGTTGGCCACGACGCCAACACCCAAGATGATGAGGAACATTGTTCCGATGAACTCGGATACAAAGATTTCTCCAAGTGACATAATTGCCTCTTTCACGTTGTGCGACATTATTCGGCGACGTTGCCGAAAGGCTCAAAAGAAAACTCGGAAGCCTTATCCTATTCTTGCTCGTTTGAGCAGGCATGCGGTCCGGACTAGACGAATTGAACATGTTTGCACTATGAACAAATGGAGTTTGAGAAAGTGTGCACGCTCACAGTTTGATGCGGGCTGACGACGCCGTCGTCACGCTCGCATCCGAACCTCACGATGCGCGGTGGTAGTGCAGACGCGGGGCTCTCACGAGCGGCAACTACTCGTTCCAGCGCAGGGCGGCCAGCATCTGAGTCAGCGCTTCCTGTGCTTCGGTGTAGGAGACCGGTCGGGCGCCCTTCGCCTCCACGCGGCGATACATTGCGGGCTCGGCGAAGAAATGGGCGATGCCGCGGCGCAGGAGGTTCGGTAGCGGCTTGCGTGCCTCGTCGAGGTCACGCATGAGGCGGAACCAGAAGGTCTGCACGCGGGGGCGCTTGATGCACATGGCGTCAGCGAGGATGCCTTCTCGTTTGAGGTCGTTGATGATTTCGGGGGCAAAAATTCCCTCGGCCAGCACGTAGCGGCGCCCATCCATCTCGAGAGTCCGTTCACCGACCTTCTTGCTGGTGGGGATGTCGTAAACCGGGACCGTCGTGGTTCCCTTGGTGCAGAGCTCGACGAGTGCGTCAACTGCTCCTTGGCGATCCCATGTGGATGGAGAATCCCAGTCGACCATGCCGTGGCGCATCGGCATGCCGGGCCGATCGCCATCGTAGTAAAACTCATCAAGCGAGACGACGGGGAGGCCTGTGCGCGTCGTGAAGCGCGTCTTGCCGCTGCCGGATGCGCCCATCACCAAAATGACGCGGGCGTGCGGTGCTCGCGCCGACTCGGGCAGGTCGAAAAGGCCATCATCAGACAGGGGCGTGGACATGGGCTCAAGTGTATACCTCGTGCGCGGTTCGGCCCGTGCCAAGAAATCGTGATCTAGTCGTTTTCGCAGGTCAGAAGCGGGAAAAGGTGATGTGTGTTCTTCCTTGCCTTGCAATGGGGTGGCGTAAGCTTAGCGGCGGGCTTAGCCTGCAAACGGCACGACCGGCTTGCCGGGAACCTCGGCGCGCCCGTGGAAGACCGCGCCGGCTGCCGGCTCCGGGTCGGCGAGGTTTTCGCGGGAGGTGGTGATGAAGACATCGCGACCGTCGGGGCCGCCAAGCGTTACCGCGGTGACGAGGCGGACGGGAAGCTCCCACTCGCTAAGAATCTCGGCGTCAGGGGAGTAGAGGCGGACCTTGCCCACCTTGTTGAGGGCCACCCACACGTTGCCCGCGCTGTCCACGGTCAGCCCGTCGGGACTCGTGCCGATCGCCTCGTGGAAGACGCGGCGATTCTTCAGCTCCTGATCCACGACGTCGAACACGTCCGTGCTACGCGTGGCGGTGTCGTGATAGTAGGCGCGGTGGGCGTCGGGCGAGAAGTCGAGGCCGTTCGACGTCGAGACCCTTGGCAACACCGTTGTGACGTCTAGGTCTGGGGAAACTTTGAAGAGGGATCCCGCTCCAGGCGTGCGCGAATAGGCCATGGAGCCGGCGTAGAGGTTTCCCCAGGGGTCGGTGGCACCTTCGTTCATGCGCAGGTCGGCGTCGTCCCACATGGGCGGAAGATGGCGAACCTCGCCGAAAGGCTCGTCGGCCAGGCCCAGGCCGCGCTCAAGTCCGACGACGAAACCGCCGCTCGCGCGCGGGCGCACGAAGGCCGCAACCGGTGAGCCGGTGGGGAGGCGGTGGATCGAGCCGTCGGGAAGGAGGGTCAGGAGGTCTCCGGCCAGCATATCCACCCAGCGCAGGCCACCCCAGCTCGCGGACCAGCATGGGCCCTCGCCGTGATAGGCCGCGGGTTCGGTGATCTGTTCGAACATGATTGCTCCTTTCCCAGGAAGGTCTATTCTACGTGAGGTCGCGCTTTTACATGAGGTCCCGCCGCTCATGGTGCACCTCTCCGCTCGTGGCGACCCGCGTCTAGCGCCCGCTCGCGACGCACCTCTCCGTCCGTGACGTACCTTTCCGTCGGTGACGCACAAGAAAGCCCGGTTTAAGGTGCGTCGTCAAGCGAGAGGTGCGACGGTGGCGTCGGACGTGCAGGGGTCGTGTCGGCGCAGCGAAACTAGTTTTAATTTTTGATTGTCTAAAATTGGCTAATTCGAATGTTTGGCAAGTATGTTCCAAAGTGTCCAAGGTAGGTGTAGTGCGTGTTGTGACTTATATATTCAATAGAGGAGTGATGATGCGGATAAATCGGTGCGCTGCTATGGTTATGGTGTCGGCCTTATTTCTTGCGGCGGGCTTTGCACAAGCTCAAGGTAAAAGCTGGGGGCCCGTAGCTTCTTATTACAAAGGTAATGAAGTCGTTTCTGGTGGTGGAAGGTTTGTGAATGTTGCGGGAGTGGCTGCGTCTACCATGCGGGTTGTCGATGGGCTGAGGGATGGCAACACTGTGCATGGGACAACACAATTTAGTGCGTTAGTTAATCGGAGAGATACGAGTACCGGGCAGCTTTATCAGCACTGGGATAACCTCACAAGTAAGTCGACACGCTCACCTGCAGACAGGGCTGGAAGTATGTTGGCTCAGACCTTGACATCTGCGATGCCGGCGGACGGTTTTGCAATGAGGGGAGTGATGGTTGTATGTGCGCAGATGGGATTCCCGGTACCTGATTCTTGTAGTGAACCTGCGATAATCACTGAAAATTACTAGATCAATGAGACAACCACTCCCATGAAAGTTGAGTTGCGCGACGTTACCGTTTTTCGAGGGAGAAAAGCGGTCATAGATTCTGTGACGGTCACGCTCACGGAAGGGCTAAATCTCGTTGCGGGAGAGAACGGAGCAGGTAAGACAACCCTGTTGAGTGCACTTGCCACCCTGATTCCGCATCGAGGTCAGATAATATTCGACGGCACGGTTGTGGTGCGCGCAAACCTCGAAGCCGTCCGAGCGCAGATCGGCTATTTGGCGCAGTTCCCTCGATTCCCGAAAGGCTTCACGGTGAGGGAAGCGCTCCAGTATGCGGCGTGGCTTCGTATGATTCCGGGCGCCCAAACTCAGGCTCATATCGACCGTGCGGTGGACATGGCCAACATTTCCGACCTGCTCGACCATCACATGGGTGCGCTCTCAGGCGGAACGGCGCGGAGGGTCTTCCTGGCGATGGCGACCCTCCACCGCCCCAAACTCTTACTTTTGGACGAGCCAACGTCGGGGATTGACCTGCGCCACCAAGAACTGCTCTGGCAATCCTTACGAAGTATCTCGCGAGAGACCATGACGATCATGACCACGCACTCGGTGGAGGAGATCGTTGCGCTCAACGGGGCGCTCCTCGTCCTTCGCCGTGGCGGATGCGAGCTCCATGAAGAGCGGCTCTCGGCACGCCAGGCGCGAGATGTACTCCTCGGCAGGTCGGGCACAGATGAGGAGTAACCAACGATCCATATTCGTCCTTGCCACCCTATTTGTGTTGATCAACCTCGTAGCACGTGACTGGGATTGGCGATACGAGTGGACGCGCGCCTCGATGTCTCTGGCGTTCCTGTCCGTGATGATCGCTCCTCTTTTCGCGGGTTTGTCTGCATGGTGGGCCGCTCAGATGGTCCCCGCTCTCGACGATGTCCTGGCCATGTCCCCGCGTCACTCATCGGTCGTGTTGCGGGAGGTGACACGACTATTTCGCCCGGTGGCGGCCGCATTGGGCTTGGGCGGTCTTGCGATGGCGATTGCCTGCACATACACGGGCGGATTCTTCGCAACATGGCCCGACGTGTGGCCAATGCTGAGCGCCCTCATGCTGATCTATGTCGCTGGGGTCGTCGGTTTTGTCTCCGGCGGCGCCTACCCACGTCTGTGGCTCGCGCCCGTCGTGACGCTGGGCATCTTTGGGCTGATCCTTGGTTTGTATGGGACACATTTAGCGCCGCTCGTGCAGGCAGGCGGGGCCAGCGCGAGCCTCGTCGGCGTCGTCCCACATTGGAGATTTCACCTTGTGGGAATCGTTGCGTCCCTCCTCATCGCCTTCGGTGTCCTCAAGCTGTACGAGGGCGGACGACGCCGGTCAGCCCGCAACCTGGCAGTCGGCGTACTGCTGGTCATCGTCAGCGCTGGTGGAACGTATATCCTGGATTCGGCGTTGGCCGGTGATGGGATTTCCTCGAGGTTGGCGCTGACAGACAAGAATGTGACCTGTGTGGTCTCGCCGGAGGGCTACGAGATATGCCTCGGGAGGGGATACGGGTCCGTGCGGCCCGCCGTCGAAGAGGCCGTGGCGCACGTATCGGAGCAACTGGCTGAGCTCGGGGTCGAGGTGCCACGTCGGTGGGATCAGAGGGGCGGAGAAGATAGTGCCTACGTCAACCCACTGGAGAAAGACCTCGCCGCCTCGGTGAGGTGGGAGGCGATCAACCGACAGATTCCCCCACAATGCAACGTGGGTAGCGTGCGGGAGGCCGTGGATATCGTTTCACGCTATGGCGAAACTGGTGTGATCACGGATCGAGATGAGACCTTGCGCGCCTTCGAGGCATTGAAAGCATGCTAGTGCTACGCGTACGCGGGGTGATTGCGGCTTGGTGTTTCCTTGCGCTGCTCATACTTCTGACTGCGATGGTGCCGCAGGAGCGATTTGACGTGATTGGTCGACCAGGCGTGGTCAACGTGCTGTGGCCGTTGGTACTCAGCGCCTCAGGTGCCGTGACCATGTTCCTCGGACGGTGGCGCGATTCGACCGAGGCCATTGCGCCTCGCGCTGCCTGGCGGCGGCTAGCAGATTTCGGCTACGTGCTTGCCGGCGCCCTTGTTTTTAGTTTGCCGACCGCGGTAATCGGCGTGCAGGGAATTATCCTGCGCGACGCCGTATTCTACGTTTCGCTCGCCGTTGCGCTGGGTCCCGTCTTGCGAAGCGCGAGCTGGCTATGCGGCGTCGGCGTCGGGCTGGTGTGTTGGGTCCAGGGCGTCAACGAATGGAGCGAGCCGGCGTGGTGGGCCTTGCCCTTGGCACCGGCGAACGATGTGGGCTCATGGGTTGCCACGCTCGGCGTCATGGTTGCGGCCGCCATCATCGCGGTAGGCCGCACCGGAAACGACCGCGAGGGGCAAACCCCGTAGGATCTGCCCCTCGCGATTGAGCGGAGCCTAGGCCAGCCCGAGCGCGCGATGGATAATCTCGATCGGATGAACCACCGTGGCGCCGGTGCCCTTGCGGATCTGCCAGCGGCAGGTCTCGGTCTCACAGGCAGCCAGTTTGGGATTGGTGCGCTTGACCATGTCGAACAGCGGCTTGCCCACAGCCTGGGCGACCTCGAACTTTTCCTTCTTCAGACCGTAGGTACCCGCGATGCCACAGCAGGCCTCGCCGGACTCGACCACCTTGACGCCGGGAACCGCCTCCATCATTCGGATGGCTGGCTTGCCGATGCCCTGGCTCTTGACCTGGCACGGCTGGTGGTAGGGGATGGTAATATCCCACGGCTTGAGCTCCTCGAAGGGGAACTCCCCGTTGTCCATGAGTTCGAGGATGAACTCGGAAGTCTCAACCGTGCGCGAGCCGACGTCGAGCAACGTGGGATCGTCGAGGCCCATGATCTCGTGGGCCTCGTGGCGCAGCATGCCGGCACACGAGCCCGACGACGAAACGATCGTGAGATCCTTGCCGGCGGAGTTGAGCTGGTCGCACAGCTGGCGGACCTTCTTGGTGGCGCCGCCGAACAGGCCGTTGGACTGCTGGGCGAGGCCGCAACATCCCTGCTTGGGCACGAGCACCTCGTAGCCGAGCTTTTCGAGCACCTCGACCGTGGCCTTGGACGTGGAGACCTCGAAGTAGCCGCCGGCGCAGCCGTGGAAGAACACGATCGGGCCCTTGGGGAAGGGGCCGGTGCGTTCCTTTTCGTGCTTCTTAAACCAGCTCATGAAGGTGGAGGTCTGGGCCTCGGGGACGGGGGCGTCGCGGTGAACGCCGACGACCTTTTCCACAATCACACGGATCGGCTTGGTCTTCATCGCCACGTTGGCGATGGGGGCGAAGGGCGTCATGAGCTTGCCCTCAAGCTCGGTCTGGGTGATGAGGCGGTCGCGCAACGGCATATGGTCGGCCTTCATGACCGCACGTGCCTGGGCGTTGATCTCCGCGATCTTCACGCCCTGCGGGCACACCGTGGTGCAGATTGAGCACCCGGAGCAGTAGTCGAGCGACTTGTCCACGCTGGCGCCGTTGCGGAAGCGTTCGGCCTGGGGGCCGACGAACTTCGGGCCGCTGAAGAGCGGGGTTGAGCGGACCACCGGGCATTGCGACTCGCAGATCGTGCACTTGACGCACGCGTCAAGTGAGGCGCGGGCCAGGGAGGCCTTGGCGTGTTCGAGGGGATTGACGACGGTAGTCATGATTAGTCCTTCTTCCTCAAGATAGCGCGGGTGGCGGCGATGGCACTTCCGAGCGCGATACCCTCGCCGGACTTCTCGCTCCACGGACGGGCGCCGCCGATGAGCGACCCCACGCAGTAGAGGTTGTCGTAGGCGGGCTCCGACCCGTCAAGGGCGAGCATGTCCGCGTTGACGCTCACGCCACTTCCGAAGATGTCCTTGCCGTCGACGACGACGTTTCCGGTCACGCCGGTCGTCTCCGGGTCCTCGGCGTCGAGGAACGCCAGCGGCAGGTCGAAGACGCGCTCGCGGATCTCGCCGTACGAATCGCGGTGGATTGCTCCCGATTCGAGGCCGCCACCGGCGTAGACGACGGCGTCGACCTTGTCGGTGGTGACGCGGCCGGCGCGCTGGACCTTGAGGGCAGTGACGTGCTTGCCCTCGGCCTCGAAGCCGACGACCTCGGCGTTGAGTGAGATGTCCACCCTCTTGTCGCGGCAACGCTGAATGAGGAGGTCGTTGATGCGGCGGCCGGGAATCGACGGCGGCGGCACCGGCACCTCTCCCACGGGGACGCCGAGTTCGGCGGAGATCTCCGCGTAGGCGTCGGGGGAGAAGCCCAGGATCGCCGGCAGGAGGACCGTCTCGTCGTCCTTGACATGGGCGCGTAGCTCGTGGACCAAGGCGTCGCGGGTGGCGGGGCCGTCGAGTCCGGCCGTCCCGTCGAAAGCGCGGGCGAATGTCGTGCCCGTGGAGTCAGCCTCCGGCTTGCGCGGAGCTACCGAGATCGTGACCGAACGGGCCTCGATCTTGGCCAGCGGCGTGCGGGCCAGGTTGTCTGCGATGAAGGCCGCCGGGAAGTCCCGGAACTGGCGGATGCCCACCACGAGGAACTTCTTTGCGTCCTCCACAAGGGCGGGAACCATGGTGTTCTGCACCGCAAGGGTGGGGCGAACCGCGCCGATCGCCGTCGGGATGAGGACGTTGTGGTCGTCCGCCTCGGCGAACAGCCCGGTGGTGGAGCGTAGCCAGTCGACGCCCTCGCGGACGGCGTCCGTGCCGATGGCCGCATAGGGGTGGGTCGGCTCGGCGTCGACCAGCTCGTCGATGGCCGCGTACGGCTCGGAAATCGGGCGGCCATCCTTGCGCCACCCGTAGACGCTGAGCGTGCCGGAGGACAGGAGCAACCCGCCCCAGCCCTTGGTCACGATGTCGACGTGGTGGCCGGCTTCGCGTAGTTTCAAGGCGCTCGTCAGCCCAGCAAGGCCGGTGCCAATCACAATGATGCGCATTATTCGCTCTCCTTTACTTCTGTCGCGGGACGTCCGTGGATGAGTTCGAGGTCGCCAGTTGCTCGTACGGCCTCCTCCGAGGGCGCCGGCAGGTGATCGATGTCGAGGTTGCCCGCAAGGATCCACTTGTTGAGGGCCGCCTCGCGCAACTGCTCGCCGTACATGAGCGACTCGAGGCCCGAGTAGCGGTTCTTGACGAACAGGCGCAACATCGACGACGTGCGGTCGGCGTTCGCCTCGCGATCAAGCGACTTCGCGGCGACCTCGTGCATGATGCCCGCGGCACGCATTCCACAGAAGGTTCCCTGGCAGGGGCCCATCCCGAGGCGGGTGCGACGGCGAATGTCGTCGAGGTTGGCGGCGGGCTGCTTGTCGAGCTCCTTTTCGATGCTCGAGCGGGGCAGTAGCTCGCATTCGCAAATGATCGGATCCTCGAAGCGGTCGACTTCGGCCTCGTGGAGGCGGTCGGAGACGCGGTGAGTGCGGGTGGCGTGCGAGGGAACGGCCTCGTTCGCCGTCGTGCACTCGACGTACTCGCCGAGCTGGTGAAGCAGCGCGTCGACGATGTTCTTCGCCATGAGACGGTAGGTGGTGAGCTTGCCGCCGGCGATGGTGAAGAAGCCCTTGACGCCGTCGCGGCTGGAGTGATCGATGATCGACATGCCGCGGGACATGTGGCGGGTGTCGGAGGCATCGACGCGGGAGTCCTTGACCAGCGGGCGGGCGCCGGCCCACGCGTGAACCGCGCGTGCCTTGCGGAAGCCCGGGACGAGGTCCTCGCCCGAATCCAGCATCTGCTGGACCTCGGAGTTGCGGATCACGAGGAAGTCCGGATCGTCTTCCTTCTGATCGGTGGTGCCAATGATGGAGACGGTGTGTGCCGGGACGATGATGTCGCCGTCGGCGGGGTGGATACAGCGGTTGACCACGTGGTTGACGAGGCGGTGGTTCATGGCGATCATGATGCCGCGCCCGGGCACGACGTCGACGCCGTGGCACCCGGCCATCTTGGCGATCTGGCCGGCCCACGGGCCGCCGCAGTTGATGGCTGCGCGGCAGTTGATGCGGACTTCCTCGCCCGTCTTCTCGTCCGTGCAGATCACCTGGGAGACCTGACCGTTTTCGCTTTCAATCTTGGTCACGCGGTGGTAGGTCAGGCACTGGGCGCCGTAGGCCTTGGCGGACTCGACCGCACCCCAGACCATGCCCCAACCGTCGATGGAACCGTCACGCACGCGGAACGCGCGCTGGATGCCGGGATTTAGGCGGGGTTCGATGCGCAACGCCTCGGCTACGTCCAGCTCCTCGGCCGGCACGCGGGTCTCGCGGGCGGCGGGCAGGAATCGCGTGGAGAACTCCGGATCGTCATTTGGCCCGACGACGAACAGGCCGCCGGTCTCCTCCACGGAATCGGCGTGAATGCGGCGGAGAATCTCGTTCTCCTCGGCGCACTCGGTTGCCGAGTGAGGATCCGAAATGACGTAACGGCCGCCAGAATGGAGCAGCCCATGGAAACGTCCAGAGGTCCCTTGCGCCAAGTCGGCACGTTCTACTAGGACGGCGTCGAAGCCACGCATGGCAAGGTCTCGTAGAGCACCTGCTCCCGTCGCTCCTCCGCCTATAACAACAACATTGGTGTTTATAGTTTTCATCGTTCATCCGATTTCTACGCGGAAACTTAATTCCAATTTACGTCGTAAGAAAGGGGCGGTGGGCCAATCGGGGGTGAATCGGGAAAAGTTGCCCAAGTGTGCACGGGCGTTCAACGAACCTGAAATCACTTGCACAATGCGTATAGAATGAACCAATCGCTAAAGGAGACGACCTCGATGAATAGACAAGACCGCTCTCTAGCGGCATACGAAGCCGCCGTCATGCACTTCGTGCAGGGGGAGACGATGGAGTCCATCGCCCGCCGGCTCTCCGTGTCACGCTCCACGGTCTCGCGCCTGATCGCCGAAGCCAAGGACGAAGGTCTCGTCCAGGTGACCATCCACCCGCCCGAGGAGGCAGCCGGCGAGATGCAGGCACGCATCGCCCAGATGTTCAACGTACGCGTCAAGGTGGTCCCCGTTCCCTTCGGAGTCAACGAGACGCGCCGCCTCAACGCCGTGGCCCAGGTAGCCGGCATCACCGTCTCAAACCTCATGAAGCCGGACACCATCATCGGCTTGGCCTGGGGTAACACCGTCGCCGCCATCGTGGACCACCTCGTGCCTCGCCCAGCCCGCGGCTCGATCGCCGTCCAGCTTAACGGCGCCGCCAATGCCTCCACCACCGGCGTGCCCTACGCCGGCTCGCTCATGGAGGCCTTCGGCAAGGCCTTCGGTGCAGCCGTCCAATACTTCGCCGTGCCCGCCTTCTTCGACTTCGCTGCCACCCGCGAGGCGCTGTGGCGCGAGCGCTCGATCAACGCCGTGCGCGAGGTCCAGCAACGGGCCGACATCGCGCTGTTCGGCATCGGATCGCTGACCTCCAAGACCCCCTCAATGGTCTACTCCGGCGGCTACCTCAGCAAGGGCGAGCTCGAAAAGCTGCGCGAGGACGGTGTCGTTGGCGATATCTGCACGGTGCTCCTGCGCGGGGACGGCAGCTGGGAAGACCTCGAGATTAACTCGCGGGCCTCGGGACCCACGCCGACCCTTCTTCGGCAGATTCCCCAGCGCATCGGCGTCGTCTCGGGCGCGGACAAGATTCCCGCCACCGTGGCCGCCCTGCTCGCAGGGGTCATCACCGACCTCATCATCGACGAAGACTCAGCCGAGCTCCTCCACGAATACGCCTTGCGTTCCATCAAGGCCGGAAAATGATTCGCCCGGCCACAGCTCGTGACGTGCGGGCCATCGCCGAGATCGTGCGTCCCTACGCCCATCAGCGCATCCTCATCTCCAAAGACCTCATTGACTACTTTGAACACCTTCAAGAATTCGTGGTCGTGGAGGTCGACGGCGAGGTCGTGGCGTGTGGTGCCCTGCACGTCTTTTGGGAAGACATCGCCGAGATTCGCACGCTCGCCGTCAAGGAAGACTACCTCGGGCGCGGGCTGGGCCGGGCGATCGTCGCCGAGCTGGAGGCACGCGCCGCCGCCCTGGGCATCCGGCGCCTCTTCTGCCTGACCTTCGAAGTCGACTTCTTCGCGCGCGCCGGCTTCCACCCCATCGAGGGGACGCCCGTGGGGGTGGACGTCTACCAGGAGATTCTTCGTTCGCACGACGACGGAACCGCCGAATTCCTCGACCTCGCCCGCGTCAAACCCAACACGCTGGGTAATTATCGGATGCTCAAAGAGCTCTAGTCGAGCCCGGCACCTGCGAGGAACCCGGCCGCCAGCATCAACACGATCGGAGCCTGGAGGCCGACGAGCCCCAAAACCAGCGCGGTCACCAGACTCGGGCCGACGATCGCGGCCGCGGCACAACCCGCCAGTGCGATGATGAGCGAGGCCAACGCCGCCTTGCGCAGGAAACCGATCGCCGACGGCGTCGTGCCAGGCGCGCCCGACAGCAGAATCAGCCGCACCGCGCTGACCACGAGCACCAGGCCCGTGCCGCCGGCGATGATGGTGGCGAACGCCGTGCGATCGCCGGCCATCTGCACCAGGAGCCCGACGGCGAAAATGGTCAACGATGCGAGCGCGAGGACGCCGCCCACGCGGGCCAAGAGCTGTTCATTCATGCGTTCGATGCTAGCGGAAGGCGGAACTGGGCGCCGACTTGCTCGACCAAGCCGTCGGTGAGCAGGCCGTCCAGGGCGGGCCCGAAGCGCTGGACGCTCAGCCCCGTCGCGGACAGGAGCCCCTCGAACGTGTGCGCCTCGCGGCGGAGGGCGGCCATGATCTGCCCGCGCGCCTGCCGGTTCGTTCCCTCCCAGGCCTGCGGGCGGCGGCGTGGAGCGTGAACGTCCGCGGGCTGGCCCGCCAGATTCCACTCGCACTCGCCGGCCAACGGGCAGGTCTGGCACGCCGGCGCCCGGGCGGTGCACACCAGCGCGCCGAACTCCATGATCGCCGCGTTCCACCGCCAGGCCCGATCGCCGTGCGGGACGAAGCTACGTGCCCGGTCCACCTCGGCCTTGGTTTGGGAAGGAGCGGGTAGGGCCTGGCCGTGCCACCGCGCGAGCACCCGGCGAATGTTCGTATCGAGAACCACCGAATAGCCACGATAGGCGAAGGCCACCACCGCGGCAGCGGTGTAGGGCCCGACGCCGGGCAACGCCAGCAACTCCTCGTAGCTGGCCGGGAAGGATCCACGCTCCGTGATCATACGGGCGGCCTCCTGCAAGCGCAGGGCGCGGCGCGGGTAACCCATGCGGTCCCAGGCGATGAGGACCTCCGCCGGCGAGGCCGCCGCTAGATCGGCTGGAGTGGGCCAGCGCTCCATCCACGCCCGCCACACCGGCTCGACGCGGGACACCGGGGTTTGCTGGCTCATGATTTCGCACAGGAGGATCGCCCACGGATCGGTGGTGTGCCGCCAGGGCAGATCGCGGGCATTGGCCGCGTACCAGCGGGCGAGGGCCACGTAGGCGGAGTTCGGTTCGGGTGCCACCCGACTCACTATAGTCGGCGCCCGATAGTGCGCGCCCAAAAGGTGTGGCGAGCGCCCGCGGCGTGCATCGCTCCCGAGTAACTCATTTGCCGATACGGTAAAAGGCGTGAAGGAAAATCCCCGCCGACCGCGCCGCGAGGCACCCGGGCGTCCGCGCGCCCACAAGCGACCCGCCGACAACCAGGGCACTGGGCGTTCGGGCCGCACTCAGGGCTCGGCGCGAACGCCCGGTGCGCGCGTGGAAGCAAAGGCTGCCGGCCCGCGCACAGGAACGTCGCGCAACGCTGCCTCGCGTACGGGCACCCAACGCGCTGGGCACCGCAACGGGGAACGACGCCGTCCGCAGCGGCCATCCCGCCCCGCCCCGCGCTCCACTCGCGCTCGTGGCCCGCGGGACGCCGAACGCGCCAGGCTGCGAAAGAACCTCATCCTCGGCACGGTAGCGATCGTGTTGGCGGTTGTGGCCCTCGTGGGCGTCGTCAAATACGCGCTGTCGAAGATCGAAACCCACACCACGCCGGTCAATCCGGTGGCAGAATTCGAGCCCGTTGCCTGTGATGCTGACATGCTGGTCACGTCCGTGGAACGGACCGGGTCGACGTCGGGCAAGCCGGTGACGTTCTCCGCCTCGATCACCAACAAGGGCGATCGGCCGTGTTTCTTCGACGCCGCCGAGCTACGCTTGCAGCTCACCTCGGGCAACCAGACGGTCTACGACTCGCAGGTGTGCCAGGCCGGCCCTGCTGCCAAGCTTCTCCTACTCGACAAGGGGATGACCACCGTCCAGGCATTGGCATGGAATGGCGTGAATGCGGGCGTCAACTGCCAAGGCACTTCCGTGGCCGGCGCAGGCACCTACGTTGCCCGCGTCTTCAGAGGCTCGCAACCGTTGCTCGAAACCGGGCACATCTTCGAGCTTCTGCCCGGGGCTAAGGCACCGGCAAAGCCCACCGAGTCTGCAGAGCCGACCCAGGCCGAGGAATCGCCGGCACCAGACCAGAGCACCGAATCCACCCAGCCCTAGCGCGGCCAGTCTCGATGAGGGCGGACCCCATCGAGACTGCCTCATTCGATGGGCAGGACGGCACGAGCCGCCGCCCCGACGTCGTCGACAGCGCGCAGCCGCATCCCCGTCGGAGGCGTGAGGCTCTCCGACGTCGTCGGAATGATAGCCGTATGAAAGCCGAGCCGGGCAGCCTCGTTGAGCCTGCGCTGTAGCCCAACGACCGGGCGCAACTCGCCCGTCAGCGAGACCTCGCCCACCGCGATCACACCCGGAGCGAGGGGAAGATCCGCCGCTGCGGAGGCAAGCGCCAGCGCGATCGCCACATCCACGCTGGGCTCCACCGCGCGCGCACCGCCAACCGTGGAGACAAAGATGTCATGACGGTCGAACTGCACGCCGAGCCGAGACTGAAGCACCGCGAGCATCATGGCGACCCGCGAGTTATCAACGCCCGAGGTGGTACGCCGCGGGGGACCGGCCGACGGCACCGACAGGGCCTGAACCTCCACCGGCATCGGGCGCCGACCCTCGAGCGTGACCGTGACGCATGTGCCGGGAACAGTGAGATTACGCGCGGAAAGGAAAAGGCCGGAGGGATCGGCGAGCCCGTTAATGCCTGAATCAACGAGCTCGAAGCAACCTACCTCGTCCGTTGCCCCATAACGATTCTTCACGGCGCGCACCAGGCGCAGCCGCGAATGACGATCACCCTCGAACTGGCACACGACGTCCACAAGGTGCTCCAGCACGCGCGGACCCGCGATTGATCCGTCCTTCGTCACGTGACCCACCAGCAGCACGGGCAGATCCGACGCCTTGGCGGTGTTGACCAGCGTGGATGTCACGGCCCGAACCTGGGCGACGCCGCCGGCCGAACCCTCCACATGCGGATCCATGATCGTCTGGACCGAATCGACAATCAGGAGGGAGGGCTGGGAATCTGAAACGTGGCCGAGAATTCTTCCCAGGTCCGCTTCCGCCGCGAGCAACAGGTGCGGATGCAACGCGCCGATGCGTTCCGCGCGCGAGCGCACCTGGGAAGCCGACTCCTCGCCCGTGACGTAAAGGATGGGGTTGCGCCCATTGTCCTGCGCCTGCGCCGCCGCCTTCGCCGCGACGTCCAACAGCAGGGTCGACTTACCCACGCCGGGTTCACCAGCAAGCAAGATCACGACGCCGGGGACGATGCCACCGCCCAGCACGCGATCGAGCTCGCTCACCCCCGTAGGCGCCTTGACCGACGCCTGTGTAGAAACCTGAGTGATGGGCTGGGCGGGCGTACGCGGCGTGAGAGCCACCACCTTCGACCCCGCCGACGCCGGCGCGGCCTCCTCAAGCGTTCCCCACGCCTGGCACTGCCCGCAGCGCCCTACCCACTTGACGGTGGTCCAACCACACTCACTACACCGAAACGTGCTCTGATTCTTAGCCATGAATTGAGGCTAGCCCGCACGTCCGACAATTCTGTTCGCGAACTCCTCCAAGAGGGAGGACTCCCCGGAAACGATGAGCACGTCACCGTTGCCGATCCTCGTCTGCGGGGTGGCATATTCGAAGGGCTGACCGGGCGACTTCACGCCGATGATCGTCACGCCGAAACGCTGGCGCACGTTCGACTCCGCCAGCGAGAAACCAATGAGATCCTTCGGCGGAACCATCTTCACGATCGTGAACTGGTCCTCCATGTCGATGTAGTCGAGCATGCGACCCGAGAGCATGTGCGCGACGCGTTGTCCGGCGTCGTACTCAGGGTAAACCACATGGTGGGCGCCAATGCGCTTGAGGATCGTGCCATGCTCGCGCGATGTCGCCTTCGCCCAAATGTCCTTGATCCCCAAGTCCACAAGGTTAGCCGTGATCAATACCGACGCTTCGAGACCGCCCACGCCCACGACGGCGACGTCGAAGTCCTCCGCCCCCAACTGGTGAAGCGCCTCCGCCGAACGCGCATCGGATTCCACCACCCGGAAGCGGTGACTCCACTGCTGGGCAAGATCAGAGTTGGCCTCCACGGCCAAAACGTCCTTATCAAGTCGGTCCAGCGTGGCCGCGATGGCCGAGCCGAAACGGCCCAAACCAATGACGAGCGTAGCGTTATCCGTATATTTATCCGGCATGTGTATCCCTTCCTGCGCTCATACTAGCCAATGATCGGCCGGTCTTCTGGAAGTCGAATCACGCGGCGACGCGATCGCAAGGCCAAGGCCGCCGCGAATGTCATCGTTCCCACGCGGCCCAGATACATGAGCACCACGAGAATGAGCTTGGCCGAATCGGGCAAGTGAGGGGTGATGCCCGTGGACAGGCCACACGTGGCGAAGGCCGAGATGACGTCAAAAATCACTCGCGACAGGGGAAAGCCCGACACCTGGAGGATCGCCAGCGTCGAGATCCCCACCAGGAAGGCCCCGAGGAACGAGGCCGAAATGGACAGGCGAATCACGTCCGGGGGGAGCCTCTTGCCGAAGGCCTCCGTATCCCGATCGCCGCGGGCCTCGGCAATAATGGCGAGCACCAAGACGGCAAACGTGGACACCTTAATGCCTCCGCCCGTGGATGCTGAGCCGGCCCCCACAAACATCAGCACGTCCATGATGAACCACGAGCTCTCCGACAACGAACCGATATCCACCGTCGACAAGCCGGACGAGCGCGGCGTCGTGCCCTGGAACAACGAAGCAAGAACCCGCTCATTAAAAGTGAAATCCGCAAAAGCGCCATTCCATTCGAGCGTCCCGATCGCTATGACCGCCGCGACCCAAATCGCAAAATAGGACACCAGCGTGATCTTCGTGTGTAGCGACCACCGCTTGGGGGAGCGGACGTTACGCGAAATGTTCAAGATCACCGGGAACCCGATCGCCCCGGCAATCGTGCCGACGATAATCGGCACATTGATCGCCCAATTACCCACGTGCGGAGCGAGGCCAGCCTCGGAAATCACAAACCCGCCGTTATTGAACGTCGAGAGGGACATGAAGACCGAATGGCCCAGCGCCCCCAGGAACGTCTTCTGCGTGCGCATGATCGACGGAAACAGCGCGAGAGCCAAAATAAACTCAACCGTCAACGAGGTGATGACGACGGCGCGAAGCAGCCCTCCGACGTCGCCCAATCGCGACTTCGTCTCCGTTGCCGTCAAGATGCGCTGAGTTAGGCCGATATGACGCGACACTGCCAAGCCGAGAATCGATGCGAGCGTCATCACGCCCAAGCCGCCGATCTGGATGCCAATCGCGATGACGACGTGCCCGAAGCCCGTCCAATACGTCGCCGTGTCCACCACCGTCAAGCCCGTCACACATACTGCCGACGTCGCCGTGAACAGCGCCTCTAAGAACGACGCGCTACCCGGCCCCACCTTCGCGAAGGGCATGTACAGCAAGGACGTAATTGCGAGAATGATGAAGCCAAACACCAAGAGGGCCAGGCGGGCCGGGGAATGCCTCGCAAGATGATCAATCCGGTCACGGATCTGCGGGCCGGGGCGGCGAGGTGCCGTCACGTTGAACTGATCTTGCGTCATCTCACCTTCTCCCTTGCGCGCGCTACCCTCCAGCGTAGTCCCCCAACGGCCGCGCTGTGCCACTCGAGAAGATATGGCGACGGTGTCGTCCAGAGCAAATCAAGGGATTTGCCCTACATATTGCCGTTTTAATGTGTTGAGGATGGGAAAATCGGGTAGGGTGTGACAGGAAGTTAATTCGAAAGGGCAATTCGCCCACGCACACGTATCACGCCCCGCGGGGATGCAAGGACGGTAAGGATGGCACAGCTACCACCCTCGGTACCGCAGTTCTTCACTGTGGCCGAAGTCGCCGAATTGACGCGCGTTTCGCGCATGACCGTTTACCGAATGGTCCACTCGGGTGACCTGCCTGCCGTCCGTGTCGGAAGCTCATACCGGGTTCCCAAGTCGGCCGTGGACAAGCTACTCTCCAGCGGCATGGACCAAGCCGCCGGTGCGTAAGCGGCCAGCGTACGTGAGCGCGTTTTTGAGTTTTTCCCGTCTGCTGTAGACTTTCCTAGTTCCATGTGGCCGTGCCACTGCACAACCGATCGGAGGTAACCTATGGGTTCCGTCATTAAGAAGCGCCGCAAGCGTATGTCGAAGAAGAAGCACCGCAAGCTGCTTCGCAAGACGCGCCACCAGCGTCGTAACAAGAAGTAACTCGGGCTTCCCGATTGCTTGAACCGGTTCCTTTGGGGGCCGGTTCTTTGTTTTGGTGGTGGGGCCTGGGGTGTCGGCCCGGTCGGGCCGCCGTGTCCGCCTCGTCCGGGCCCCGCAGTAGGGCCGCTTCGCCCGCGCACCATTAACCTGCCCGCCGCTGTACTAATATGCAGCATTTTTATACAGCGGCGATCAGCTTAGTGCAGCGCGGGCGGAGGCGTGTCGGGCGGAAGGGGGCCGGCCAGTCGAGGCCGCGGACTCCCTGCGAACGTCACCCTCTGGGGCGACCTAAGGCTCGGGTGCGGCACGCCAACTATGTTAAAGTAGTTAAAGTTTCAATGAAAGGTGGTAGTGATGGCGAATTGGCTCAGTCAGCCAGAGCAAGAGGCCTGGAGGTCCTTCCTCACCGGCCAGGCGACGATCCTTGACAAGGTCAACCAGGATATGGCGAACGATTCCGGGCTCACGCTCAACGAATACGAAGTCCTTGTCCGGCTTTCTGAGTCTGAGGACCGGAAGTTGCGCATGTCCAACCTGGCCGAGAACCTCGTGCATTCGCGATCGCGGCTCACGCACACGGTCAAGCGCCTCGAGCAGGCGGGTTTCGTCCGCCGCGAACCCTGTCCGCATGACCGGCGCGGAATCATCTGCCAGCTTACCAACGAAGGTTACGCCAAGCTAGAAGAGGCCGCCCCCAAGCATGTAGATTCGGTCCGCCGGCACTTCGTGGATCTTCTGGAGACTCCCGAATTCCTCGAGCTCGGGCGCGCTTTCCGAAAGGTCATCGACTCCGCGACTGAAGAGTAGCGGCTCGTAGCCGGGGCGATATTGGAGCGGAACGGAGGCCCGCGGGCCCGCCGTTCCTAGGGCGGGCAAGGTGAAGGCTCTGGGCACGGACGTCAACATTCGCTCGCCGCCCGCGAAGGCTCGCGTCTACAGCCGTCGCCCGCGGAGGGCGTTGTGGAGGACGTCGCGGATGACGTGGCACAATGAAACCCATGGAAATGACAACGGTTCACCTCGTCCGTCACGGAGAGGTTTTTAATCCCGAGGCTGTGCTGTACGGCAGGCGCCCTGGGTATCACCTGTCCGAGCTTGGCAACCAGATGGCGCAGGAGCTGGGTCTGGCGTTCGCAGACCACGACGTGCGACTGGTGATGGCTTCCCCACTCGAGCGCGCGATCGAAACCGCCACTCCGACCGCCGAGCTTTTCGACCTACCCCTTCACCGCGACCCGCGTCTCATCGAGGCGGACAACAAATTTGAGGGTGTGCCCGTCAACAAGAACCGTTGGATTTTGGCCCATCCGCGCTACTGGGCGTGGTATGTCAATCCGCTGCGTCCCTCGTGGGGAGAGCCCTACACTGAGGTGATTAACCGCATGTCGAAGGCGATCGCCCACGCCGTCGACGAGGCTCGCGGCGGGGAAGCGGTCCTCGTCTCCCATCAGCTACCGATCTGGACGATGCGTCGTTTCGTCGAGCGCAAGCCGATCGCGTCGGATCCGCGCAAGCGCGAGTGTTCGCTGGCGTCGGTCACGTCGCTCACCTTCGCCGATAAGCAGCTCCTCGCCCTCGATTATTGGGAGCCGGTGGGGCACCTCTTGCCCAAAGCCACCGACATGGTCCCTGGAACGTCGCAGGCCGAAGAGCTAGCGTAAGCCTGTGGGAGGCTCATTCGGGGTTCATGACGCCGTTTGTACGCGGTGCAAGCGGCCCGCGTTGATGGCCCGTTCACGACGACGTAGGCCTACCGGCTGCCGTAGAGGCCGCCGGCGCTGTCGTCGTCCTCATCTTGATCCTGCTTGCCGTCCTCGGGGAGCCGGCCCTCTTGCCGCATGCGCTCCTCGTAGGCACGGCGGCGGTTGCGAGCCTCGAGGCGGGCGAGAAAGTCGGGATCGTCGTCGGGAGCGAGGGGACCCGAAGGCTTCTTGGGGCGGGAGAACGGGCTTTGCCCGGCGCCGAAGGAGCCCATCGTGTAGTCGGACTTGAAGATGTGCTGGTATTTGAAGAAGAGCCAGATCAGTGCGCCGAGAACCGGGACGAGCACGATGAGCAGGAGCCACAGCGGCTTGGAAATCTTTGCGGGCATGGCGGTGGAATCCGTCTGTGCGCAGTCCATGAAGGCGTAGACGATGAGCGCTATGCCGATGAGGATGGGAAGAATTCGAGGCATGTGTCAACCTTAACTAGATTTCCGCGTCCAATCACACTGCTAGCGTGACCAATAGAACCACACCGTATAACAGTTCGAACAGGCCCGTGTTGCGAAGGACGGGGATCAGTTCCCTGCCCGATGCCCCGCGCAGGACGGGTGAGGCAAGGACGATCGGTCCGACCCCGATGAACGCTGTTGTTGAGAGGGTGGGCCAGTGCCACAGGCCGATGACGACGTAGCAGGCAACCGCGCCGACGAGCATGGCGACGAAGGTTACGCGCGCGCGTCCCTCGCCCAGGCGGACGGCTAGCGTGTGCTTGCCGGTCTGGGAATCGGTGGGGATATCTCGGATGTTGTTGACCATGAGCAGGGCGCAGGCGATCAGCCCGATGCCGGTGCCGGCCACCCACGCCATCCAAGGGGCAGTGCCGGTCTGGGTGTAGGTTGTGCCCACGGTGGCCATGTAGCCGAAGAAGATCATGACGAAGACTTCGCCGAGGCCCATGTAGCCGTAGGGGTGCTTGCCGCCGGTGTAGTACCAGGCGGCGACGACGGCGGCCAGGCCCGCACCGATGAGCCACCACTGGCCCGATAGCACCACGAGGGTCAGGCCGGCGAGGGCACCGAGCGCGAAGAAGGCGAATGCGGCGCGTTTGACGACGCCGGGCGAGGTCTTGCCACCGCCGGTCAGGCGCGGCGGGCCGGAGCGGACGTCGTCGGTACCACGGATGCCGTCGGAGTAGTCGTTGGCAAAATTAACCCCGATCTGGAAGAAGAGCGCCACGGCTGCGGCTAGGAGAGCACGGGGGAAAGAAAAGCCTTCCTCGGCGATCGCGACCCCGGTGCCTGCCAATACGGGTGCGACGGCGGCGGGGAGGGTGCGCACGCGGGCACCTTCGAGCCAATCATGAATGGTTGCCATGAACCTGCCTTTCAACTCCCGACATCTTACAACCCGAGGTAATCGGAGACGAGCTCTCGCAGCTGGCGGCGGTCAACCTTTCCCGAGGCCGTGTGCGGTAACTGCCCGCCGATCTCCGACAGCCCCACGACGTAGGTGGGCGCCCACCAGGGGCCCAGGTCGAGCTTGACCCAGCTGCGCATGACGGTGATGTCGCAGCTCTGCGAAGGGTTGTTCGTGTCGTCGACGACGGCGGCCACCGCCTCGCCCCACTCGAGGTGCGGGACGCCGACGACGATCGCCTCCCTGCCTGCTCTGGCCAGCGATTCTTCGATGAGGCGGGGCATGACGGTGAGGCCGCCGGTGGTGATGGCGTCGTCGATACGGCCGAGGACGTCCAGGATGTTGCCATCGGGCGTCTCGACGAGGCGTCCGGCGTCCTTGGTGTGGTGGGTGGCGGGCGTGCCGGGCGTGCGTAAGGGCGCGGGCGGGTCGAAGTCGGTGGGCTCAAACGCGCTGGCCACGGCAGAGACGGGCGCGGTTGCGCTGGCTGTGCATGGCCACAGGTAGCCGGTGGCGACGGCGGAGCTGCGCAGCGAGATGCGGCCGTTACCGGCCAGAACGATCTTGGTGTCGCCGATGGGGCGGCCGTCGTAGACGCAGCCGCCGCACGTCTCGGTCATGCCATAGGAGGTGTGGACATCAAGTCCAGCCTCACGGGCTTGGGTCAGGGCGTGTTCGGGGGTGCCCGCGCCGCCGACGAGGAAGACCGCCTCGCGCAGGGCCACGAGGAGCTCGGGCGTGCGCAGGACGCGCAGGAGCTGGGTGGGAACCAGCGAAAGATACGTTCGCACCGCCGCTGACGTCAGTGCGGCGCGGGTCGCCCGCGGGTCGGACAGGTCGAGGTAGATGGGGCGGAAGCGGGCCGCGGACTGTGGCGACTCGCCGGCGTCTAGAGCATCGAGTTCGTTGATCGCGCTGCGGGCCACCGTCTGGAGACCGGCGATGTGCTCGAGCGGAAGTTGGGCCGCCCACCGGCCCGGCCCGCCGAACGCCTCGTGAGTGGCCTTCGCCGACGCCGTCAGAGACTCCCACGAGATTGCCACGATCTTGCCCGTGCCCGTCGTCGATCCCGAGGTTCGCATGAGCAGGCCCGTGCCTTCGGGAACCTCGAGGCGGCCAACCTCCGCGCGGATCGCCTCCGGGTCCGTGCCTGGAGCCACCACAAAGAGCGGGGCGGGGCTGCCTCCGCCGCGCCAGGTACGCAAGGCGCCCACGACGGCGTCGTGAACTCGCTCTACTGCCTGCGGGCCGCGTCCGCCCTCCACAACCACAAGTGTCATGCCTCTATCGTTGCCACCGCGGCGTGCCGGTTCAAATCGGCCGGGCTACCACACCATTCCGCGGCGGGAGATATTCAACCCCGAGGCCACGTAGCACAGCGTCACCGTCCCGAGGAGGACCAGCGTTCCGAAAGCCCCCACGCCTGTCAGGACGGACAGGCCCGTGCCCTTGGCCAGCAAGGTTGCCCCCAGGGCGAGCGTGCCGATGGGGAAGGTCAGCGCCCACCAACCCGGCGCGAACGGCATTCTGCGCATGAAACCGCGCACCGTCATGAAAACCGCCCACGCCACCAGCGGGAAACCGACGACGAACATGGTCCAGCCGTAGGCGTTCGCCACGGCCTGGGCGCTGCCGGAGAACTGCGGCATCAACATGTGCTGGGCTTGCGTGGCGATGGACTGGGCAGCCGCCGTCGACTGCCCGACCATTCCCAACGGAATCCACGCGCTCGCGCTCGCGGCCAGTGGCAACGTCTCCACGCGCCAGTGGTGATGGTAGGCCGTGGCGAAGACGGCGACGCCGAGGAAGAGGGCGAGGAAGAAGCACGCCGCGCTGACCGCGAGAAGCCAAAACTGGAAGGTGGGCGAGACGTGGGCGACGAGCCCTGCGCCCGTGGTGGCCGCAACCATCGGCCCGACGACGGCCAGTCCCCACACCGTGGTCGGCGATCCTAGGTCGGTGCCGACCAGCCAGATGGCGAAGCCGATGGCGGCCACGATGCCGATGAGGGTGCCCAGCACCCAGGTGAAGGAGTCGATCTCCCAGGCCAGATCGGTCAGGCGGGGCCAATGGGCAGGAATGACGGTGGCGGTCGCCGAGCCGACGGAGAGAATGCCCATCGAGACCGTGCCCCACATCGGGGTCTGGGTCGAATCGCGGATCGTGATGGTCAGCGCGGAGCGCGACCGTGCGATTCGCACAAGGTAGCCGACGGCCAGTGTTGCCAGCACGATCCAGGCCAGCGCTAGCACGCCGACGGCGGCCATGCCCGCGCCCGGGAGGTTATCCGCATGGGTCTGCAGGAGGGTGGCCAGGATGCCCGTGCCCATCGCCGCCGGGAACCATGCCGGTCCGATCGGTGGCAGTGGGGGCAGGGTGGTCGGCCTGGGTGCGGTGGGCGTCGCTGAATCATTCTTCACGAGTTTTAGGGTGCTCCTTCGCCGCCTCGGGTGACAAATCGCGAGCGCGCTTGCTACCTCACACCTCTCGCCCGGGCGCGGCAGCCGGCCCGTCCGGGGCTCGCAACATGCCGGCGATCTTAAAACGCACGTTCAAGGAGGAGCGACGTGACTACCTACACCCAGCATTCCGACCTCACCTTCACCTACGGCGAGCTCCCGGAAGAAGTCCAAGACCGCGAAGTGCGTGGAAGGCCAGCCCTCGCGCACAGATGCTCATGTCGGAATACTACGACGCCAAGCTCATGCTCGAGGGCGCCTTCCCCATCGCCTACACCAAGGCGTAGGAGGAAGCCAAGGGCAACCACCCGCTACTCCGCCGCGGCTGCTCCGTCATCTCTTACGCAGTGGTTTTCACCCCTCGGCTTCGAGGGCGAAGAAGCGCTGCCGCGAGCTGAAGACCCTGTGGCTGCAGGCGCGACGTTGAGGCAGCGGTGTCGAGCGGGCGCAACCCCGTGCGCGACTAGTTCGAGGCGACCGTGCGCGCATACGGCTGGGAAAGCTTGGAGGCTGCCCAAGCCTCACAATGACTCCGGCAGCCTCCGTTGGCATTTAGCCCTTGACTGAGCCTGACATCAGGCCGCCCACGAAGTACTTTCCAAGCGCGATGTAGACGATGAGTGTGGGCACTGAGGCGAGCAGCGCGCCCGCCATAGACCCTCCGTAATCGGCCATGATCGACCCGTGGGCGAGCTCATTGAGCGCCAGGGTGACGGGCCCCTGCTGAGAGGTGCCGCCGAAGAAGAGTGCGAAGAGGAAGTCATTCCATGCGGAGGTGAACTGCCAAATGATGACCACCACGAATGAGGGAACCGAGATCGGCAGGACCACGGAGAAGTAGGTGCGTAGCATGCCGGCGCCGTCCACCTTCGCGGCCTCGATCAGTTCGGTCGGGATCGACTCGTAGTAGTTGCGGAAGATCAGCGTGCAGATCGGGATACCGTAGACGATGTGCATGAAGATCAGGGTGGGGATGCCGAATCCGACGCCCGTATTGACCACCATGCGCATGAGCGGAATCATGACCGCCTGGTAGGGGATGAACATGCCGAACAGAATCAACGTGAAGACCGCGTTCGACCCGGGGAAGCGCCACTTGGACAGGACGAAGCCGTTGGCCGATCCCAGCATGGCCGAGATCAACGACGACGGAATCACCAGCAGCAGGGAACGCCAGATGCCGCCCTTGAGCGAGTCCCAGGCATTGATCCAGTTCTGCATTGACCATTCGGTGGGTAGGAGCCAGGTCGTCGATGGGTCGGCGTCGGTGGCTGTCTTGAACGACGTAATGAGCAGCACGTAGACGGGCATAAGGACGATCGCGAGGGACACGATCAGCAGGACGTAGCGAATGGCCTTGCTGGCGGAGAATCCCTGCGAGTTGCGTTCGGCTCGCTTGGCCGCTTTGATTTCTTTTGCGACGACGTTGGTGCTCATCGGCGGTTCTCCCTCGAATCGTGAATGAGGTAGGGGATCACGAACACTGCCACGATGACGAGGAGGATCGTGCCCACGGCGGCGGCCATGGAGTAGTCGTTGACCGTCATGAAGTTGTACATGTCAATGGCCGGAACCTTGGTCGGATACCACGTTTGGTTGGTGATCGAAATGATGAGGTCGAAGGACTTCAGCGACATGTGGGCGATGATGATCACCGCGGACAGGGCCACCGGCGTCAGTTGCGGGAAGATGATATGACGGTAGGTCTGCCAACCGTTGGCACCGTCAACCTTCGATGCCTCGCGCAGATCCTCGGACACGCCGCGGAAGCCGGCCAGGAACAAGGCCATGACGTAACCGGAGAGCTGCCATATCGCGGCCAGGGCGATCGCCATGATTGCCCAGTTTTCCGAAGCGGTCCACTTGTTTTGCAAGAAGTCCAGGCCGATCATCTGGAAGAGGCGGTTCAGGCCGGTTGCCGAAGTGTCCGTGCCCGGGTTGAGCAGCCAGCGCCACACCACGCCCGAGGCGATAAACGAGACTGCCATGGGGAAGAGGAAGACCGAGCGGAAGAATCCTTCACCGCGGATCGGGCGTTCCATGAGCCACGCCCAGAGGAATCCGATGACCATCGTGCCCACCAGGAAGGCCACGGTGAAGAACACGAGATTCTTCAGCGAATGCTGGAAATCGGGATTGCTAAAGAGCGTGATGAAGTTGTCAAAGCTGACGAACTTGATGGGCTGGTTGCCAGCCAGTTGCGCCGCCGAGTGGTTATCTTGGAACGAGGTGTAGATGTTTGAGCCGATGAGGCCGTAAACAAACACGCCTACGAGGATCAATGAAGGGGAGATGAGGAGCAGGCCCGGGCCCCATTGCCGCCAGCCCCCGCGCCGGCGTCGGGCCGTGTGCGGGCGCCTACTTTCTACTGTCGCATCTTGTGCCATGACTATCCGTCCACTGTATGGGGGTGGAAACAGCCTTTCGAGCTGCTTCCACCCCCGATCGATTGATTAGTTCTTAGCTGCCGCGCCAAGCTCCTTCTGGAGCGAGGCAACATCAGTTGCACCGGAGGAGGTGAACTTCGAGATGGCCTGCTTCATGGCTTCGGAAGCCTTGATGGACACGGCTGCGCCGTGTGCCAGGGACGGGACGATGGTGTCCTCGCTGAAGGACTTCATGGCGTCCTGCTGGTAGTCAGAGAACTTCGCGATCTGCTCTGGGGTGAGGTCCGAGCGAGCGGGGATCGAGCCCTTGACGGTGTTGAAAGCAACCTGGCCCTCGGGCGACGAGATCGTCTTCAGCCACGCCTTGGTTCCCTCGGTGTTCTTCGCACCAACCGGCAGGGTAAAGGAATCGGCGAGGAAGTCGAAGACCCCCTGGTTACCCGGCACCGGCCAGCTGTAGTAGTCTTGGCCCCACTTCTTGCCCGCGCCGTCGAATGCGGCCGGCGCCCAATCGCCCATGACGTTGTAGGCGACGTTGCCGTCATTGTTGATGATGGACTTCATCGCCGGCTCCCAGTCCTCCTGGTAGAGGCCCGGATCGGTGAAGGACATCAGCTTGGAGAAGTGGTTGAGAGCCTTGGTGACGCCCTCGGACTCCCACGAGGTCTTGCCGTCGAGGAGGCCCAGGTAGCCGTCCGCGCCGAGATCGGAGATGAGGACGGTCTCCAGCAGCTCCAACTGGGTCCAGTCCGAACCGACCGTCAGCGGGTGGGCCACGCCCGCGGCCTTGAGCTTGTCCATATCAGCGATCCACGCGTCGATGTCGGCGGGAGCCTTGGTGGGGTCGATGCCTGCCTTCTCGAGGGCCTTGGGGGAGACCCACACGACGTTACCGCGGTGGATATTGGACGGCACCGAGTAGATCTTGCCGTCCACGGTCAGCGCGTCCAGGAGGGTCTTGGGAAAAGCCTCGCGGAGCTTGAACTCGTCGTAGAGGCCCGAGACGTCCTCGAGGTAACCGGCGGCGATGTCCGAGGAAAGCTCGGCGCCAGCGTGTGCCTGGTAGGTGTCCGGCGGGTTCTTCGCGGCCAGGTCGGTCTGAAGCTTCTGCTTGGCGTTTGAGCCCGAGCCGCCCGATACGGCCTGGTTTTCAAACGTGATGTTGGGGTTCTGCTCGTTGAAGACCTTGACGAGCGCGTCGAGGCCCTGCTTCTCCGAGCCGGCCGACCACCAGGTAACGACGCCGACGGAGTTGCCTCCGCCCGTGGCTCCTTCGGTTCCCTTGGCAGTTCCTGAATTGCTGCCACAGGCAGCGAGGGACAGTGCGAGTGCTGCCGCACCCACCATTGCAACAAGACGTCGCATGTGATTCTCCTTTGAATACGTCACTTCGGTTTCCCGGCATCGTTGCCGATCTGGCGGAGGGTGCCGACGGTGGCATCCTCCGGCTCACGCGGTGAAGGTGAGATCACCCGAAGTTGTGTACGTCAATACTACACAGGGTGGCGCCGCTCACGCTGGGACCTTTCGTACATTTGGCGGTTAAGTTATCGAACTGCGACTTTGGTGGGGGAAATTTTCGGAAATGTCACCGTAGGAGTTGTCGGCGACGCCGAAGCTTCTCAGGCGTAGAACGGGAAACTCGACCAGTCGGGGCTGCGCCTTTCGAGGAATGCGTCGCGCCCCTCCTGTGCCTCGGCCGTCATGTAGGCCAGGCGGGTGGCCTCGCCGGCGAAAACCTGCTGGCCGGCCAGCCCGTCGTCGGCAAGGTTGAAAGCAAATTTGAGCATGCGCAGGGCCTGCGGGGACTTGGTTGACATGATCGCTGCGTATTCCAGTGCCTTCGCCTCGAGCTCGGCGTGGGGGACGGCCTCGTTGACCACGCCCCACCGTTGCGCGTCGGCGGCGGAATACTCGCGGGCGAGGAAGAAAATCTCCCGGGCGCGCTTGTCCCCGACCTGGCGGGCGAGCAGGGCTGCTCCGTAGCCGCCGTCGAAGGAACCTACGTTGGCGTCGACCTGCATGAACCGTGCGTGCTCGATGGAGGCCAGCGACAGGTCGCACAGTACGTTAAGTGAGTGGCCGCCGCCGGTGGCCCACCCGCAGATTGCGCCGATGAAGATCATGCCCGAGGTGCGCATGAGGCGCTGAACCTCGAGGATGTGCAGGCGCCCAGCCCGCGAGGTCTCGGCGCGCGTGGCCGCGTTGGCCGCGGCGTCGTCGCCCCCGCCGTCGTACTTATAGCCGTCCCGCCCGCGAATGCGCTGGTCGCCCCCGGAGCAGAAGGCCCAGCCGCCGTCCTTGGTGCTGGGGCCATTGCCGGTGAGGATGACGGCGCCGATCTCGCCCGAGAGGCGAGCATGGTCGATGGCCCGGTAGAGCTGATCCACAGTTTCCGGGCGGAAGGCGTTGCGCACGTGGGCGCGGTTGAAGGCGATGCGCACCACCGGCAGGTCACGTTCGCTCACGACCTCCTCCCCGTCGAAAACCCGCTCCACGCCGCGGTGATAGGTGATGTCCGCGTCGGGGAAGCCGTCGACCGTGCGCCAGCGGCGAGGATCGAAAATCTCAGAGACCTTGGGAGGAAGAGGAGTTATTGCCATGCCTCCATTGTGCCAGCGTATGGTTGAAGGATGAAGTTTTACGTCTATCGGCTGGCGCTGAAGAATCGCTTTCGCAAACTTACCGTCCGCGACGGTCTGGTCGTGCACGGTAAGGGCTGGGGTGAGGTCTCGCCGTTTTGGGATTACGACGCCGTCGAGTCGGCTCGCTGGCTAGCCGCCGGTGTCGAGGCGGCCAACCTCGGTTATCCGGTTGCGCTCCGCGAATCCATTCCGGTCAATGAGACTATTGCTGCTGTTGACGCCGAGGTGGCGCATGCGCTCGCGGCTGCGTCCACATGCTCGACCTTGAAGGTGAAGATCGCTGACCATCCCGGCGCTCTCTGCGAGGATCTGGCCCGACTCGAGGCGGTGCGGGACGCCCAGCCCGCGGCAAAGATTCGCATCGACGCCAACGCAGCCTGGGACGTGGACACGGCCGTGGCGCACATCCGCCAGATGGACCGGGCCGCCGGCGGCTTGGAATACGTGGAACAGCCCTGCCCCAGCGTCGACGAGCTGCTGGCCGTACGGCGTCGTGTGGAGGTGCCCATCGCTGCGGACGAGTCGATTCGGCGCGGGGCCGACCCCCTGGAGGTCGCGCGCCGGGGAGCGGCCGATCTCGCCGTCGTCAAGAACCAGCCGCTGGGCGGCGTACGAGCCGCGCTCGAGCTTGCCGAACGCCTCCAAATGCCGGTGGTCGTCTCCTCGGCCCTCGAGAGCTCGGTCGGGCTGCGGGCAGGCTTGGCCTTCGCCGCCGCCCTGCCCGAGCTGCCCTACGCATGCGGCCTGGCCACGTCCCGTCTTTTTACTCAGGACATCGTGGATCATCCGCTGGCACCGGTGGGCGGCGAGATCGAGATACGCGACGTTGCCCCCGTGCGTAGCCTCCCCGTCAGTGCCAAGCTTTCTCGCGCTTGGGAAGAACGCCTCGCACAAATGTGGGCGGTAGCCAGCGCGCAAGGTAAGGTCAGCGGAGAGTACAAATTCATGGGAGGACTTGCGTGAGCGAAGCAATCTCGGCCTCGACCAAAGTGGCGCGCGCCGTCGTGGCTGAATTGGTCCGCCTCGGCGTACGTACTTACATTTTGTGCCCAGGCTCGCGCTCGGCACCACTGGCGTATGCCCTTGCGGATGCCGAAGCAGCAGGTGTGGTGACCTTGCATGTGGAGACAGATGAACGTGTAGCAGGTTTTATTGCTCTTGGTAGCGCGGTGGCGGGTAACCCTGCTGCGGTGGTCACGACGTCAGGCTCGGCGGTGGCTAATCTGCATCCGGCAGTTGAAGAAGCCAATTATGCCGGAGTGCCGCTCATCGTTCTTTCGGCCGATCGCCCCAACGAGCGGCGCGGCGTGCGCGCCTCGCAGACCGCCGACCACCGGGCCGTCCTCGAGGGCTCGGTGCGCGCGGTGGCGGAGATTCCCGCCGATGCGCCGGCCGTGCGCGGGCAGGTCGTGCGCGCGGTGCGGGCCGCCCTACATGGACACCCTGGTCCGGTTCTCATCAACGTGGCCTTCCGGGAACCGCTCATGCCGGAATTGCCATGGGGCAACGTGATCTTAGACTGTGCCGAACGGCAACGTCCCTCCGGTAGCCGCACGGTGATCGTTTCAGGGCCCTCGATCCGGTCCAACCCGCTGTATCAAGAGACGTTGCCTGACATAAGCACAGTTCCCATCCTCGCAGAACCTACCGGCGAACTGCGAGGCCACCCCAACGCCGTATCCGCCCACCCTATTCTTCTGCGTACAGACTTACGTTCCAAGATTGAGCGGGTAGTGGTTTTCGGCCACCCCACCCTCACACGCGAAGTATCAGCGCTCCTTGGTGATCCAACAATAGCGGTCTATGCCGTGGATGAGGGCGCCGGATACACCGATGCGGCAGGTACTGCCGATGTCGTCACGCTAGCCGATGTCCCCGCACTTATTGCCGACAGCCCGATACGGTGGCTCGAGGAATGGCTAGCGCTTTCGGTGCGTGCTGACCAAGCAATCGAAGCCGAACTTGAGCACCTCACCCGCTGCACACATGTTCCAGTCCCGATTATCAGCCGCGCAATCACAGCATCGGAGGTTCCCACACAACTGGCGGCATCGACCATCATCCGCGAGGTCAACCTGTACGGAGGGCGGCCCGCCGGTCCCCTCTATGCTAACCGCGGCCTAGCAGGCATCGACGGCACAATGTCAAGCGCCATCGGCTCCGCACTCGCCACGGGGCGTCCCACCCGTGTCGTCATCGGTGATCTTGCCTTTATCCATGACGCCACCGCGCTCGTACCCACGATTGCTCAACGCAAGCCGCGTTTGGACGTCGTCGTTATCGATGACCACGGCGGCTCGCTGTTTTCGTCCCTCGAATATGGTACCGGGTCACAAAGTACCTATGACCGGGTGTTTCGGACCGAAAAGCACTTCGATATTGAAGCCTATGCACGGGCAGTTGGCGCGCAATATCGCGCGGTTGACGGGGCGGCTGATTTCCAAAATGCGCTCGCCGAAGAATTCGAGATTCGGATCGTGCACGTGGAAGCGGGGCGCAAACCAGCACCAATTGATCGGGCGAACCGCACTGGACTTGCCGATCGGGTCTTGGCACGCCTGCTGATGTAGCCGAACTTTCAGCCAACCTTCAGCAATTCTCCACTATTTGAATAGATTAGATTGTAAAACTTTGAGTCGTAACGAACTCGGCAGTGGAAAGGAATACGAATGAACGAGCACGAAGATGGACAAAGATTTGCCCCTCGTGATGCTGAACCACATGCGGCTGTGCCGCCCACCGAGCCACTGACACCTACGCAAACGGAGCCAAAGGGTGTTGATGCGCGAGGTCAGCAATCCGTGATGCAACGTGCTGTTTCTCCCATCGTGCGTGGGGGAGGAGCTCAGATTCTTCCCGGCGCCTCGCATACTGCGCAGACTTCACCAGCCGCGCAACGTTCTGACGATGTACCTCCTGCCCAGGACTCGACTATTTCGCAGGGAATGCCGCCGTCATTTGCGACGCCGCCGGGCGCACCGCCCATCCCTCCCATGGCTTCCGACATGCCTCCAGCCTCACCTGTGCCGCCGGTGGCATCTGAGAACAAAAGTCGCCGTGGGCCAGGCTGGATTGCGTTGATTTCTGTAGGCTTGATGGCATCTTTGTTGGGTGGCACGATCGGCGTTGGTGTGATGAGTGCCCGTTGGGGTGAGGGTCGCCCGGCTGCCATGCCGACCTCGACTACGACGGGAATAACTGAGACCGTCTCTTCGACAAAGGCCGGACCAGATTGGCAGAAAGTTGCGGGCGCCGTAGGCAATGCGGTGGTCGCTATTGACGTTCAGTCTGAAACCGGGGCGGGGTCTGGATCTGGCTTCATCATCGATGCTGAGGGGCGCATCATCACAAACGACCATGTGGTTTCGGGTGCGAAAAACATTCTCGTCACCCTTTCGGATGGCCGAGTTTACGAAGCTAAACTCGTTGGCAGCGATGAAGCCACCGACTTGGCAGTTATCAAACTGGTCTCGCCTCCTCAGGGCCTGACGATAGCTCGTTTTGGCGATTCGTCAGCGGTTAAAGTGGGCCAGCCTGTGGCTGCCATCGGTAACCCGTTAGGGCTGTCATCGACGATGACCACCGGCATCATATCTGCTCTGGATCGGCCTGTTCAGACCGTAAAAAAGGGAACGAGCTTCGCTCAACCCACGCGTGTTATTACTAATGCGATCCAGATTGATGCGGCTGTTAACCCCGGCAATTCCGGCGGACCTGTTTTTGATGAAACTGGGGCTGTCATCGGCGTTGCTTCATCGATTGCATCTCTTAGCGAGAATGACTCTGGTAAGGCTGGATCGATCGGCCTTGGCTTTGCTATCCCAGCCCAACTTGCGCAACGCATCGCAAACGAGATTATCACCAAAGGCGTCGCAGAACATGCCTTCTTGGGAGTCTCAATCGTCGACGGAGTCGGTCAGGCAGAAGGAACCTCGTGGAAGGGCGCAGAAATTGGCAAAGTCGAACCCGGAACACCTGCCGATAAAGCCAGCCTTCAAACGGGTGACGTCATCTTGAAAGTTAACGGCCGTGACGTCTCTTCTGCGCTTGCCTTGACCGGTTATGTGCGTCAGTTTGCTAGCGGCGACGTCGTTACTCTGCTTGTTGTTCGCAATAACAAATTAGTTAACGTTGACGTCGTCCTCGCTACGCGTCCCGACTAGTCCAGCTCGCATCGAGTGCGCCGAGAATGGGGGCGAATTTCGCCTCCGTCTCGGCGTATTCGGTTTCTGGCTGCGAATCGGCCAGGATGCCGCCCCCGGCCCATGCCCTCACCTCGGTGCCCTCGATGCGTGCGCAGCGCAACGCCACGCACCACTGCCCGCCGCGGGCATCCATCCAGCCCACTGGGGCGCCGTAGCGGTCGCGGTCGCCCTCGACCTGGGAAATGATCTCCAGCGCAGCAAGCGTGGGAGTGCCGCCGAGGGCCGCCGTAGGGTGAAGGGCGCCCGCCACCTGCAGGGACGTCGCGTCAAAGCTGAGCTGGGCACGAATGTCGGTTGCCAGATGCAAAACGTTGGGAAGCTCGAGAACGAAGGTCTGGCCCACCTCGACGTCGGCGATCTTGCTCAGCTCGCTGACCACAGACTCGACGGCCAGGGCGTGCTCGGTATTGTCCTTCGCTGAGGCCTGCAACGCTTCGGGGCTCGCGCCGCCGTCGCGGGGGAGAGTGCCGGCGAGTACTTCTACCTCGACGGTGCGCCCGTTGGTGGCGGCGAGGAGTTCGGGGGTGGCGCCGACGAGGCCGTCAACGGCGAACGTCCAGCACTGCGGGTAGGTCGCCGCGAGGCGCTTAATGACGTAGCGCTCGTCGATCGGCTCCTGCGCGTGCAGGCGTTGCTCGCGCGCAAAAACCACCTTGCGCACATCGCCCGCGGCAATCCTTTGCTGAATGGTGGCGACGCCGGAACGGTAGTCGGCCACATCGGCGTCGTGAACGCGAACGCTGCCGTGCGAGGGGTAATCGACGACGCTCGGGCGCAACGCCGCGTCCACGAGCTCGCGCGCATCCGGGGCGAGGGTGTCGAAGACGTCGCGATCGACCGGGCCGATGAAGGTGATCCACGATCGCTGCCCGTCGGTTCCGACAAGCACCTGGGGTACGATGAGCGCCGACCCCGCCGCGGAAGCGGACGCGAAGGCGAACGAGCCCATGCAGACCAGGCCGGTGCCCGGTGCGTGAATGTCGTCACGAATCTCGGCGGTGCTCAGTAGCTCCGTCCACCACTGCGAGGCCAGGGCAAAACGCGTGTTGGCAGCGTCGGGCCCGTGATCGTAGCGCGCTGCCACGCCAGCGGCGACGAATCCCTTGCCCTCACGCATCCACACCATGGCTCCCTCGCTGGTGCGAAGGAGCTCGGTCAAAACAGGCATTGAGGGTAGCTTGGTGGTCTGGGCGCGCAAGTGTGGAATGGTAAACACGAGTAACGATTTTACGACCCAAAGTGATTAAATGCAGACATGAAACGAGCCACTCTGGAGAAAATGCCGGACGAAGTCGCAGCGATGTTTGATCAGGTCTCAAGCAAGTACGACCTGACCAACTTCGTACTTACCTTCGGGTTGATCGACGTCTGGCGAGTTGCCACCCGGGAGGCCATTGCACCGCGGCCCGGCATGTCGATCCTCGATATTGCGGCAGGAACTGGCGCCTCCTCGGCCACCTACGCGAAGATGGGTGCCGACGTCGTTGCCTCCGACTTCTCCGAAGGCATGATGGAGGCCGGGCGCAAGCGCCGACCGCACCTCAACTTCGTCCAGGCCGACGCGATGGACCTTCCCTTCGAGGACAACACGTTCGACGTGACCACCATCTCCTACGGCCTGCGCAACGTACAGGATCCGGACAAGGCGTTGCGCGAGATGTACCGCGTGACCAAGCCCGGCGGCAAGATCGTCGTCACCGAGTTTTCCCGGCCCACCTTCACGCCCTTCCGCCGCCTGTACCGCTTCTATCTCGGCGAAGTGCTGCCGCTGATGTCCTTCCTTGTGTCTTCCGACGCCGTCGCCTATGACTACCTCGTCGAATCCATCCTGTCCTGGCCCGCCCAGGAGGAGTTTGCCACGCGCATTCAGCAGGCCGGCTGGCGCCAAGTCGAGTACCGCAACCTGTCCAACGGTATCGTGGCGCTTCACCGGGCGACGAAGCCGCTCGCCTAAGCACACACCTCCATTTGTGCAACGCATTTGTGCCGTTATTCCAGAGGTTAAAATTTTCCAACGTCTTTGCAGTTGCGTAGACTTATGGCCGGTATGGCGGGACGTAATTAACCCCGCCAATGAAAGGCGGTATCTATGACGGGGCATGCGGACGTCATCGTCGTAGGTGCCGGACCGGGCGGAGCCGCAACCGCCCACTACCTCGCCCAAAACGGTGTGGACGTTCTGGTACTGGAGAAATCCACCTTCCCGCGTGAGAAGATTTGTGGCGACGGGCTAACTCCGCGAGCCGTGGGCGAACTCATCCGCATGGGTATCTCCCTGCCCGAAGAGGAAGGCTGGGTGCGCAACTACGGCGTGCGTGCCTACGGCGCCGGCCACATGATCGAAGTTCCTTGGCCTGAGCTGGCCTCCATGCCCTCGTGGGGAAGCGCCAACCGCCGCGTCAACTTTGATGAGCTTCTCATTAAGCGCGCAGTCGCTTCCGGGGCCCGCCTTCGCGAGGGCATCACCGTCACGGGTCCGATCGTTCACGAAAAGTCCGGCCGGGTGGTCGGCGTTCGGGCGCGCAACGCGGACCGTTCGCAGGAGATGACCTTTTCCGCACGGTTCGTCGTCGACGCCGGTGGGGTCGCTGCCCGCCTAGCCACCGCCGCCGGCCGGGAAAAGAACATGTCGCGCCCGATGGGCGTCGCCTACCGCACCTACTTCGAGTCGCCACTGGCCTCCACCGACATGATGGAATCCTGGCTTGAGCTGTGGGCCGGCAAGCCGGGCCAATCTGAGCAGCTTCCGGGCTACGCGTGGGCCTTCGCCGTGGGGGAGGGCCTGATCAACGTCGGCCTCGGCTCCCTGTCCTCGACGGCCAAGCCGTCCGGCGTCGACCACCGCAAGGTGTTCTCCCAGTGGCTGGCCAACACCCCGGTCGAGTGGCAGATGAATCCGGACACCCAACGCGGCCCCATTCGCGGTGCTGCCCTCCCCATGGGGTTCAACCGAAAGCCTCACTACGCCGCCGGCCTCGCGCTCGTCGGCGACGCCGGCGGAATGGTTTCCCCCTTCAACGGCGAAGGTATTGGCCCCGCGCTCGTCTCCGGACGCCTGGTTGCGGACGCCATCGCCCAAGCCCTTGCCCACGCCAAGCTCGGCCAGCAAGATCGCGTCATGCGCGAATACCCGCGCCAAATCACGGCGGAGCTCGGTGGCTACTACACGCTGGGGCGGATCTTCGCCGCACTTATCGAGCGTCCGGAAATCATGCACCTGTGCGTCAAATACGGACTGCCGAGGCCCACGCTCATGACGCTCGTCATGAAGCTGCTTTCGGACTCCTACGACCGTCACGACGGGGACTGGATGGACCGCCTGATCACGGCACTGACCAAGGTGGTGCCGCAGGCATGACGATCTATAATTTCGAACCAATCTGCCAAGATGGCCGCTCGCGTGCGTGCGGGCCAATCTTGGCAACGATGAAAGAACATGTGGAGGACTGATGTATTCGTATGTTCCGCTACTAGTCATGATCATCGCCGGCGGCGTCGTCGCCGTGGCCGGCCTTGTGGTCTCCGCCCTCATCGGCCCGAAGCGCTACAACCGAGTCAAGGTCGCCAACTACGAGTGCGGCCTCGAAGCCACCCCGAGCGCTGGCCACGAAGGTCGCTTCCCAATCAAGTACTTCCTGACGGCCATGACCTTCATCATTTTCGATATCGAAGTTGTCTTCCTCTACCCGTGGGCGGTCTCGGCCGGGCGCCTGGGCCTGATGGGCGTCGTTTCGATCGCGGTCTTTGTGTTCCTTATTACCGTCCCGTTCATTTACGAATGGCGCCGTGGCGGATTGGAATGGGAGTGAAATAAATGGGAATTGAAGAGAAAGCATCCGGCAAGCTCCTCACTGGCATCGAGGCTGTTGGCGGCTGGGCACAGGCCCGCTCGCCGTGGCCCGTCACCATGGGGCTTGCCTGTTGCGCTATTGAGATGATGGCCTTCGGCGCCACCCGCTTCGACGCCTCGCGTATCGGTATGGAGGTCTTCCGTGCCTCGCCCCGCCACGCGGACGTCATGATCGTCTCGGGCCGCGTGAGCCAGAAGATGGCTCCCGTCGTGCGCAACATTTACGATCAGCTGGCGGATCCCAAGTGGGTCATCTCGATGGGGGTGTGTGCCTCCTCGGGCGGCATGTTCAACAACTACGCCATCCTCCAGGGAATCGATCACCTCGTGCCGGTCGATATCTACCTGCCCGGTTGCCCACCCCGCCCCGAAATGCTGATCAACGCCATTTTTGAGCTGCGTAAGAACCACATGGAAGGCCGCCCGCTTGGCGAGCACCGCAAGGAGATCGCGCGCAAGGCCGAGGAGGCCGCACTCGCCGCGATGCCGGTGGAAGAGAAGAAGGGACTGCTGGCGTGAGTGAAAACCAGGGCACCATCGCGGCGAACGAGGGAGCGTTCGGCGCTTCCGTCGTCGCCAAGCGTAAGGGCATGTGGGGCGTCAAGGACACCGGCGACACTACCGGCTTTACGGGTAACGAAGAGACCGCCGTCGTGGCTCCGGCCTCGCCGCGCCCCTACGGCGGATGGTTCGACGAGGTCGTCGACATCATCATCGAGCTCGCGCAGACCGACGGCTACGCCGAGTCCGAGGTCATCGAAAAGGTCTCGGTCGACCGCGGCCAGCTCGTCATCTTTATTAAGCGTGAGCGCCTGCTCGACGTCGCCCGCTACCTGCGCGACGATCAGGACCTGCGATTCGAAATGTGCCTCGGCGTCAGCGCGGTTCACTACCCGATGGACGTGGACCGCGAGCTTCACGCGTACTTCCCGTTGTTCTCAATCACGCACAACCGCATGATCGCCCTCGAAGTGACCTGCCCCGAAGACGACCCACACATGCCGTCCCTCTGCCCGGTCTACCCGGGGGATGACTGGCCCGAGCGCGAGGCCTTCGACCTCATGGGAATCATCTTCGACGGCCACCCGGGCCTGACCCGTTCGGCGCTTCCGGACGATTGGGTTGGCCATCCCCAGCGCAAGGATTATCCGCTCGGCGGCGTGCCGGTCGAGTACAAGGGCGCTGTTATTCCGCCACCGGATACACGGAGGGAGTACAACTAATGACTAGTTCCATGCCACGCGCCACGCGCGCTGCGACCGATGCGTCGATGGAAGATGCCCGGATCTACGAGGCAGTTGGAGGCGACTGGGGCGACATCGCTAAGGACGCCGAGGAGCTCGGCGAGGAGCACATCGTTGTTAACCTCGGCCCGGTTCACCCCTCCACCCACGGCGTGTTGCGCGTCCAGGTCGAACTGGACGGCGAACGCGTGAACGAGGTCCGTGCGGCGACCGGCTTCCTCCACACCGGTATCGAGAAGAACATGGAATACCGCACGTGGACGCAGGGCGTTGCCTTCTGCACTCGTATGGATTACGTGGCCCCGATCTTCCAGGAAGTGGCCTACTGCATGGCCGTGGAGAAGCTCCTCGGCATCGAGGATCAGATCCCCGAGCGTGCCCAGGCCATCCGCGTCCTGCTCATGGAGCTCACCCGCATCAACTCTCACATCGTGGGCATCGGATCGGGCGGCAACGAGCTTGGTGCCACCACGATGCTGACCCTGACCTTCCGCCTGCGTGAGGACCTCTTGCGCATCATGGAAGACATCACGGGCCTTCGCATGAACAACGAGTTCATCCGCCCCGGCGGCGTCCTCGAGGACCTACCAGCGGGCGGCATCGACTACATCCGCGAGCTTCTCCCCGGTGTTCGCAACACCATCTCGGAGATGCAGGATCTGACGATGGACAACCCGATCTTCCTTAAGCGCCACGTCGACGTCGCGGTCTCTCCGCTCTCGGCTCTCATGGCGTTGTCGATGACCGGCCCGTCGATTCGCGCCGCCGGACTGCCGTGGGATCTTCGCAAGACCCAGCCCTACTGTGGATACGAAAAGTACGAGTTCGACGTTCCCGTTGCGGAAAAGTGCGACGCCTACAACCGTATCAAGGTCAAGTTCGAAGAGTGCTACCAGTCGCTTCGCATCATCTACCAGGTGCTTGACGAGCTGGAGAAGACCGCCGGCGCACCCGTCATGATCGACGACAAGAAGATCGCATGGCCCGCTCAGCTTTCCATTCTATCCGACGGCCAGGGCACCAGCCCCGAGCACGTTCGTCACATCATGACCGAATCGATGGAGTCCCTCATCCATCACTTCAAGCTGGTCACGGAGGGCTTCCGCGTCCCGGCCGGACAGGCCTATTCCCTGGTCGAGCACGCAAAGGGCGTCATGGGCGTCCACCTGGTTTCCGACGGCGGCACGCGCCCCTACCGTGCGCACTTCCGCGATCCGGGCTTCAACAACCTCCAGTCGCTCGCGCTGATGGCTGAAGGCGGCCTCCTGGCCGACCTCATCATCGCGCTGGCCGCAGTCGACCCCGTGATGGGAGGAGTAGACCGCTAATGGCAACGAACTACACGCCAGAAGTTGAGGCACGCCTGCGCGCCGACGCCGCCGAGGTAGTCGCACGCTACCCCGAGCAGCGATCGGCCATCATGCCGCTGCTGCATCTCATTCAATCCGAGGATGGTTTCTGCTCCCCGCGTGGCATCACGCTGGTGGCCGACATCCTCGACCTGACGCGTGCACAGGTCTCCGCGGTGGCGACCTTCTACTCGCAGTATCGCCGCCACCCCAATGGCGAATACAACGTGGGCGTGTGCACGAATGCGCTGTGCGCCGTCATGGGCGGGGACGCGATCTGGGAGGAGCTGTCCGCCTACGTCGGCGTCGGCCACGATCAGACCACCGAGGACGGCAAGATCACTCTCGAGCAACTCGAGTGCAACGCGGGTTGCGACTACGCGCCCGTCGTTATGGTCAACTGGGAGTTCTTTGACAACCAGACCCCGGCGTCGGCCAAACAGATTGTTGACGACATCCGTGCCGGCAAGGACATCCACCCGACCCGCGGCGCGGCGAAGGTGCATACTTTCAAGGAAATCTCGCGCGTGCTGGCCGGATTCGAAGACGGCCACGTCGACGAGGGGCCATCGGCGGGCGAGGCCTCGCTGCGCGGCCTGAAGATCGCCCGCGAGAACGGCTGGAGCGCGCCCGCGCCGACCGGGGAGGAGATGAAGTGACCGAGTTTTCTGCACCCGGTATCCTGTCGCCCGTCCTGAGTGACATGTGGGATAAGGAGCGTTCTTGGACGCTCGATGCCTACCGCGCGGGCGGGGGATACAAGGCCATTGAGAAGGCCTGGGAGATGGCCAAGGAAGACGGTGCGATCACGAACGTGATCAAGGAATCGGGCCTTCGCGGGCGTGGAGGCGCTGGCTTCCCGACCGGACTGAAGTGGTCCTTCCTGCCCGCTCCGGACGGCGGTCCACGCTACCTCGTGGTCAACGCCGACGAATCCGAGCCCGGCACCTGCAAGGACATTCCGTTCCTCATGGCCAATCCGCACCTGCTCGTCGAGGGCATGATGATCTGCATGCTCGCCATCGGCGGCCACCACGGATTCATTTACCTGCGCGGCGAGGTTGTTCACGTCTACCGGCGCCTGCTGGCGGCTGTTCGCGAGGCTCGCGAGGCGGGCCTGCTCGGCAAGGGCCTCGGCCCCAACGGCGATTACGATCTTGACATCACGGTTCACGCCGGCGCCGGAGCCTACATTTGTGGCGAAGAGACCGCGCTTCTCGATTCGCTCGAGGGTTTCCGCGGCCAGCCGCGCCTCAAGCCCCCGTTCCCCGCTGTCGAGGGCCTCTATGCCCGTCCGACGGTGGTCAACAACGTCGAGTCCATCGCTTCGGTTCCCGGGATCATCAACAACGGAGCCGAATGGTTCCAGGCCATGGGAGCGCAGACGAAGAACTCGCGCGGCCATGGCATTTTCTCCGTTTCCGGGCACGTGAAGAATCCGGGCCAGTTCGAGGCTCCCTTCGGCATTACGATGCGCGAGCTGCTCGAGATGGCCGGCGGCATTCGCGAGGGCCACGAGCTGAAGTTCTACGCGGTGGGCGGTTCGTCCGCGCCGCTGTGTACGCCCGAGCAGCTTGACGTGCCGCTCGGCTACGACGAGGTCGCGGCCTCCGGCTCCATGCTCGCCACCCGTGCGATCCAGGTCTTTGATGAGACGGTCTCTGTGGTGCGCGTCGTCTCCCGTTGGACGGACTTCTACCAGCACGAGTCCTGTGGCAAGTGCACCCCGTGCCGCGAGGGCACCTACTGGATGCGCCAGCTCATGCACCGTTTCGAGGAAGGCCGCGCCCGCGACGGCGATATCGACCTGCTTTACGAAATTGCCGACAACATTTTCGGCCGCTCGTTCTGCGCACTCGGCGACGCCGCTGCCACCCCCATTCGTTCCGCGATCGATCTGTTCCGTTCCGAGTTCGAGGCTGGCTACACGACGCCGGCAGCCGAGCTCTTCCCGGCGGAGAAATCCGTACTGTTTCGCGAAGTAGGTGTTCAATGACAACCAAGAACGCACCCGCCGATCTCATCACCATCAAGGTGGACGGTAAGGAGGTCTCCGTCCCCAAGGGCACGCTGATCATTCGCGCCGCCGAGAAGATTGGTGTCCACATTCCGCGCTTCTGCGATCACCCGCTCCTGGCGCCGGCCGCTGCGTGCCGCCAGTGCCTGGTCGAGGTCGCCTCGCCGAACCGAGACGGCGTCGTGTCCAAGATGCCTAAGCCTCAGCCGGCCTGCGCCGTGACGGTCTCCCCGAACATGGAGGTCTACACGGCCGCCACGTCGCAGGTGGCCCAGAAGGCTCAGCACGGCGTGATGGAATTTCTGCTGATCAACCACCCGATGGACTGCCCGGTCTGCGACAAGGGCGGTGAGTGCCCGTTGCAGAACCAGGCCATGTCGGATGGCCGAGTGCAGTCCCGTTTCGTCGACATCAAGCGCACCTACCCGAAGCCGATCTCGGTTTCCCCACAGATCCTCCTCGATCGCGACCGCTGCATCCTGTGCCAGCGTTGCACGCGCTTCTCCACCCAGATCGCCGGCGACGCCTTCATCCAGCTCCAGGGGCGCGGCGGCGGCTCGGCGGGGCGCGAGGTACATGGTCTGCACGGTTCCCAGATCGGAAACTTTGACGCCTCGGTGCTGGACTTCTCCGACGCCGACGGTTCGCACGCTCCGGTCGTCGAGAATTCCTACGCCGGCCCGGATGGTGCCGTCGGACGCGAGCTCGGCTTCTCCGCGGGCCCGGTCGAGGCGTCGGAGATGGACGTGACGGGCAAGCCGTTCTCTTCCTACTTCTCCGGCAACGTGATTCAGATCTGCCCGGTGGGCGCGTTGACCTCGACCTCCTACCGCTTCCGCGCACGTCCCTTCGATCTTGTCTCCGTTCCCTCGATCACCGAGCACGACGCCTCCGGTTCGGCCATCCGCGTCGACTACCGCCGCGGCACCGTGGTTCGCCGCTTGGCTCAGGAGGACATGGACGTCAACGAATCGTGGATCACCGATAAGGATCGTTTCGCATTCCGTTGGCAGACCGGCCCGGATCGCTTGACCTATCCGCGTATCGCCGCCCAGCCTCAGGGGCCGACCTCCTGGTTCGAGGCCCTCGAGGCCGCAGCTGAGGGGCTGGCCGCAGCAAAGGGCAAGGGCATCGGCGTGATCACCGGTGGCCGCCTCACCCTTGAGGATGCCTACGCGTATACGAAGTTCGCCCGCGTGGTGCTCGGCACAAACGACATCGATTTCCGCACCCGCCCGGGTAGCGCGGAGGAGGATCAGTTCCTCGCGGCCCACGTGGCTGGCTCGGAGCTTGGCGTCACCTATGCCGATATCGAGCACGCGGGCCACGTGTTGACGGTCGGGCTTGAGGCCGAGGACGAGATCGGTTCGGTCTTCCTTCGCCTGCGCAAGGGAGCCCTCGCCAAGTCCACCTCCGTCACCGTCATTTCCGCCTACAAGACGCTGGGTACCTCGAAGATGAAGGCTCGCTTCTTGCCGGCTGTTCCCGGTACTGAGGCTGAGGTTCTCGACGCCGTCTACGCGGGCAACGCCAACGGCTTCGGCGACGTCTTCGACGACCTGAGCAAGGACGGCTCCGTCATTCTCGTCGGCGAGCGTACGGCCGATACGCCTGGCGCGCTCTCGGCGGCCGTTCGCCTCGCCCAGCGCACGGGCGCCCGCCTCGCGTGGGTTCCTCGCCGTGCGGGCGACCGCGGCGCCGTCGACGCCGGCGTCATGCCAAACCTGCTTCCCGGCGGACGCCAGGTGGCCGATGCCGGTGCGCGCATCGATGTGGCCGCCGTTTGGGGCGTGCCCTCGTTGCCGGAGACCATCGGCCGGCGCACGGACGAGATCCTCGCAGCCGCGGCTGCCGGGGAAATCGGAGCGGTGCTACTTGGCGGCGTCGAGCTGTCGGACCTTCCCGCGGGTGCGGCCGAGGCCCTTCGCAACGTCTTCGTGGTTCAGCTCGAGGTGCGTGAGACGTCGGCGACCGAACTCGCCGACGTCGTCCTCCCTGTCGCTCCTCCTGCCGAAAAGGGCGGCACGTTCGTCAACTGGGAGGGCCGCCTGCGCCCCTTCGGGCAGACGATCGTCTCCAAGAACCTCTCCGACCGCCGCGTCCTCAGCGAGCTCGCCGCCGAGATGGGCGTTGAGCTTGGGCTCGACACGCTCAAGGACGCCGTCGAGGAAATGGCCGAGCTTCGCCGGTGGGACGGCGCGCGCGCCGAGCTGCCCAACCTTGCCCCGGCCCCGGCTCCGACCGTGGGCGCCGGACAGGTCGTCCTCGCTTCGTGGAAGCAGATGATCGACGCCGGCGCGCTCCTGTCTGGAGAGCCCTATCTGGCCAAGACGGCACGCAAGCCCGTCGCCGTCATGAGCGCCAACACAGCCGCCAGCGCCGGCATCACGGACACCGTGACGCTGAGCGGACCGGACGGCTCACTGACCTACGACGTCGCGATCGTGGCGATGCCCGACGCCGTCGTGTGGGTTCCGCAGAATTCCCTCGGTAGCCAGATCGCTTCGATTGGTTGCCGCCCAGGCGACGTCGTCGGCATCAGGAGGTAACAAAGTGAATCCGGTGATTTTTAACGTCGGGGGAGTCGCGGCAGACTTCTCGCAAGACACGTGGTGGATCTGGGTGATCAAGGCGATTGCCATCGTTGTGTTCCTCATCTTCTCCGTGATCTTCGCACTCTGGTTTGAACGCAGGCTCATCGCCCGTATGCAGAACCGACTCGGCCCGAACACCGTCGGCCCGCTGGGCCTTGGCCAGTCCTTCCCGGACGCGATCAAGCTGATCCTCAAGGAGGACTTCTGGCTGGCCGGGGCAGACAAGGTCATCTACGCGATCGCTCCCGCCATCGCGGCGCTGTGTTCCTTCCTGGCCATGGCGGTTATCCCGGTCGGACCGAACGTGTCCATGTTCGGCATCTACACCCCGATCCAGCTTGCCGACTCTCCCGTGGCGATGCTGTTCGTTCTGGCGGCCGCCGCCCTGGGCGAATACGGAATGGTGCTAGGCGGGTGGTCAGCGAAGTCGACTCTCCCGCTCTACGGTTCGGTTCGCGCCGCCACGCAGATGATCTCCTACGAGCTGGCCCAAGGCCTGTCCCTCGTGACGATCTTCATCACGGCTGCGACGATGTCCACCTCTGGCATTGTTAACGCGCAGACGGACCTGTGGAACGTCATCCTGCTCATGCCGGCCTTCATGATCTTCTTCGTGACCATGTTCGGTGGCACCAACCGCCTGCCCTTCGACTTGCCGGAGGCCGAAGGCGAAATCGTTGCCGGCCCGCACTTGGAGTACTCATCGATGAAGTTCGGCTGGTACTACCTGGCCGAATACGTCAACATGCTCAACATGTCGATGTTGGCCACCACCCTTTTCTTCGGCGGCTACCGGTCCGGCCCGATCCTGACCTCGCTGTTTGGCCTGTGGGGCGGCGATCCGAATACCGGATGGTTCCCGGTCCTCGTTTTCGTCACAAAGATGTGGATCTTCATGGGCATCTTCGTCTGGGTCCGCGGAACGCTCCTTCGCTTCCGCTACGACCAGTTCATGCACCTGGGCTGGAAGGGCCTCATCCCGGCGGCGCTTGGCTGGCTGACCATCGTCATGTTCGTGGTCGGCATCAACATGGTCATCGCCATCAACATGACCCTCGTCCTGGTCATCCTCTCCATCGGTTACTCGCTCATCCTGCTCATTTTGGCGTTTGGCGATGACACCATCAAGAAGAGCCAGCAGGACATCATCGAAGAGCGCCAGCACAAGGAGTTCGATGGCTTCGAGAACGGCTACCCGGTTCCGCCGCTTCCCGGCCAGCACCTGCCGCCCTCGCCGCGAGCCCGCAATCGCTCGTCGATCGACACGAAGACTCTTGAGGAGGCCTAATGTCAGATAACAATCCACTCTTCGAACAACCGGATCCTTCGCTTTATAGCCCGACGAAGAAGGGCCCCATCGGCTCCTTCTTCTCGCCGGTTGCCGGCTTTGGCGTGACCTTCTCGACGATCTTCCGTCCTACGGTCACCGAGGAATACCCCTACAAGAAGGTTCCCACCCGCCCGCGCTATCACGGCCTGCACAAGCTCAACCGCTACGCCGACGGGCTCGAGAAATGCATCGGCTGCGAGCTGTGTGCGTGGGCATGCCCCGCGGACGCCATCTACGTCGAGGCCGCGCCAAACTCGCCGGGAGCACAGTACTCCCCGGGCGAGCGCTACGGGCGCGTATATCAGGTCAACTACCTTCGATGCATCTTCTGCGCGTACTGCATCCAGGCATGCCCGACCCGCGCACTGACCATGTCGAACGAGTACGAGATCACGGCACCCACGCGCGAGGAAATGATCTACGAAAAGCATCAGCTCCTCGTTCCGCTCGCGCAAGGAATGCTTAACCCGCCGCACCCGATGGTGGAGGGAACCACCGACGCCGACTACTACCAGGGCAACGTCACCGGCCCGACCCAGGCACAGATCGATTGGGTAGCCGAGCACCGCCCCGACGATCCGTCGCTCGAGGGCGCGCGTGCCTCCCAGAAAGCTGAGGGCGAGAAATGATGCCATTTGAGCCTCTAGATATCTCCCTTGGTGAGACCATCATCTTCGGCCTAGCTGCCCTTGCCATGGTGGCTCTCGCCGTGTTCGGACTGCTCATCGCGCGCAAGGCCGTATACTCGGTCGTGTCCGTCATCTTCATCATGGTGGGCCTAGCCATCCTCTACACCGCACTCGAGGCCCCCTTCATGGGCGTCGCACAGGTCGTGGTCTACACGGGCGCGATCCTCATGATGTTCCTCTTCGTCCTCATGCTCATCGGCGTCGATTCGGCCGATTCGACGCACGAGACGCTCAAGGGCCAGCGCCCCGTCGCTTTCCTTGGCGGCATCGGCGTGGGTGCGATCCTCATCAGCGTCGTCCTCGGCGCGGTCAACCCCGAAGCTGTGGGACTTGCCGCCGCGAACGTCGATGGCAACCCGGTGGGCGTAGCGAAGTCGATCTTCTCCAACCACATCCTCACCCTTCAGCTTACCGGCACGTTGCTGATCGTCGCTGCGCTCGGCGCCATGACGCTCACGCATCGCGACCGGCTCCACAAGCCCATCACGCAGGAAGACCGCGCCCATCAGGGGGTGCGCGACTTCGTCACGCACGGCCGTCACATCGGCAACAAGCCGAACCCGGGCGTCTACGCGGAGTCGAACTCCTCGGCCAACCCGGCGCTGACTGCCTACGGCCAGCCGGCCGCCAACTCGGTCAACCGCGTTCTACAGGTGCGCGGTCAGATGCGTACCGTTGGCGAGATTTCGCCCAAGACTGTCGAACGCATCGCCACGGGCGAGGGCGTCTCGGGTCCGTCCACCTACGGCAAGGTGGGGCGCTCGACCCTCATGGGCATGCCCGGCGAGCTCGCTCCCGATCACGACGCCGCCCTGGCGAGGCTCGAGGCGCTCGAGTCGGGGGAGGGCCGTGACGTCATCGACGCGACGCCCGAACAGACCATTCCCGGCGCGGACGAGGTCACCAAGGCCGACCACCTCACCGAGACCGTGACTGACAAGACGGAGGAGAACTAATGCACCTCATGTACTATGTGGTACTCGCACTGATCCTCTTCGTCGTGGGCGGAGCCACTGTTCTGACCCGACGCAACGGAGTGATCGCACTGCTCGGCGTCGAGATCATGCTCAACTCGTGCAACCTCGTCCTCATCACGTTCTCACGCATGTGGGGCAACCTTGAAGGACAGGTCTTCGCATTCTTTGTGATGGTCGTCGCCGCGGCTGAAGTCGTGGTCGGCTTGGCCATCATCGTCTCCATTTTCCGTACCCGCAGGACCGCGTCACTTGACGGCGCGAACCTCATGAAGAACTGATAGGCAGGTGTGAGCATTGACTAGCATTCTTGCGCAAAGCACCGTGGCCGTCGGTACTGCGACGGGCGCAGCCGGCATGATCTGGCTGACCGTGGCGATTCCGCTGGTCAGCTTCGCGATCCTCCTCCTGGCTGGAAAGTTCGCCGACACGTGGGGCCACTGGCTGGCGATCGCCGCGTCGACGGCGTCGTTCTTCATCGGAGCGGCCGCGACCCTCCAGCTCCTGGGCATGGAGGCCGGCGAGCGGGTCGTCGAGACGACGCTGTTCACGTGGATCCCGGTAGTCAACGATTTCGCGGTGGACTTCGCCACCCGCGTCGACCCTCTGTCGATCACGTTCGTGATGCTCGTGACCTTCGTCGGCACCCTCATCCACATCTACTCCGTGTCCTACATGGAGCACGATCCGGCCAGGCGCCGTTTCTTCGCCTACCTCAACCTGTTCGTGGCGGCCATGCTGCTCCTGGTGCTCGGCAACTCCTACGCCGTGCTGTTCTTCGGTTGGGAAGGCGTGGGCCTGGCTTCCTACCTGCTCATCTCCTTCTGGAACCACGTTCCTGCGTACGCCACCGCCGGTAAGAAGGCCTTTGTCATGAACCGCGTGGGCGACCTAGGCATGCTCATCGCGATGATGGCGATGGTCTCGGCGTTCGGATCGGTGAAGTTTAGCGATGTCTCCGTGGGCGTAGCAAACGTCTCGGAGGGCACGGCTGCCTTCATCGGAGTTTTCCTCCTGCTGGCAGCCTGCGGTAAGTCCGCCCAGTTCCCGCTCCAGGCCTGGCTCGGGGACGCCATGGCGGGCCCGACCCCGGTCTCGGCGCTCATCCACGCGGCTACCATGGTCACCGCGGGCGTCTACCTCATGGTCCGCTCGGGCGCCGTCTACGCCGCCGCCCCCGCCGCCGCGCTCCTCGTGGCCCTCATCGGTCTGATCACCCTCGTTTTTGGTGCGATCGTCGGCGCGGCTAAGGACGACATGAAGAAGGTCCTTGCGGCCTCGACCATGTCGCAGATTGGCTACATGATGCTCGCCGCGGGCCTCGGCCCGGTCGGTGCTGGATTCGCGATCTTCCACCTCGTCACCCACGGTTTCTTCAAGGCCAACATGTTCCTTGGGGCCGGCGCCGTCATGCACGGCATGAAGGACGAGGTGGGCATCCGCGGCTTCGGAGGACTCGCCAAGCACATGAAGATCACATTCGTGACCTTCTTCGCCGGCTACCTGGCCATCATCGGCTTCCCCTTCCTGTCCGGGTTCTTCTCCAAGGACAAGATCATCGAGATAGCCTTCACCGGCGAAGGGGCATTGCCGTGGATCTTCGGCACGATCACCGTGCTCGTCGCCGGGCTGACCGCCTTCTACATGTCTCGCCTCTTCTTCGGGATCTTCCTCGGAAAAGAACGCTGGGCACCCGAGGGACCGGACGCCCACCACCCGCACGATCCGTCCCCGCTGATGTGGGTCCCGATGGCGCTGCTCGCCTTCGGCTCGGTTGTGCTCGGCGCGATCCTCAACTACACGGGCTTCCTCACCTGGCTTGAACCGGCCATCGGTCACGCCGCCCACGAGGCGCCCGTCCTGCCGGTTCCGGCGATCACCGGAATCACCCTGGTCATGGTCGCGCTCGGCGTCGGCCTGGCATGGAAGATGTACGTTGCGAGCCCGATGCCGAAGTCGGCACCGATCGGCAACGGCCTGACCCGTGCCGCGCGCGTCGATCTCTTCCAAGACCAGATTAACGAAGGCCTGTTCATGAAGCCGGGTATGGCGCTCGTCGCCGGCACCGACGTCGTCGATCGGGCACTGGTCGATGGCGCAGTCAGCGGGGTAGCGAAGGGCACGCCGGCACTCGGCACTGTCCTTGGCAAGTTCCAGACCGGATACGCCCGTAACTACGCCAGCTACATCTCCATCGGCCTGGTCATTGCACTTATCGTCGTCGTCGGTTCGACGCTCTAAGGCTGGGAGGACAAGAGGTTCATGCAATTGCACACTGTTTTAGAAGCCGGGTTCCCCTGGCTGACAACCATCATCCTCCTGTCGGTGGTGGGCGCGCTGCTGCTGTGGCTGGTGAAGCCGCTGCGCTCCGTGGCGCGCCCGCTCGCCCTGGGCGTCTCGCTCCTTGTCGCCGCGGTCTTCCTCATCGCGCTGGTGACGGAGTTCGACCTCGCCAACGCCTCGGCCATCCAGGTCGCCGAGAACTATTCGTGGATTCCGCAGATCGGGGTATCCCTCGCCTGGGGTATCAACGGGATGGGCGCGGTGATGATCGCGATGTCCGTGTTCCTGGTGCCGGTCGTCATCCTGGCCTCGTGGAATGAGCTCGACGACGACCGCGTGGCCGGCTACTTCGCCTGGGTCCTCGCCCTCGAGGCAATCATCATCGGACTGTTCGCGGCTCGCGACCTTTTCTTGTTCTACGTACTGTTTGAGCTGATGATCCTGCCGATCTTCTTCATGATCGGCCGCTACGGCAAGGGCGCTCAGCGTGGCAAGGCCGCGATGAAGTTCCTCATCTACTCCCTCCTGGGTGGCCTGATCATGCTCGTCGGTGTCATCGCCGTCTACGCATACGGCCCCGGCGGTTCTGGCGGGTTCATACTCGACAACCTCGCCCTCGGCTTGCAAATGCCGCCGAGCGCGCAGGTGTGGATCTTCCTCGCCTTCTTCATCGCGTTCGCGATCAAGGCCCCGATGTGGCCCGTCCACACCTGGCTGCCGGATGCGACCGAGGAAGCACCTGCCGGCACGTCGACCTTGCTCGTGGGCATCCTCGATAAGATGGGCACCTTCGGCATGATTGCCATCTGCTTGCCGCTCTTCCCGGAGGCTTCCAGGTTCGCGGCCCCGATCATCATTGGCCTCGCACTCGTGTCAATCATCTGGGGCGCGCTCATGGCCATCGCCTCCAACGATCTCATGCGCCTGGTGGCCTACACCTCGGTGTCCCACTTTGGTTTCATGGTCATCGGTATCTTCTCCGGCTCGTCCATCGCCCTGGCCGGCGCGATCCTCTACATGGTGGCTCACGGCGTGGGCACCGCCGGCCTGTTCCTCATCGTGGGCTTCTTGGGCCAGCGCGGCGGCTCGCACTGCATTTCCCGGTACGGCGGCTGGCAGCGCGTGACCCCGGTCATCGCGGGCACCTTCCTAATCTGCGGCCTTGCCACGATCGCCCTCCCGGGCTTGTCGGGCTTCATACCGGAATTCATGGTCCTCATGGGCACGTTCGAGGTTGCCTCGTGGGCGGCGCTTGTCGGCGTCGTCGGCGTCGTTCTCGCCGCGCTCTACATCCTTCTGCCCTATCAGCGCGTCTTCACCGGGCCGAAGCCTTCCGAGCACGCTGCTGACCTCAACGGCCGCGAAAAGACGGTCATGGGCGCGCTCATCGCGGCGATGCTCGTGCTCGGCTTTTTCCCGGCCCTTGCGCTTGACGCCATTAACCCGGTTGCCGAAAGCTACGCCACCTATCTGGCGGCCGATTCGGTGATCGCTGAAGGGAGCACCAAGTGATGACTCACATTGAATGGCTGGCAGTCCTCCCACTGCTGATTGTCTTCGGCTCGGCCGTCCTCGGCACGCTGTTCGAGGCATTCATTCCCTACCGCGCGCGTCGCGCCGTGCAGGTGACGCTCTCGCTGACGGCCCTGGCCGGCACGCTTGTGGCCGTCGTGTGGCGGTGGACTGAGCTCCAGGCCAGCGGCGCACGCATTATCCCGCTGGCGATCACCCGCCACGAGAATGGAACCGTGGCGCTCGGCCTAGTTGAGGACTCGATCTCGCTGATTGCGCAGACGGTCATCGTCGTCGGCGCGCTCTTGTCCTTCCTCGTGATCGCTGACCGAACGGAGACCCGCGAGGGTGCGTTCGCCGCGGCCGCGGCCACCCGCCCGGGTTCGCCCGCCGAACGCGAGTTCACCCGCCTGGGACGTCAGCAGACCGAGATCTTCCCGTTGGCGCTCTTCGCAACGGGCGGCATGATGGCCTTCACCTCGGCCTACGACCTGCTGACCTTCTTCATCGCCCTCGAGGTCCTCTCGCTTCCGCTGTATGTGCTCTCGGCAACCGCCCGCCGCAAGCGCCTGCTGTCGCAGGAGGCCGCGCTGAAGTACTTCATCCTCGGCGCATTCTCTTCGGCCATCTTCCTCATGGGTGCGGCCCTCATCTACGGCGCCACCGGCGTCCTCAGCATCGAGGGCGCGATCATTCAGGTGACGCGCGGCATTCTCCAGGCCCCGAACGCGCTCCTCGCCGTCGGCGTCGTCATGCTCGTCATCGGCCTGCTGTTCAAGGTGGGCGCGGCCCCGTTCCACTCCTGGACGCCGGACGTCTACCAGGGCGCCCCGACGCCGATCACCGGATTCATGGCCGCCGGTACGAAGGCTGCCGCCTTCGTCGCGTTGATGCGCGTTTTCATCCTGCTGGTCACCCCGGTGTGGTCCTCGATCAACGTCTTCATGTGGATCGTCATCATCGCCACGATCCTCATCGGCACAGTGATGGGCCTGGTGCAGACCGACGTCAAGCGCCTCTTGGCGTACTCCTCAATCGCGCACGCGGGCTTCATCCTCATCGCGGTGAACTCCATCGACGTGATCTCCAAGCCCGAATCGACGCTTCAGGCCGTCCCGGCGGTCCTGTTCTACCTGCTTGCCTACGCGGTGGCGACGGTCGGTGCCTTCGGTGTCGTGACGCTGGTGCGCGAACGCGACGCTCACGGCAACGTTCTCGGCGAAGCCACGAAGCTCTCGAGTTGGGCGGGCCTGGGCAAGCGTAGCCCCATGATGGCCGTCTCGATGACGATCTTCCTGCTGTCATTTGCGGGCATCCCGCTCACCGGCGGCTTCATCGGAAAGTTCGAGGTTTTCCGCGCAGGTATTACCGGCGGCATGACGGTTCTCGTGGTTCTCGCGGTCCTGGCCTCGGCGGCGACGGCGGTGTTCTACTTCCGCCTGATCCAGCTGATGTTCTTCCGCGAGCCCGACGGCGAAACCACGGCTGTCGTCGAGTCCGAGGGCATGTCGATTGTCGCGATCATCCTTGCGGCGATCACCACGCTCGCGCTCGGCGTCGTGCCGCACATCGTGCTCGACTTCATCATGGGGTCCTTCGCGTGAGCGTAACCGAGTTTCTCACCAGCGACGATCCGTTTGCCCGCCGCATCGCCGAGCGCATGGAGGTCGTTGAAGAACGTCTGCGTTCGGTGTGCCGGGTGGACGACGTCGTCGTTGACAGCGCCACCTCCTACCTCGCTGACGCCGGCGGCAAGCGGCTGCGCCCGTTGCTGACACTGCTCGCGGCGGAGGTGGGCCCACACCCGGATTCGCCGGACGTGATCGACGCGGCGGTGGTCATGGAGTTGACCCACCTTGCCTCGCTCTATCACGACGACGTCATGGACGAAGCGCCCAAGCGGCGTGGGGTCCCGACTGCCCAATACATCTTTGGGAACTCGTCGGCCATCATGGCGGGCGATGTGCTCTTCTCCCGCGCGTCGAAAATCGTTGCGGGGCTTGGGCAGAAGGCGATCTACATGCATGCCGAGTCCTTCGAGCGCCTGTGCATGGGCCAGCTTCACGAGACGGTTGGCCCGCAGGCGGGGGAGGATCCTATCGAGCATCACCTCAAGGTGCTCTCCGGCAAGACGGGCTCGCTGATCGCGGCCTCAGCCCACCACGGAGTGATGGCCGCGGGCGGCCCGGATGAGACGAGCGAGGCGCTTGCGCAGTTCGGCGAGGGGATCGGCGTCGCCTTCCAGATTGCCGACGACGTCATCGACCTCGCCTCCGATCCGGACCTGACCGGCAAGACGCCGGGCACTGACCTCCTCGAGGGTGTCCCGACCATGCCTACGCTCCTTCTTGAGCGTGCGGCGGCGGACGGTACCATCGACGACTCCGGCGCGGCCATCCTCGCCTTCTTGGCGGAGGGGCGGCTCGATGAGGACGAACGCCTGGCGCAGGTGGTCGAGATGCTCAAGGCTCACCCGGTCGTTGATGAGACGCGCACGCTTGCCCGCAGTTTGGTCGACGAGGCGTTGACGCATCTAGCGGGGCTGGAGGATCGCGAGGTGTACGGCTACCTGGTCATGTTCGCACACGCGATGGTGGAGCGTATGGCCTAGCCAAGCCGTTATTGTGGTCAGTTGTGAAAAGGCGGAGGACTCGTGCTCTCCGCCTTTGTCATGCCCGGGAGGCGGGGATTCGCACGGGCCGCGTGGGCAGGTGCTCGGCTCACAGAGAAGTAGGACAACCGATTGCCGTTCGGGGGCGGGAAACCGGTAGAATGTCGGCAGTCTTTAAAGGAGCAAACGTGCGCAAACTGATTGACAAGATTCTGCGAGCCGGAGAAGGCCGCACCCTGAAGAAGCTTCAGAGCATCACGGCTCAGGTCAACGAACTTGAGGATGTCTTTTCGGAGATGACCGATGAGGAGCTCAAGGGGCAGACGGCCGAATTCCGCGAGCGCTACGCGGCTGGTGAGAGCCTGGATGACCTCCTGCCGGAGGCCTTCGCCGCCATCCGTGAAGCGTCGGTGCGTACGCTGGGCCAGCGCCACTATGACGTCCAGATTATGGGCGGCGCCGCACTTCACCTTGGCAATATCGCCGAGATGAAGACGGGCGAGGGAAAGACGCTCGTGGCAACGCTTGCTGCTTACCTGAATGCGATTCCGGGCAAGGGCGTCCACGTCGTCACCGTCAACGATTACCTGGCCTCCTACCAGTCGGAGCTCATGGGCCGCGTCTATCGTTTCATGGGCATGACCACCGGTTGTATCACGACGGGGCTGACGCCCGCCGAACGTCGTGAGCAGTACGGGTGCGACATCACCTACGGCACGAACAATGAATTCGGCTTCGATTACCTGCGTGACAACATGGCGATGAGCCTGGATAGTCTCGTTCAGCGCGAGCACTACTTCGCGATCGTCGATGAGGTGGACTCGATCCTCATCGATGAGGCGCGCACCCCGCTCATCATCTCAGGCCCGGCAGAGGGCGATGCCAACAAGTGGTATTCGATGTTCTCCCAGGCCATGGATCACCTCACCCGGAATATCGACTACGAGGTCGATGAGAAGAAGCGCAACGTGGGTATCCTCGAGCCAGGCATCGACAAGATCGAGGACATGCTCGGCATTGACAACCTTTACGAGTCGGTCAACACCCCGCTGATCGGTTATCTCAACAATGCCATCAAGGCCAAGGAGCTTTTCACCCGCGATCAGGACTACATCGTTGCCAACGGCGAGGTCATGATCGTCGATGAGCACACGGGCCGTGTGCTTCCCGGGCGCCGGTACAACGAGGGCATGCACCAGGCAATCGAGGCGAAGGAAGGCGTGGAGATCAAGGCCGAGAACCAGACGCTGGCCACGATCACGTTGCAGAACTACTTCCGCCTGTATGACAAGCTCTCGGGCATGACAGGTACGGCGGAGACCGAGGCCGAGGAATTCGCGTCGACCTACGACATCGGCGTCGTTCCGATTCCGACCAACCGCCCGATGCAACGCGTTGATGAGACCGACCTGGTGTATCCCACGGAGCGCGGCAAATTTAACGCGATTGTGGAGGATATCAAGGAGTGCTTCCAGTCGGGTCAGCCCGTACTTGTGGGTACGGCGTCGGTGGAGAATTCGGAGAAGCTTTCGGCATTGCTGAAGAAGGCTCATGTGCCGCACGAGGTGCTCAACGCCAAGCAGCACGAGCGTGAGGCCGCGGTGGTGGCGATGGCGGGCCGCAAGGGAGCCGTGACTGTGGCGACCAACATGGCTGGCCGTGGTACCGACATCATGCTTGGCGGAAATGCCGAGTACATCGCCGTCGACCTGATGAATAAGCGCGGGCTGGATCCCGAGGAGAATGCTGAGGAGTACGAGGCGACCTGGCCAAAAGTGCTGGCGGAGGCCAAGGCTATGGTGGCCAAGGAACATGACGAGGTCGTGGCTCTCGGCGGCCTGTATGTGCTTGGTTCTGAGCGCCACGAGTCGCGCCGCATCGACAACCAGCTGCGTGGACGTTCCGGGCGCCAGGGCGATCCGGGCAAGTCGCGTTTCTATCTTTCGCTCGACGACGACCTCATGCGCCTGTTCGGCAACACGCGCGCCGTGAGCGGCTTCAAGAACGGGCCCGAAGACCAGGCTCTCGACTTCAAGCTGCTCAGCTCCGCGATCGAGCGTGCGCAGACCCAGATCGAGGCGCGCAACGCCGAGATGCGCAAGAACGTGCTCAAGTATGACGACGTCATGAACGAGCAGCGCACCACCGTCTATGCCGAGCGCCGCCGCATCCTTGAGGGCGAGGACGTGGAGGATCAGATTGATTCCTTCCTGACCTTCGTGATCGACGACATTGTGGCCAGCCACACCCAGGGCTCTGCCGACGAATGGGACATGCATTCCTTCTGGACCGACCTGCGTAACATTTACAAGCCGTCGTTCACGGTGGAGGAGTTGGTTGAGGCTCACGGGGGAGACCAGCGTGATTTGACGCGCACGGTCGTTCTCAGCGAGATTCGTGACGATGTGGCCGCCATTTACGAAGAGCGCGAGGACGAGCTCGGCGCGGAGCAGATGCGTAACATCGAGCGCCAGGTGCTCCTCACCGTCCTCGATCGCAAGTGGCGCGAGCACCTGTACGAGATGGATTACCTCAAGGAAGGTATTGGCCTGCGCGCGATGGCTCAGCGCGATCCGCTTGTCGAGTACAAGCAGGAGGGCTACCACATGTTCCAGCAGATGAATGACTCGATTCGGGAGGAGACCGTACGTCATCTTCTCAACTTCGAGTTGCCGTCGGAGCGGATGGCCCGTGAGGCCGTGGAGGCCGCGCAGAACGCGGCGGTCGCCGAGCCTGGGAAGTCTTCTTTCATCGGCCAAAAGCAGGCGGTGCCACAGCGGGCCGATAGCGGGGAGGGTTCTACCAAGCCCGCGTCGACGGAGAAGATCCTCGGCATCAAGCGCCCGCGTATGCAGCAGAATCTGACCTACAGCTCCTCCGCCGGCCAGGACGGCAAGGCGGGTAAGGCAGGAAGCTCCTTCTACGCCAAGGACGAGCCACAGGGTGATCCTCAGGCGGGGATGAATCGGGCTCAGCGCCGTGCGGCGAGGAAGAACAAGTAGATGATGGTGTGGCCTCCCGATGGGGAGGCCACACTCGTGGCTAGATGATTTCGAGGGCAGTCACATGCCAGCGCCCTCGCCGCACCTCGAGCCGGGTGGCTGCGGCGCGGATTTTGTGCCCGTCGAAGACGACGAGCGAGGCCTCGGCGACGCCGTCGCGCGGCTCGCACACTCGCACACGTTTGATCCGTGGGGATCGGCATTTCTCGGGCTTGCCATGAATGCGGTGGCCGAGGCCGGCGCGCCGGGAGAGCGCCTCATAGACGCTGGGGTGCATCCACGTTTGTAGCTGACGGACGGGCCGGTGACCCATAAGTACCTCGATGGCCTGTCCGACGATGGAGGCAGCGAACCGGTCGGGAGGGACAAGCGCGTCGGGGACGACGTCGAGGGGGCCATCGCGATACATTCTCCGATCGAGCTTCGGTGAGCTGAAGGCGGCGCGGTCGAATTTGGGAAGGTCCTCCGCGTTGAGGGCGGGTGCGGCTAGGGTGGTCGCGGTCTTTCCGGGGTAGGACTTGGTCCTAGGGGGCTCGAGTACGGCGAGCTGGCTCATGTATTGTCCTTAGCTGAGTTGTAGGCGTTGGCCTGGGCGGATGTGGTCGGGGTCGGGGCCGATGACGGCAGCGTTGGCGCGGTAGATGCCCTGGACGATGGTGGCGAGTTCGGCATCGGAAGATGAGGGGTAAAGCGTGCGGGCGATGCGCCATAGCGAGTCTCCGTGCGCGACGACGTGTATGCGGCCCCCGATGATGACGTCGCCGGGTTCGGTGCGGCTCACGCTCGATATGGACGCCGGAGCGGGCTGAGCCGGGACCGGCGGCGCCGCCGGCGTCGGGCTCGGCGTAAGGCTCGCTGGCGGGCTCGGCGTCGTGTCGAGATCGGGGGAGGGAACCAGCTGTGGCGCCGAGATCGGTGAGGTCTCCGGAAGGGAGATCCCGGCGCCCCAGCTGAGGTCAATGGCATCCGGTTTTGTCGCTGCCGCGAAAGCGGGCGTTGCCAACGTGGCGGCAAGCCCCGTTGCGGCTAGGCCCTTGATGAACGGGGCTCCCCAACGCGCCACGGTTGCGCGCAACCGATGGCTGTTGGTGCCGTGAGCGAGCGCGAGAAGGATGATGGAGATCGCGTACCACACGATGAGTGTGGTGAGGATCGTGCCCGCGAGGATGACAAGCGCGAACTCGAGCTCCTGCTGCGGGGACCGAGCGGGTCTGAGGAGAGGATCGATCGTCATGCGATCTCCAATCATGTCGTTTGGTGTTGTTTGATGATGTGCAGGTTAGTTTGTCCCATTTGGCGCAACTGTTTCTAGTGGGTATACACGGCATTTCGGCACATGAGACCGGATGTAATCGACTGTAAGGGAAAGGTGGACGTTAACTGCGAAAACGGAATAGTGGGCTGTGGAAAGTGAAAACCGTTTCAGTTACGTGGGCCTAGTGTTGAGGCATGGATTGGTTACTTCTCGCGTACGACATCGCATCGAAGGTGGAGCAGGAAGAGCGCGAAGGGCTCTTGGCCGAGGTTGCGGATCTCGCCGACGCCGAACGCGCCACGCTGACGGTGGAGGATCGGATACGCGGCTCGATGGGCGCTCTCGTCCACGTCGGGGTCCGTGGCCCCAAACAGAGCGTGCGCGGGAGGGTGAAAGTCGTCGGGCAGGGGTGGTTCCTGCTCGAGGACGGGGCCGACCAACACGTCGTCCTCATTCCAGCCGTCACGAGCGTCTACCAGTCCTCGATCGTCCACACGTGCGGGCCCGATCTGCCCGTCACCGTGGGCTCGTTCCTGCGGGAGTTGCAATACGCCTACGCCCAGTTCTCATGTGTTGACATGGAAGTGAGCGCCCAGATCATCGGCGTGGGGCGTGATCACGTGCTCATCGACAAGGACAGTGACAGTGCCCGATACGGTTCGTGGGCGAGCCCATGGCACGCGTCCTACGACTACGAGGAAAGCGAACGGCTATTGCGGCTGGTCCTGCCCATATCCGCAATAGCCGTGATTAGCCAGGCGCGCGTCAACCGCGCCTTGACAAGTTCTTTCTAGAGGTCCTCGCCCGCCGCGATTTTCTGGCGGGTAATTTCGTAGCCGCGCTCGACGTATTGTGCAAGCATCGCATCTTCGATGCGCCACTGCCCACGCCCGCCCACCTGGATCGCGGGAATCTCACCGTTCTTGATGAGTGTGCGCACCTGACCGGCAGACACGTTGAGGTACTCAGCGACGTCAGCGATTGTCAAAAATCTAGCCATAGCGAGAGTCTCCCATCTTCAGGTGATGAAAAAACAAGTTATACACAAGTTTTATACCTGTGGACAATGAAAGCCAACAGCTAAGCAGGTGTGTGACTCTTAAGTCATGGCTATGTCAAAATTTGTTCCTTGGAAAGACCCGCGGCTTGCGGCGGGCGTGCTTCTGGTCGCCGGAGGCGGAATCGCAGGCTCGTTCTTGCTGGCTGGAGAGGCAACGGTTCCGATGCTTCGCGCCCAGGCGGAGATCGCCGAGGGAAGCACGCTAGATGAGAGCCAGTTCGTGGTCGCACAACTGCCCGCGAGTGTGGGGGACGGTTACGTGCGCCCGGGTGAGATCCCTCCGGGTACCCGTGCTGCCCACTCCATCGGCGCCGGTGACCTCTTGAGTCATACGGCAATGGGAGCCGCACAGGGCCTCGTCGACTTGTCGGTGCCGCTGCTGACCGACCTGCCGGCGAGCGTGAAAGTGGGGGAGAACATCAATGTGTGGAGGGTAAGCCAAGCGGACATGAACAGCCCGGCCGAAGCACGGATGATGACTGACCGGGCCATCCTGGTTGGCCTCGACAAGCCCGACACTCTCCGGACGAACGGTGCCCAGGCCCAGATTCGGGTCGAGCCCGCTGATGTTCCCGCGATCCTCGAGGCTCTCGGCTCCAAGGATGGCATCGTGCTCGTCGGGCCCGGCGGTCGGCCATGATCCTGTTGTGTTTGCCCAGCCACCTTGACGACGCCGTCGTCCGCGGCCTTGCAGCTTATGGGCAGGAGGGGCGGATCGCGCGTCGCTGTGGCGATCTTGCCGAGGTGTTGGCCGGCGTTGAGGCGGGTCTTGGTGACGTCGTCCTACTCTCGGGCGAGGAGCCGTTGCTCGACCTGTCGCTCGTCAGCCAGCTCAGACGCGAGGGGGCGATGGTCGGCGTCGTTCCTGGTAGTAGGCCTGCGAAGGAAGTCGAAGCGCTAGGCGCGATAGTCGTGGCCGAGACGGACATGGTCGCTTTCGTCCGCGGCACGATTTCGGACGGGCAAACAGCGGCGCAACCCCCACGTGGCAAGATCGTCGCCGTGTGGGGACCGGGAGGAAGCACCGGGCGGTCGGCGCTCGTGCGGGATCTCGCGGCGATCTGCCCGGATGTGATGGTTGTTGATGGGGACACCCAGCGGCCCTCGCTGACTCAGATGTACGGCCTCGAAGAAACATCCGCGATCGTGGCTCTCGCGCGACACATTGAACGAGGTAAGGACCCGCAGGAGATTCTTGACTCGGTGCTGGTTGACTTGCCCGGGCGCGACGCCGGCAGGCCCGGGCGTCTCCTCGCAGGGCTCAACACGGGTGAGCGCTGGCGGGAGCTGCCGCGCGTCGTCGTTGAACGGATGTGGCAGCCGCTGGCCGGGCAAGCCCAAACTGTCCTCATCGATCTGGCTGGCGGCATGGAATCTAGGCCCGGCCGAGAGGATCGGCATGCATTGACGCGATCGGCGCTTGAGGCGGCCGACGTCGTCCTCCATGTTGGTTGGGGCAGCCCCGTGGGCCTGCGTAGGTTTGTCGAACACCTGGACTCCGTGGGCACAGACCGGCCTGGCATGCACCGCGGCGTCGTCGTCCTTTCCGAGCACGGTTTGGGCATGGGCGGGCGGGCTAAGGTCGCGGAGCTGCTGGCAGGCGCGCCGATGGCGTGCCACCTGATCAGGGGCGATCGCCGGCGCGCCGAGCAATGCGAGTTGGAGGGCCGGGCCCTCACGCAGGCGTTCCCTCGTTCTGGCTATTCGAAGGACGTCGCGGCGTTGTGGCGCGCGCTCGAGTTAGAGGCCACCGGTTCGCGCGGCTAGGATGTGCATATGCGCATCTACATTCCGCTGACCCCGTTGGATCTCACGGCCGATATCACGCCACGGTTGGTACACGCCGTGACCGCCGAGCTCAAAATGGCCGTTCCGAATGAGGACGCCGAGGGCTGGGAAATGATCGCCACCTTGGCTGCAGCTGACGAATCGCTGCGACGCCTTGGGCAAACCGGCGCTAGAGCCCGGCGGCGCATGCTGTGCGTGGCTGAGGTTCAAGATCGCGTGCTCGCTCCGGCCGATGACCTGCCTTCAGCGCGGGAGCTGACCGCTGCGGTGTCGTGGGCGGATGTCGAAACGATCCTCGTCGACGAGCCCGGGTCCGAGGCTCTCGTTGATCGCGCATTGGCGGGGGATGATCAGGCCTTCATGTCCACAGGAGACATCGACCTCATGTGGTATGACATCATCGAGCGCTCCGCGCTTGCGCAAGAGCTCGGCTAACCGGCGCTACGCGGTGACGGAGAGGGTGGACCCGCCGTCACTCAGTGGAGTTACGGTGACCCGGTCAGGGATCATCGCCTTGAGCTCGTCGACGTGGGAGACCACTCCAACCGTGCGGCCGCTCGAACGCAGCTGGCCTAGCGTATCCATGATCGTCTGCAGGTAGTTGCTCGACAGGCTGCCGAAGCCCTCGTCGATGATGAGCGTATCGATGCGGATACCACCGTTTTCAGCCTGCACGACCTCGGACAGAGCCAGCGCCAGCGCGAGCGAGGTGTAGAAGATTTCGCCGCCAGATAGGGTGCCCGGCGAACGAACATGGTCCCCCTGCGGGCCAGCGTCGTGGTGAACGATCTCCAACCCGAGCCCGGACTTGACTTCGCCGCGGCCCTCGTCGGAGCGTTGCAACTCGTAGCGCCCGAAGGAAAATTCGCGCAGATGTTCGTTGGCGCGGTCAACGATCTGCTCAAAACGGCGCAGGAGAACCCACACCGTCAGCCGGATACGCGTGAGCGAGGAGCTTCCTGCACTCGCTAAGTCCGCCAGGCGGACCACCGGGCCGGCCTCGCCGGAGGTCTTCTTCCAGCCTTCTTGTGCTTTGCGTATGCGGGCCAGGGCCTTGGCCGAAGCGCGGGCGTTGTTCGTGGCAAGGGTGGCTCGGCGATGCGCGGCGAGCAGGTCGGCCATGGCCGCATCGTCGGCTGCCTTGACGCCGGCCAAGTCGACTTGTTCATCCCCGGACAGATGCTTGAGGCGTTCGCTGGACAGCTGGCCTTCGATACGGGCACGCTCGGCGTTAAAGTCCTGAACTTCCGTGCGTAAGGCGACCAGCCGCGAGTGGTCAAGGTAGACGGCGCGGGCCTGCTCGGCGTTCACACCGGCTTTGGCGAGTTCCTCAGCGCTAGCCGCCTGAGCCTCGGCCAGCGCGCCCGCCCGATGGGAAATCGTGGCCGCGGCCTCGCGGATGGCGGCAAGTTCTTTCCGCAGCGCATCGAGGGACGCCCGCCTGTCCTTCACCGAGTCGAATTCGCCGCGCGCCTCACTGAGGCGTTGCGCGTCGGAGTTGATGGAAGCCTCGGAGTTCTTGATTCGCTCAGAAAGGGCGCTGCGCGCCTCCCGGGCAAGGGCCAGCGATCTTTCTTCGGAGGCTTGGGCCTCGCCAAGCTCGGCCCGTTTCTTGGTATGTGCCGCCACGTTTTTCTCGGCGCGGGCGGCGTTGGCGAGCTCCTGTTCAAGCGTGGCCAGTGCCTCGCGGATGGTTTCAGGCGTCTGCTGACCCAGCTGGCCCTTCAGGTTGCTGACCGACGTTTCGTACTCGGCCACCGCAATCCGCTGCTCTTCGGCTGCCTGGGCGAGCGGCACGAGCGCAGCTTCCTCTGCTTGCACCTGTTCGAGGCTTGCCGAAGCGATCGTGGGCTGAGCCGGGTAGGGGTGATCATGGGAACCACACACGGGACAGGGCAGGCCCTCAGCTAGCTCGCTCGCCAGGTTTGCCGCCATGGAGCTTCGCCAGGCGTCCGTCACCTTCGTGAGGTTCTCACGTTGCGCGTCGTAGGCGCGGGCGGCCGCATCGAGATCCCCGTGGGCCCTCGCGAGCGACGTCCGTAGCGCCTGCAATTGATCGGCGATCGCGAGCGAGGCCCGATGTTGGGTGAGCTTCTGTTCGACAACCGGCTTCTTTGCCGCAGCCGAGCGTAGCTGCTCAAGCTCGGCATCCAGTTCTGCCAATCGTTGCGGGTAGGCGGCAAGGGAGGACTGCGTAGCCGCGATCTTCGAATCGAGGCCACAGAGCTCCTCATTCAATTTCGCGAGCTCACCCCTGCGCTGTGGGAGTGACCTTTCGAGCCCGACGAGTCCATCGAGCGCGCCAACGCGCTCGCCAAGTGCCGTGAGCTCGTGCCCCGCAACCGCCCCAAGCGCATTCGCGGATGTCGCAATCGGCCCCGACGAAGCGATCGCTTCGACGAGCGCGGCGTGTTCGGCACTGACAGCTTCGCCAGCAGGCGGAAGGCTAGATACCGCACTCCGCAGTGCGATTGCGCATTGGTCCTCATGATGAAGCCGGGAGATCGCTGTGGCAACCCGTTCGTGGGCCGCAATCTGCTCCTGGCATGTCGCGATATGCTGGGCATCTTCCTCGAGTGCGGCGCGTTGCGCCTTGAGTTTGCTGAGATCGGCAAGCGCTTTGCTCAGCCCCTGTGCTTCCTCCCATGCCTGACGGGCCCGATCGGAGGCCTCTTGCGCGGATTGTGCATCGGCGGCCGCGCGGGCCTCCTCCTGCGCCAGATGTGCATCCGCCTTTTCTATCGACTCAACGGGCGTTGCGTCATCGGAGTCGATGAAGGTCAAGCCCATGAGATCGGGGAAGAGTTCCGCAAACCCCTCGATGTCGAGCCACGCGTCGAGAGCACGCGTGGCAGCGCCGGCGGCGGCGTTGACCTTTTCGCGGGCGAGCTTTGCCGAGTCCTCAAGAGCTTTTGCGAACTCGCGGTAGTCACTGGTGTCAAAGAGCGTTTCCAAGAGGGCAGCACGTTCCGTTGACTTCATCTTGAGGAATTGTGCGAACTGCCCCTGGGGCAGGACGACCGTCTGCACGAACTGATCACGAGTCAGTCCAAGGAGGTTCTTCAGTTCGTCGTTGACATGAGAAATCTTGGTTGCCAGGCTTTCGCCCTTGTCCCATTCTCCGGCGTCCACGGCGGCCTCCGAGAGACGCCAGAGGTTGGCTGTGGCATCGACTGACGTAATGCCTTCCCCGCGGGTCTTCTTCTTCATCCGCTGCGGCGTTCGCCGGACACGGTAGGTTCCCGCGGCAATCGTGAAGATCAGATCGACCGAGGATTCTGTGGAGAGATCCGCGTAGGTGGATCGGATACGGCTGAGATCCGAATCCCTACCTGCGACGTCGCCATAGAGGGCGAAGACGATCGCATCAATAATCGAGGACTTGCCAGCTCCCGTTGGGCCCTCGAAGAGGAAGAGCCCTGAGGCCGTGAGCTGATCGAAGTCAATCTCATGGCTGTTGGGGAACGGGCCGATTGCGCTGAACTTCAGACGGCGGAAGTGCACGATTCTTCCTTCCCTACGCCTTCCCACACGGCAGTGATGAGATCGGATTCGGCCTCGGTGAGCTCACGCCCGCCGGCGTTTGTAAAGAACTCCCGAAGCACCGAAAGCGGATCGTTCTTAATGGACTGCAATTCGGCGATAGCCACAGCGTTCGCCTCAGACAGGTGCTGATGTTCGAGTACATGGGGAAAGCGGGCCGCAAGCTTAGCGAACAGGTTTGGCGGGCGATCCGGATCGGTGACGCGTATGCGAAGGAAATGATCGGTGTAATCGGAATACTTCGCAGAGAGGAGATTGTCCAAGGTGTCCTGCAAAGTCGCAAGCGGCCGGTACACCGGCGCGGGGATCAAGGTGACAGGATCCTTGGCTTGGGTATCGAGCAACACGGAAGACTTGACGTGGTTTTCCTCAGAAAACGAAAACGCAATTGGGGAGCCCGAGTATCGCATGAGCGGATCCTTATCCGTGCCCACGCGCTGCGGGCCATGGAGGTGCCCGAGCGCCACGTAATCAGTGAGGCCCCCGAGCTGGAAGAGATGGGATCCGATGGAATCGGCACCTCCGACTGAGATGTCGCGTTCGGATTCACTGGGTTCGGCTCCGATGACGAAGGAGTGAGAGAGCACGACGCGGTAGGGCTGTCCAGCCCCACGCCCCGCGTTTCCGGATCGCGAGCGCATGTCTTCTTCGATGCGTTCCAGCGCCTTCGCGTTGACGGCCGTGTGGCTCCTGTCTAGGAGCTCCTCGCCACCGAGGCGGGAGCGTTCCATATCCGGATCGAGATAGGGGATCGGGTAAACGAGCGCGCCCGGGCCGCCGGCTTCATCAATGACCACCGGAACGTTTGATCGACGCGAATCAGTGTAGATATACAGGCCATCGCGTGAGAGCCCGGCACCGAATCCCAAACGTTGGGCGGAATCATGATTGCCGCTCGTCATAATGACGCGCGTGCGTTCCACCAAGCGTTGCAGGGTATCGGCCAAAAGATCAACCATGGTGACCGGAGGAATCCCACGGTCATACACATCGCCCGAGATGAAAAGGGCATCGACATCTTCTTGAGTGACAAGATCGACCACATGATCGCACCACTGTTCGAACGCAGGCCCCAGATCCGCACCGTGGAGGGTGCGGCCCAAATGCCAGTCAGCCGTGTGAAGGAATCTCATGATGCAAGGCTACCGAGTCGCTCCGACAAATTTAGCCGCCGCCATCTGCTCGGAGACGGTCACAGGTCGTCGTCGCGCACCGAATGAAGAATCTCGAGGGCGCCCTCGTGTAGGAAGCCGTTCGTGGCGATCGCGTTGCCGCCCCAGGGCCCGTCCTGGCCCTCAAGCGAGGTGAAACGCCCGCCCGCCTCCGTCACAATGGGCACGAGCGCGGCCATATCGTAAAGGTTGAGTTCGGGCTCAGTGGCGATGTCCACCGCACCCTCGGCCACCAACATGTAGGACCAAAAATCGCCAAACCCGCGTGTCCGCCAACAGTTCTGTGACAGCCTCAGAAATCCGCGCAGCTGCTGGCGCTCAGACCAGCCTCCGAGCGAGGAATAGGACAGAGACGCGTCAGAAATCCGCCCCACCTGGGAGACCTGAATCCGGCGTGAGGAGGCGGCAGAGCGTCCGCTGTAAGCGCCGAGCCCTTTGGCCGCGAACCAGCGCTGCTTGAGGGCCGGCGCCGAGACGATACCGAGGACGATCTCGCCCGCATCCTCCAACGCGATCAGCGTGGCCCACACCGGCACGCCACGCACATAGTTCTTGGTGCCGTCGATGGGGTCGATGATCCAACGTCGGCCCGAGCGGCCCTCATGCTGCTCCTCTTCCTCGCCCGTCACGCCGTCGCGCGAGCGGAACTGTCGCAAGAGGTCGCGGATGAGGCGTTCGGCACCCTTGTCAGCGTCAGAGACCGGGGTCATGTCCGGCTTGGTCTCCACGTGAAGGTCGGCTGCCCGAAATCGTTCCATCGTGTAGACGTCGACTCGGTCGGCAATGCCGAGGGCAACCTGAAGATCATCTGCGTAGCGTGGCTGTGTCATGCCTTTTAGCATAGCCGCCCGCGCGTGGTGGGGGACAATGCCGCAAGACTAGGCCCAGTGCGGATCCATCTTGAGGCGGGAATCGAGCAGACGCCGGAAGGAATGGACGCGGGCCTTGAGCCGCTCGTCGCCAACCTCGTCCAAGGCGCAGTCGAGTGCCCCGGCCTCGTGCGGGCAGCTGCGGGGGCATTCCTCGGAGATGAGCTGCAGATCGGGAAATCCGCGTAGCAGGTCCTCGGGCTGGACGTGGGCTAGGCCGAAGGTCCGCACGCCCGGCGTATCGATGACGACGCCGCCGCCCTCGAGCCCGAATGCCATGGCGGATGTGGACGTGTGCCGCCCGCGTCCGGTCACCTCGTTGACGTGCCCGGTTTCGCGCTCGGCAGCCGGAACGAGGGCGTTGATGAGCGTTGACTTGCCCACGCCCGAGTGCCCGACCAGCACGGACACATGTCCCTCGAGGGCGCCCGCAATGGCGCCGACGTCGCAGCCCTCATTGGTGATCGTCGACTCGTAGATGTCAAGATCGAGATCCCCGTACAGGTCCAGCAATGGCTGAGGGTCGGCCAGATCGGCCTTGGTTAACAGCAGGATGGGATGCATGCCGGCGTCGTAGGCGGCAACGAGGCAACGGTCAATCATGCCCGGGCGCGGCTCGGGCTGAGCGAGGGCGGTGACGATGACAAGCTGGTCGGCGTTGGCAACGATGACGCGTTCCGTGCCCGCGGCCTCGGATTCCTCGGCGGTGCGGCGCAGCGCCGTGCGCCGTTCGTCGACCTCCGTGATGCGCCCGAGGGTGTCCTTGCGCCCAGAAAGATCCCCGGTCATCGCCACGATATCGCCGACGACGATCGCGCCGCGCCGCAACTCCTTGGCCTTGACAGCCGAGACGTGGGTGGCGTCGTCAAGCATGGTCACGTGATAACGACCGCGGTCCACGCGATAGACGCGGGCGCGGCGGGCCGCCGAATAATCCGGGCGAATCTTCGTGCGGGGCCGCGAGCGTTTGCCGGGGCGCACCTTTACACGGGGATCGTCGGTGCCAATATCGCGTCTGGTCATAGGTGTCCTTCAGAAGAAAATGCTCGCGTCCACAATGGCACAAATTCGGGAAGCGTCTTGGCGGTTGTTTCGATGTTGATCACGTGCGTGCCGGGCAGGCGCAGTCCGAGGATTGCGCCGAAGGTGGCCATGCGGTGATCGTCGTAGGAATCGATGGTGGCCCCGGCGCAGGGGCGAGCGCCGTCGACGACGAGGTCGTCACCTTCGACGCGCGCCGAGATTCCGACCTTGGCTAATTCGTTGACAATCGCGGAGAGTCGATCTGTTTCGTGGCCGCGCAATTGGCCGATGTTACGCAGGCGCGAGGTTCCCTCGGCGAAGGCGGCGACTGCTGCCACTGTGGGGACGAGCTCGCCGACGTCGCACATGTCGGCGTCGTAGGGGAGGATCGCTTGCGGTCCGTGCAGGTGAAGCGTGTCACCTTCCAGCCACGCCCGCCCGCCCATGGCCACGAAAATGTGGCGGTAGGAATCGCCGGGCTGGGTGGTGCGCTGCGGCCAGCCCGGTATCCGCACAGTCCCGCCCGTGACCATCGCGGCGGCGAGGAAGGCTCCGGCGTTGGACAGGTCTGGTTCGACCGTGAGCTCGGGAAGTTGGGGGACGCCGGGGCGGACCAGCCAGCGGTGTTGCCCGGCCACCTGCTCGACGTCGATTCCCGCCGTACGCAGCACGTCGATCGTCATGTCGATGTGCGGCTGGGAAGGGAGGCGGTCCCCCACATGGCGCAGATCGAGGCCCGCGGTCATGAGCGGGCCAGCAAGAAGCAGGGCAGAGACGAATTGGGAGGAGGCCGAAGCGTCGATATCGAGACGCCCGCCAGCAAGCAAGCCCTGGCCGTTAATGGTCACGGGCAACACGGGAGATCCGTCCCGATCCGCCGCTTCGACGCGAACGCCGAGCCCACGCAGGCCCTCGACGATGGCGTTCATCGGGCGAAGGCGCGCTGCGGGATCGCCGTCGAGAACCACGGGCTCGCTGGCCAGCGCGGCGATGGGCGGTATGAAGCGCATGACCGTGCCGGCGAGGCCGCACTCGACCCGCCCGCCACGGATCGGACCGGGCTCGACGATCCACGACGCTGCATCCCGGGTGACGCTCGCGCCGAGGGTTCGAAGGGCCTGTGCCATCAGCTCGGTGTCACGGGCGATAAGCGGGTTGTGGATTCTCACCCGGCTCCCTCCGAGCGCGGCGAGCACAAGATAACGGTTTGTCAGAGACTTCGAGCCGGGAATCGAAATCGTGGCATCAACGGGCCCTGACGTGGGGGCGAGCCAGGTCACCGACCATCCCCGATGGGCAGGTGCTCGGAGGCAGTTTCTCCTACTTCCTTGGCCCACGCGGACGCGCGCCATCCTAGGGAGGGCTTGCCGCCACGGTCGGTGGAGGCGATGAGCGCGCCGCCGATCAGGCCGGCGTCGGCAACGAGCGCGGATAGGGACTCGCGGCGGGTAGCGCCCTTCTGTGCCCAGAACGGGTTGCGCCCCAGTGAGAGCGGGATCTGCATTGCACCGAGCATGAGGGCCGTCGACCTAGGCATACGCCCCCGGGCCAGCGACAGCCCCGCTACCGTAAACACGGCGCCGGTGGCGCGGGTGAGCGCGTCAATAGACATGGTGTCGAGCGCAGGCACGCCGGCCTTTCGGGCGAGGGTGAGGACGCGCTCGGCTGCGGCGCGGTGATTGGCGGGATGCCGGAGGGCATCGACGCCAGCTGCGATGAAGGGTGCCGCGAGGAGCGGGCGGGCCAAGGTCGAAATCATGTCAACTCCATTCGTTCGTGTGCCCAGTCTAGTGGACGAAGATGGAGGTGGGTATGGCGGTAAACCAAATCCCGGCCGTCTCGCGCTCCCACAGCATCCCAATGGCGCCCTCCATCGCGACGAGCGACTGATAGCCGTGATGGCGGGGATTGATCGCCCGCTCGGTCCACCCTTCTCCATCTGCCCGATACAGCGAGCCGCACCCGCGGTAGGGGAGCATGCGCGAGGCGTTGGCAAAATAGATCGTCGCGTCATCGGTGCACGCGGCGGGCTGGCAGAAAATCTCGCGTAACTGTGGCTCCTCCCTACCTGCGGTCCACGTCTGGCCGCCGTCGGTGGAGAGGGAGCGTAGCACGCGTTGGTGCTGGGAGCGCGCGAATAGTTCGACCCCACGTTCGGTTTCCACGATGGTCGATTCGGTCATGGTCAGCGCTGGGTCAGTAAAGTTCCGTTCCGTGCTCGCCTCACTATCGCCGACGCCGTCTTTCCCGCTCGCGTGGATAGCAGCACGGACCGATCCGCCACGGCGCCAGGTGCGTCCGTCGTCGTCGGAGATGAGCATCGTGGCCGAATGTTGGTGCGAGTCTTCAGTGGAGAAATAGGCGGGAATGAGAAGACGGCCGGCGAAGGGTCCGCGGGTCAGGCAAAGACCGGAACCTGGCGCGACGCCGAGGAACGTCATCCACTCGTCCTTAACTTCATCTGTGATCAGGCGCATGCCTGACCACGTAGCTCCCTCATCATCGCTGGTCCAGGTCGCGATATGTGCGGTCTTGAGCAATTGGATGTCGGCGTTATGGAGAATGTTGCCAGCTGGGTGCCCATCGCGCAGGAGCGTACCGTCGGCGTCGACCTCCCACTCTGTGGGGCCGGCCTCGCTCACAATACGCGTGGGACGCGATGGCCAGTTTTCGGGAATTCGGTACTGCGCGCCCCGCTCGCCCTGGACAATGATCCCAGCCTCGTCCATGCCCGGTCCCGGAGCGCAGGTGAGCAGCCCGGTCTGGGCGGCGTAAAAGTCAGCGAGAACGTGAATTTTCCCGGTGCGATCCTGCACGGCGCACGCATCCGTGACGGCAACGCCATGGGCCCCTTCACCTGGGAAGGTAGCCACGGTGATGACCTCGCCCCAGCTTCGGCCGCCGTCGTGGGAGCGTCGCAACACGAGGTCGGTGGCATTGGGTGCGTCGTTCGGCAGTGACCGGCGGCGGTCAGCAAACGCCAGTAGCGTCTCGTTCGTCGTGCGTACTAGCGCCGGGATGCGATGAAATGCGCCGGTCGGGTAGGCGTCGAAAACCGGAACCTGTGAAAGGGGAAGTCGTTGCGCGAGCAGGGCGATCTGCTGGTCATTAAGGGGCGGATAGATGCCGCCATGGGCGACCTCGCCCATGAGGCGTTGTCCTTCTGGATCCTGCCCGATATAGAAAGCGTCGAAAGGCTCCAGCGAGCCGGGCTCGTGGGCGCATAACCACCCATCCACCCATACCCGGATAGCGCCGCCGGTGACGCTGACGGCCAGGTGATGCCAGCGCCCGTCCGACCAGTCGCCATTGGCGGTGGCGCGAACAGAACCAACACGGACATCAATGCCACCGGCGATCCTGGCGCTGAGCACCTCGGTCTCGCGTGTCGCAGCGAAGATCGTTCCATATTGGCCCGGCCCACGCACCCGGAACTTCGCCGCAATCGTGATATCGCCGAGCGCCCCGGCTGCCCGCGCGTCGGAATCGGAGAGCCGCATCGCCGCGAATGCGACCAGCGGCCGCGGCGGCGTCGTCGTATCTCGAATACAAGTTGCCAGTTGGTCCGGGCCGGCGGGGGTTGACGACGTCGTGAAAGTCCCCTGGTGGCCGACAGCCTGTGACGAGAGCCCGACGTCCGATGACCACACTTCGTAACCATCGAGAAAGACGCGTGCGGGCGGGCCCGCGATCACGTCGACTGTATGCTCGCCGAGGATATGCCCGTCCTCGATGTCGAAGTCGAACGGCGCATCAGCAACACCGTGCAGACGTAATTTTCCGCCACGCACGGCGAGCTCCCACCAACTCGTTGCGTCTTTGCCAGACATGAGCGGACCTGCCTGGAAGTGTCCTCGACAACGGAACATCATGCCCCCACGAAGTCGGCGATCAGCTCGAACACGCGCTCGCGAACGCGAGTGTCGGGGAGTGTCAGCCCGGCGTGGAACGTCCCCGAGATCATGTGCAAAGAGGCATCGAAGCCTGCGTCGACGAGCTTCGTCGTCCAAGCGATCCCCTCGTCACGCAGAAGGTCCGCGCTCGCCACAATCGTCAGTACCCGCGGGCGATGTTCGCCGACGCTGACCAAGCGCGGCAGCTCGCGCGGGTTGCGCCCGGCGAGGTAGGCCTTCCAAGCCTGATGGGCCTTGCCGCGGTTCCACATCTGGGCGTCGGCATGGGTGCGGATGGAGCGCGAGGCCATTGACGGGTCAAGGAAGGGCTCGAGCATGATCACGCCGTCGAGGCGCTCGCCGTTCTCTAGGAGCATCACGGCGGCCGATTCGGCGAGCCCGCCGCCGGCCGAATCGCCAAGAATATAAAACGGAAGTTCCCATTCGTTGCGTGCCCATTCGGCGACGCACGCACAGTCCAGCGCACCGGCGGGGAAGGGGTGTTCGGGGGCGAGTCGGTATTCGGGGCTCACCACCACGGCCTGCAGGCGGCGTGCCAGGCCGGCGTTTCGTTCGTCGTCACCGTCTGCTGATCCGGCCATGAAGCCGCCGCCGTGAATCGCGACGATCACGCGCCTGGGCTCACCCGCCCGCCAGATGCGCATGGTTGTCCCGTCAATGTCGACGACCTCGAGGCTCGCTCCGTCCACCAGCGGCGGCTCGTCGGGCGAACTCCAGCGCAGGCGCGTGCCGATGGGATCCCACTGGGGGTAGTAGGGCTGGTCGAGTTCGGGGCGCAGCTGTGGATCGATATAGAACGACGCCGTCTGGCTCGGTTGCGGGCCAACCTCGGCCTGTGTTCCGGGCTGGCGGATGACGGCGTCGGCGTCGAAGGGCGGGTGTACCCGCGCGAGGAATTCTCTGACGATGGCATCGAAGTCGGCGGGATCCTCGCGACGCACGCAGTGGCGGGCGCCGGGCACGAGGCGGGTGGAAATGCTCGGATTTGCGAGCGCGGCAATCTGCGCCAAACCGCTCGGCCCAAGCACGGCGTCGGAGGCCGTGCCCGTGACAATCAGCGTGGGCACGGAGATGTCGGTGGCCCACTCGCTCCAGTCGACATACCCCACCTGCCCGGCCTCAACGAAGCGTAGATCGACCTCGAGCTTGCCGGCCAGCCATCCGGCGCGTTCATCGTCGGGCCAGCTCGGGTACTCGTCGCGGTTGGCAGCGAGGGCGGCCGCCGGGTCGCGGCGGACTTGTGTGATGTGTGCGAGGGAATCGGCGACAGTATCGCGGTAAGACTGAGCCTGGGCAGGGGAAAGCCACGCCGGGTCCTCGCCGATCACGCCTGCGAAGAGTTCAGGGCGCTGCGCGGCGAGTTTGGTCAGCAGCGCGCCACCCATCGAATGGCCGATCCCCACCGCGGGCCCGTACGCGTCGACGAGCAATTCGATCGAATCGGTCAGCTGCTCCAGTGCGGCCTGCATGGGGGCGGCCAATTCGGCGTCGTGAAACGGGCGGGCTAGTCCGTGTCCGAGTGAATCGAGGGCCGCGACGCGGTAGTCGGGCGACAGCCGGCGCGCCAAGTCGGACAGCGACGCGGCACTGTCCGTGACACCGTGGCAGAGCACCACGAGGGGCCCATTGCCGCAATGGACCACCGGAAGTGAGCGGCCTGAAGTAAACATTTAGTCGAGTTCGAGGATGTTGGCCAGCGGCGCGTAATGCTCGCGCACGGCCTGGCGGTAGGCGGGGGCGTCTCCGGCCTCGGCCGTCTCTAGCATCTTCTGGTGAGCTTGGGCGGTCTCGAGGAGGCTGGCCTTGCGCGACACGTCGAGTTCGGGAATGAAAGCCTGATGGACGAGCCACATGGCGGCGTTCAGCTGCGAGACCAGCTCGTTGTTGAGGTATGACATGAGGCCACTGTGGAAGGCGATGTCCTCCTCCATATACGTCTTGCCGGCGCTGGCCTTCTTCACCATGCGTGCGACGAGCTCGTGCAAACCTGGGTTGTCGGTGCCCTTCAGCGCCGCGACGATCGAGTTGGCCACGCCGAGGTCGATGTAGCGCCGCATGGAAACAACCTGGCGTAGTGACTCTGCGCCCGAGGCCTTGTCGAGGGCATAACGCAACACCAGGGTTTCCACCATCGGTTCAAGCGACATGTCTCCGACGAAGGAGCCGCGCCCCTGATGGACGCGCACGATGTCGAGGGCCTCGAGCTTGCGCAGTGCCTCACGCACGGACGAGCGCGATACGTGGAGCGTCTCACACAAGGCCGCCTCGGTAGGAAGCGGATCGCCGGGCTTGAGATCGTGGTTGAGGATGTAGGCCTTGACTGCATCCATCGTCGCGGAGGAGCGGTTAATGGCGGCAATAGGCTCGTTTGCGCGGCCCGACATCGTCGTCGGGGAGAACTTTTGCAAAAGCACTTGCGCTGACTTGTCTGACAACATACGATTAGTATACCCGATGGAGAAGCGATGTCGCTTCACATTAACTCAATGGAGAGGATACAAAATGCGTTCTTCCAAGCGCTGGGCAAAGCTGACAGCAGTCGCTGCGGCTACCACGCTCGCTCTTTCCGCCTGTGGTGGTGGAGATACCAAGACGAAGGAAACCACGTCCACGGGCGAGGCCACCTCGTCCTCCACCGAGGGCGCAGCTCCTTCCGGTCAGATCAACCTGGGCGTCGCATACGAGACGACCAACTACGATCCGTCGACCACCTCCTCGGCACTCGCAATGGGCACCAACTGGCACGTGGTTGAGGGTCTGTACGAGTTCGACATGACCAACTACAAGGTCTTCCCGGCACTTGCTGCTGGCGAGCCCAAGAAGGTCTCGGACACCGAGTACGAAATCACCCTGCGTGACGGCGCCAAGTTCTCTGACGGCACCGACGTGACCACGAAGGACTTCCTCGAGTCCTACAAGCGCACGACCGCCGACACCTCGATCTACAAGCAGTTCTTCACCTTCATCGATTCGGTCGAGGCGAAGGATGACAAGACCGTCGTCGTCAAGCTGAAGTACCCCTTCGCCGCTCTTACCGAGCGCCTCGTCGACGTCAAGGTCGTCCCGGCAAGCTCCGATCAGAAGCAAATGACGGCCAAGCCCGTTGGCACCGGCCCGTTCAAGTACGAGACCATCTCGAACACCGCCGTTGAGGCTGTTCCGAACGAGTTCTACAACGGTTCCAAGCCGGCCAAGGTCACCAAGATGCACTGGGACGTCCTCAAGGATGACTCGGCTCGTCTCTCCGCTGCCCTCGGCGGCACCATCGACGTGATGGAGACCGTCCCGAGCGCCACCAAGGCACAGCTCGAGGCCGCTGGCTGGACCCTCGATGAGGTTCCGGGCTACAACAACCCGTTCCTCATGTTCAACACCACCAAGGCTCCGTTCGATAACAAGGAAGTCCGCAAGGCATTCCACTACGCGATCGACCGCGAGAAGCTCGTCAAGGAAGCTATGGGCGGCGACGCCACCGTAGCTACCTCCTTCCTGCCCAAGGCTAACCCGATGTACAAGGAAGCTGCCGAGCAGTTCACCACGGACACCGCCAAGGCTAAGGCTGCCTTCGAGGCTGCTGGCCTGAAGGAGATCACGCTGATCACCACCGATCACCCGTGGATCGCTAACCTCGCACCGCAGATCCGCAAGGACCTCGAGGCCGCTGGCCTGACCGTCAATGTTCAGTCCATGGCTTCCGGCGATCTTTACTCCAACTTCGCCGACGTCGATAACGCAACCTTTGACGTCGCCCTCGCACCCGGCGACCCCTCGGTCTTCGGTGCTGACCCGGGCATCATCATCAACTGGTGGTACGGCGACAACGTGTGGACCAAGAAGCGCGCTGCATGGGGCAAGACCAACCCCGAGGGCTTCAAGAAGCTGACCGAGATCGTCTCCGCCGCCGAGCAAGCAACGGGTGACGAGGCCAAGGCAAAGTGGGGCGAGGCTCAGGATCTCATCGCTGATGAGGCCCCGATCTTCCCGCTCTTCCACCGCACGATGATCACCGGCATCAACGGTGCAAAGGTCGTGGGCGGCCACGGCATCGGCACCACTGGTCTGAACTTCGTCGGCGCTTCCGCCAAGTAATTCCAACACTGACATGAAAAGTGGAGGGTGGGTCCTCCTACCCTCCACTTTTCATGTCTACTGCCCATTCGGGCCAGCGCTAGCCGGCGCACATTGACCTCAATCCTTCTTTGCTAGAAGAGGAATCAGGACATATGAACAACCTCCTTAGACTTCTCGGGCGGCGCCTCATCGCGCTCCCTATCATGGTGATCGGCGTGACACTGCTCGTCTTCTTCATCATGTCCCTTTCGCCGATCGACCCGGCCTACACGGCTCTCGGTGAATACGCGACGCCAGAGGCACTCGAATCATTCCGCGTTGCCCACGGCCTCAACGATCCCTTCTTCGTCCAGTACGCCAACTACATCATCAACATGGTCCAGGGCGACCTGGGTATCTATGGCGTCGGCGAATCCAACCGCGTGACCGACATCGTGATGGGCGCACTTCCCGTGACCCTGTCCCTGACCTTCTTCGGCTTGATCATCGCCGTCATCGTCGCATTCCCGCTGGGAATCATCGCCGCAATCTACCGCGACCGCTGGGCCGATCAGGTGATCCGCATCTTCTCCGTGATCTGCATCGGAACACCGTCCTTCTGGCTTGCCTCCCTCCTCGTGTTGGCGTTCGTCGGCGGTTCGATCCCGGTCTCGGGCCTCCTGCCCTCGATGTCTGAGGACTTCGCCGGCTGGTTCATGCGCATGCTGCTGCCGGCCTTCTCCCTGGCAATCCCCGTCATCGGCCAGATGACCCGCGTCGTTCGAACCTCCATGGTTGAAGAACTTGACCGCGACTACGTGCGTACCGCACTCGGCGCTGGCGTACCCCGCTCCGTCGTCATCGGGCGCAATGTTTTGCGTAATGCGCTGATCACGCCGGTCACCGTTCTCGGCCTGCGCGTGGGCTACCTCATGGGTGGCGCCGTTGTCATCGAGATCATCTTCGGCATGCAGGGCATGGGTAAAGTCCTCATCCTCGGTATCCAGAACAATTGGGTCAACCTCGTTCAGGGCGGCGCACTCGTTGTCGCAATCGCCTTCATCATCGTCAACATCATCGTTGACATGCTCTACCTCCTCATCAACCCGCGTATTAGGTCGGTGTAACAGATGACATCCAAGAAAAAGAAGCTCGAGAAGGTCACGGCACCTAACGCCCGTTTCTCACGCATTTCCAACATGTCGCTGGGCGCTCGCCTGGCAATGGTGTTCCTCGCCCTGATCTTTGTTATTTCCTTCCTCGCGCCGTTCATTGCTCCGTACAACCCGGACGAACTGGCCTCGAAGTGGACTGCCCCCAACGGCGAGTTCTTCTTCGGAACCGATCACGTCGGACGCGACATTCTCTCGCGCATCCTCTACGGTGGACGCTTCTCGCTGATCATCGGCATCTGTGCCACGCTCGTCGCACTGGTCTTCGGCTCGCTCATCGGCGCTGTCGCCGCCGTCTCGCGCAAGTGGGTTGGCGAAGTCATCATGCGCGTCATGGACGTCATCATGGCTGTGCCGGGCATCGCTATGGCCGCCGTCATGGTGCTCGTCTTCTCGCGTCGCCTTGAGCCGGATAACGTGGTGGGCCTCGTGGCTGTCATCATCGGTTCGATCGCCTTCGTTTACATCCCGCAGCTGGCCCGCATCGTTCGCGCGAACGTCATGAGCGCCTACGGCGAGGACTACGTGCGCGCCGTCATCGTCTCCGGTGCACGCGCACCGTGGATCCTTATCCGCCACGTGGCACGCAACACCGCCGCTCCGGTCCTTGTGTTCGCAACTGTTCTCGTGGCAGACGCCATTATCCTTGAAGCGTCCCTGACCTTCATCGGTTCGGGCCTGCAATCCACCATGGTTCCCACCTGGGGTAACGTCCTGTCCGACGCCTCGTCGAACCTGTCGGTTCTGCTCGGCATGTGGTGGACTGCGCTCTTCCCGGGCCTGTTCATCATGTTGACCGTGCTGTGCCTCAACATTCTGTCCGAGGGCATCACTGACGCCATGGTTGCCGCTCCGTCGACAGCCCAGAAGGTCGACGCGGTCACTGGCAACCGCGAGCAGGACAAGCTCCTCCTCGATCCGCGCCTGGCATACGCCGCCCAGGCCGAGTCTCTTCAGCAGCGCCTTGACCAGCTTGAGGTCGTTGAAGGCCAGCGCCATGATCGCTTCGTTGCAGAAGCAACCGGCCAGCCTCTCCTTGAGGTTCGCGATCTTTCGATCAAGTTCCCGCGTCACGGCGATGTCAACGTCGTTGATCACGTTAACTTCTCCGTCCACAAGGGCGAGACGATGGGCTTGGTGGGCGAGTCCGGCTGTGGCAAGTCGATCACCGCCCTGACCGTCATGGGCCTGATCGACCCGCGCGCCGAAATCACCGGAGAGATCTTCTACGAGGGTAAAGACCTGCTCAAGATGACAGCCAAGGAACGCCAAGCTCTGCTTGGCCACGAGATGGCGATGATCTACCAGGATGCGCTGTCCTCGCTCAACCCGGCTATGCTCATCCGCAGCCAGATGAAGCAGCTCACCTCACGCGGCGGCACCCGCACGGCGGAAGAACTGCTCGAGCTGGTGGGCCTGGATCCCAAGCGCACGCTGGAGTCCTACCCCCACGAGCTTTCCGGCGGCCAGCGCCAGCGCGTCCTTATCGCCATGGCCCTGACCCGCGACCCGAAGCTCATCATCGCCGACGAGCCGACCACCGCTCTGGACGTGACCGTCCAGAAGCAGGTCATCAAGCTCCTCAACGATCTGCGCGAAAAGCTCGGATTCGCCATGGTCTTCGTCTCTCACGACCTCGCGCTCGTCGCCGAAGTCGCCCACAAGATCACGGTCATGTACGCCGGCCAGGTCGTCGAGCAGGCTCCGACGTCGGAGCTCCTGTCTCGCCCGGTTCACGAGTACACCCGCGGCCTGCTCGGCTCGGTTCTGTCCATCGAGGCTGGCGCAGAGCGTCTCCACCAGGTCCCCGGCACGGTGCCTTCGCCGAAGGACTTCCCGGTCGGCGACCGCTTCGCGCCGCGCTCCTCCCACCCCGACGTCGGACTCCTCACGCCGCCGCTGCGCATGGAGATCCCCGGCCACGATCACTACTACGCCGCCATTCCTGACTCCGCATGGACCGACGCCGGCTACCCGGCGCCCGCCCAGCCCGGCGTCCCGGCACGCGCCACTCGGCGTTCACGCCACGAAGCGAAGGGAGAAGAACGATGAGCGAAACCCCGATCATCGAACTGCGTGACCTCCACGTCATCTTCAAGACCCGCACCGGATCGATCTTCAGCCCGAACAAGGTCCACGCTGTGGACGGCGTCTCGATGAAGGTCATGCCCGGCCAGGTTCTCGGCATCGTCGGTGAGTCCGGTTGTGGCAAGTCGACCACCGCGAACGTCATGTGCGGCCTCCAGCAGGCCACCACCGGCCAGGTCTTCTTCAAGGGGGAGGAGGTAACGAAGCGTTCGGCCAAGGATCGTCGCAAGATCGGCCGCGTCGTCTCCGTCGTCTTCCAAGATCCCGCCACGGCCCTCAACGCCCGCATGCACGTGCGAGACCAGCTCATGGATCCGTTGCGTGTCCACGACATCGGGACCGAGGCCGAGCGCGAAGCCCGAGTGGAGGAACTCATCGCCCAGGTGGGCCTGCCCCACTCGGCCCTCGACGCCCTGCCGGGCCAGCTCTCCGGCGGTCAGCGCCAGCGAGTGGCCATCGCCCGAGCGCTCGCGCTTCGCCCGGACGCGATCATCGCCGACGAGCCAACCTCGGCCCTCGACGTGTCGGTTCGCGCCCAGATCCTCAACCTTTTGATGGATCTGAAGAATGAGCTTGGGTTGGCGATGGTCTTCATCTCGCACGATATCCAGACCGTTCGCTACATCTCCGACACCATTGCCGTCATGAACAAGGGCAAGGTCGTCGAAGAGGGCCCGGCCAAGGAGCTGCTGGCAAACCCGAAGGATCCCTACACTAAGAAACTCCTTGGAGCGGCACCGTCGCTTCTCCATCCCCAGCTAGGTTAAGGAAAACCAATGAAATTCCGTGGAGTTGTTCCTCCCGTTGTTACCCCGCTGACCGCCGATGGCGCCCTCGACGTCGTCTCGTTCGAGCGTTCCATCAACCGCATGATCGACGCCGGTGTCGACGGCCTGTTCGTCCTCGGCTCCTCCGGTGAGGTCGTCTTCTCCGACGACGCCCGCCGCCGCGAGGTCATCGAGAACGCGATCCGCATCGTTGCTGGCCGCGTGCCGGTCATGGTCGGCGTTATCGACATGACTACCAAGCGCTGCATCGAGCACGCACGCGTGGCCAAGGAACTGGGCGCTGACGCGATCGTCGCCACCGCTCCGTTCTACGCCATCCTCGGCCCCAAGGAGATTAAGCGTCACTTCCGCCTGATTCACGACGCCGTCGATCTGCCGCTGTTCGCCTACGACATCCCGGTGTGTGTGCACACCAAGCTCTCCCCGGCGCTCATCCTCGAGCTCGCCCGCGACGGTGTGCTGGCAGGCGTCAAGGACTCCTCGGGCGACGACGTCTCCTTCCGCTTCCTGACCCAGGCGCGCGACGAGGAGGGCCTCGACCTGGTCCTGCTCTCGGGCCACGAGGTCGTCGTCGACGGTGCTTACATGTCCCACGCCGACGGCTCGGTTCCGGGCCTGGCAAACGTTGACCCGGTGGTCTACGTCGAGCAGTGGCGTGCCTACCAGGAGGGTGACTGGGACCGGGTGCGTGAGCTGCAGGATCAGGCGACCCGCCTCATGCGCATCGTTCAGGTCACCAGCGGCGAGACCGGCTACGCGGCCGGCGTCGGCGCCTTCAAGACGGCGCTCATGCTGCTCGGCGTGTTCGAAACGAACACGATGCCCGAACCCGTCCTCGCCCTCGAAGGCGAGAACGTCGAGGCAGTGGCCCAGGTCCTCCGCTCCGTCGGGCTTCTCAAGTAGGAGGACATCATGACTGGTGCCAAGGGTGACATCCTCACGATTGACATCGGTGGCACCAAGGTGGGTTGGGCTTTCACCGATGCTGATGGTCTGCACATGGGTGAAAGCCAATCCATGAAGACTCTCGCTCACGCTGGCGGTGCTGATGTAGCACGACGCATTGTGGACATGGTCCGCGAGGCTTGTACTGGCCGTTCCTCTCTCCTCGGAATCGGCATCGCCAGCGCGGGCGTGGTCAACCCCCACACGGGCGCGATCGTGTCGGCTACCGACACGATGCCCGGTTGGGCTGGCACCGAGCTCGGTGCCATGATCGGCGAGGCCACCGGCCTGCCGGTCCACGTGATCAACGACGTCCACGCCCACGGCCTCGGCGAGGCCATCCGGGGCGCGGGCAGGGGAGCAACGAGCGTCCTGTCGGTCGCCGTCGGCACGGGCATCGGCGGAGCGCTCATCCGCGATGGCCACATCGATTTCGGCGATCACTTCCTTGCTGGTCACTACGGCCACATTCACCACCACTTCGCCGATGACCTCACCTGCTCGTGCGGCCGATCTGGCCACATCGAGGCGATCGCGTCCGGCCACGGCATCACCAACTGGTATAACGCCCGCCGCGGCGAGAGCGACCCCGCCGTTGCAAACGGCAAAGAGCTGCAAGACCTCGCCGATGGCGGACACGAACTGGCAGGCGCGGTCTTTGCCGAGTCAGCCTACGCCCTCGGTGAGACCCTCGCGACCCTTGCCAACTGTATCGACCCCTCCGTCATCGTCCTTTCCGGATCTATGACCCGCTCGGGGCAGACATGGTGGGACAATGTACACGCAGGCTATGCGGCACGGGTGATGGATCCCGTCGCTCACGTGCCGCTCAAGCTTGGCATGCTGGACTCCGCTGCACCGCTCTACGGCGCGGCCATCAACTTCCTGAGGAAAGAAGGCTAAGAGATGAACCATCTCATCGAATCACTGCGCGGGAAGCTCATTGTTTCGGCGCAGGCATACCCGGGCGAACCCATGCGCCACCCCGAGACCATGGCCCAGGTCGCCCTCGCAGGCGAGCGTGGCGGCGCCGCCGCCATCCGCTGCCAGGGCCTCGCCGACATCGCAGCAATCAAGGGCCAGGTGGATGTTCCCGTCATTGGCCTGTGGAAAGAGGGCCACGATGGGGTGTACATCACCCCCACCCTTCGCCACGCCCGCGCCTGCATCATGGCCGGCGCCGACATTGTGGCCCTTGACGCCACACGCCGCCCGCGCCCCGATGGACTGACCTACGCCGAGACGGTCGCCGAACTGAAGAAGGATGGGGCGCTCGTCATGGCCGACTGCGGATCCTTTGAGGACGCGCGCATGGCCGTCGAGGCAGGCTCCGACATCATCTCCACCACGCTTTCCGGGTACACGGGCGAACGCCCCAAGACCGACGGCCCCGACATCGAGCTCCTCAAGGAGATCGTCGCCGCATTCCCCGACACGCCGGTGATTTGCGAGGGCCGCGTACACACGCCCGAACAGGCCAAGGCGGTCATGGACGCCGGCGCGTTCGCCGTCGTCGTCGGAACCGCCATCACCCATCCGACCACGATCACCACGTGGTTCGCTGACGCTATCAAGTAAAGCCGCCAAGTAAGACGCCACCAAGTAAAAGGACAAACATGCAGATCGGAATTTTCGACGACGAGACCGAGCTTGCCAAAGCAGCCGCCGACTACCTCATGACCATGATGGAGACAGCCGAGCCGCGTAACCTCGGCGTCGCCACCGGGTCGACCCCGCTGGGCCTGTACGCACAGCTGCGCGCCGCTCACGAGGCAGGCACTTTCTCCCTCGCCGATGCTCAGGCCTTCGCGCTAGACGAGTACGTCGGCATCGACCCCGCCCATCCCGAGGGCTACCGTAACGTGCTCCGCGCCGAGCTCGTCGGGGAGGATAAGACCGGCCTGAGCGAGGACAACCTCCACACGCCCAACGGCCAGGCTGACGATCCGAAGGCCGCCGCTGCAGCCTACGACGCCGACATCCGCGACAACGGAGGCGTCTTCCTGCAGATCCTCGGCATCGGCGCCAACGGCCACATCGGCTTCAACGAGCCTGGCGTCTCCCTCGTCTCCCGCACCCACGTCGACGCGCTGACCTACCAGACGCGCAAGGACAACGCGCGCTTCTTCGAGGACAACATGGACCTCGTCCCGGACAAGTGCATCACCCAGGGCCTAGGCACCATCATGGAGGCCAAGCACCTCCTCCTCGTCGCCATCGGCGAGAACAAGGCAGACGCCATTGCGGGCATGGTCGAGGGGCCGATCACGGCCTCCTGCCCGGCCTCGATCACGCAGATGCACCCCTCCGTCGTCGTCTTCTGTGACGAGGCAGCCGCCTCGAAGCTGAAGAACACCGACATGTACCGCACCCGCTGGGAGGTCCTCAAGTGACCGAGCTGCGTGGAAAACTGCTAGACGGCTACGGCAAGCTTGTCGGCTCGGGCCTGAAGATCGAAGATGGAGTCATCGTTGAGATCTTCCCCGCCGACGATTCGGTTGAGGGCTGGGTGACCCCGGGCTTCATCGACGTCCACTGCCACGGAGGCGGAGGCGCGTCTTTCCCGGATGATCCGAGCGCCCGCGGCGTCGACACCGCCGTCGAAGCCCACCGATCGATGGGCACGACGGCGATGATTGCCTCCACCGTCTCCCTCATCGACACCCTCACGCCGATCAAGGGCCTCGCCGAGGCCTGTGATGAGGGCAAGCTCGTCGGTATTCACCTCGAGGGCCCCTACATTTCGCCCGCCAAGTGCGGCGCCCAAAACCCTGCCGCTATCCGCATGCCGGATCTTGAGGAGCTGCGTCAGTGGCTCGAAACCGGGCGCGGATGGATCAAGACGATGACGATCGCTCCCGAAGTGGACGACGCCCTCGCCGCCGCCAAGCTCCTCCTCGACTACGGTGCCGTCCCTTCCTGGGGCCACACGTCAGCGACCGAAGAGCAGACCCGCGAGCTGCTCGAGGCCACCGCGGCCTACGCCAAGGACATCAACTTCCCCAAGCCACCGCAGACCGCGACCCACCTGTTCAACGCCATGCCCCCGCTCGGACACCGTAACCCCGGCCCCGTGCGCGAGCTCATGGCCGCCGCCCGCAGGGGAGAGGCCGTCGTCGAACTCGTGGCAGACACCGTCCACGTCCACCCCGACCTCGTCGCCGACGTCGTTACCTTCATCCAGGAAGCCAATCCGCTCGGCGTCGTCTTCGTCACCGACGCGATGGAGGGCGCTGGTATGCCCGACGGCAAGTATGTCCTCGGCGGCCAGGACGTCGATATTGTCGACGGCGTCGCCCGGCTCTCGCGCAACGGTGCCATCGCGGGCGGAACGGCGCGCGTGGCCGAGGAAGTCCAGCGCATGGTGCGTGGCGGCTACCTGGAGATGTCTGCGGCCGTGTGCTGCGGCGTCGGTGCAGCTGCCAACGCCGTCGGACTCACCCAGCAGACCCCGGGCGTCACCCTCGAATGGAAGGTTGGCGAGCGCGCTAACGCCGTCGCATTCACCGAGGACCTCGAGGTTACGACCATCGTGCGCGAAGGCGAATTCCGCTAACGCACAACAACTTTGGGCGCCGCAGGGAATACTGTGGCGCCCATTGCGTTACATGAGAGCCAGGTATAAAGGAGAAGCAGTGACGGAAGAGCTGAGGGTCGAAGACGAGAGCCCTGCACAGCGCAGCGCGCGTTTCGAACGCGACGCTATGCCTTACCTCAACCAGCTCTACGGCGCCGCAATGCGCCTGACCCGCAACCAACAAGACGCCGAGGACCTCGTCCAAGAGACCTTCGCCAAAGCCTTCGCCGCGTTCCACCAGTTCACACCTGGCACCAACCTCAAAGCGTGGCTCTACCGGATCCTCAACAACACGTTCATCTCCCATTACCGCAAGCAGCAGCGCCGGCCGCAAGAAACCGCGGCAGGGGAGGTCGAAGACTGGCAGGAATATCAGGCGTCCTCTCACCAGTCCACCGGTCTTGAATCAGCGGAGATGGCTGCGCTTGAGCTTTTGCCAAATGAAGAGATCCGCCAGGCCCTCGAGCAGCTTGCGGAGGATCGGCGAACCGCCGTCTACCTTGCCGACGTCGAAGGCTTTAGCTACCAAGAAATCGCGGACATCATGGGCACCCCGATCGGGACAGTCATGTCGCGCCTATATCGCGGGCGCACCCAACTTCGCGAATTGCTACGCGACTACGCCAAGGACATGGGATACGTGAAGGAGAATGCGAAATGAGCAAGGAATTCGACCAGCTCGTAGCTAAGCTCGAAGAGTGCTCCTGCGCTGGCACGAACTGCGGGTGCAAGGGCTGCCGTTGCGACGAAGTGCTTGAACGACTCTTCGAACTTCTTGACGACGAAGTGTGCGAGGAAGACGCCCACCGCCTCCTCAAGCACGGACGGACCTGCGCCAGTTGCTCCACGCGTATCGAAGAAGAGATCCTTCTCCGGCGCGTCATCCGGCGAGGTTGCTGCTCGGAGAGCGCCCCGGAATCGTTACGTATGAAGATCACAAACATCGTGACCCGCTAGGTTGGTAGCCTTATGGCCGAACAGTTACACTTAAGACCTACCTATCGGAGGAGTTAATATGTCGAAGCGTGGAAGGAAGCGCAAGGATCGCAAGAAGAAGACTGCGAACCACGGCAGGCGCCCCAACGCCTAAGCGTCAAATGGTCGGAGAGTGATCTCCGGCCATTTCTTTTTGGCGGGGTGGCAGGGCTAGCCTGCGCCGCTCCGCTTGCCCGCACTCGTCCGCGCTGTATTAAGCTGATCCGCGCTGTTAATCTGCGCCTTATTAGTACAGCGGCGGACAGGCTGGTGCAGTTTCGGCGTCGTGCACCGCGCGGGCAACCAGGAGGGCGAATCGAGCCCCTACTCCTCGTGGGGAGTCGACTCGGAAGAGAAACAACAGGTGGAGCCGATGTAACACCACTGGCGGCGGCCGTGGGGAATCGGAGGGTCTTACGTGGAAAAGTGTGGTGTCATCCACAAATATTGAGGCGTTGTGATTTGCTCGTTATGCTTTGTTACGATTTTGTTATCAATCAGTTGTCTGACAAGGAGCGTTATGTCCCGCATCGCAGACCGCCGCGTGATCCAGCAACGCAGTAATTCCACCGTACGCCTCGCGACCGCCTCGGCGTTCGCCGCATCGACGATGGTGGGTATGGTTGCTCCCGTTGCTTTCGCAGATGCTGGCGAAGCTCCCAAGAACCTTGAGGCGGCGACGAACGCGGTTCTCGCACCCAAGGTCGTGAAGGCATCGCTCAACACTCCCGCCGAAGGCGAGTGGGAATTTGAGGCCGTGACCGTTGACGCGCAAGGGGCTCCCGTTGTTGCGGTGACCGAGGATGGACGAGCCGACGCGAATGGCGGTCCGGCAGTGACGGCAGGCACTGGTGTAGCGGGTGTGGCAAGCGCTCGCCCGGTTGCTGTGCAAGCCGCCTCTGGCATCGTCGGGATCGCACGTGCTTACGCGGGCTCGCCCTACGTTTATGGCGGAAGCTCCCCGGCGGGCTTCGACTGCTCTGGTTTCACCTCATTCGTATACGCACAGGCGGGCATCTCCCTCCCGCGTTCCTCCGCCGCCCAGCTTTCTGCTGGTCAGCGCGTCTCCGCCGCTGAGGCGCAGCCTGGCGACCTTGTGTGGTGGCCCGGCCACGTCGGCATCTACACCGGAAACGGCCAGCACATCGCGGCTCGTAACCCGTCCTCCGGCGTCATGGAAGGCCCGGTCTACGGAAACCCGGTCTACGTCCGCATCGGCTAAGGTGCGCGTGAACCGATTGTTATCGGTCTAGGACCAATAAAGAGGGAGCTGGTGGGCTCCCTCTTTTGTGTTGCTTGTTGAAAACGCTCGCGTCGGATCCGGCTTGTTCCTCCCGGTGGCGAAGCGGATCAACGACGACGGCGAACCGGCCCCGCGGCGGCCTGATCAACGACGCCTGACTTAGTCGGCGACGGGTGGCTCGACCCCGAGCCACCGATGCCATCCCTTGTGGAAAACGAGCCACGTCATGAGGCCGTAGCCGGCCTGCCGCGGGCAGTACGAGTCGGCGGAGGTCGCCATGTCGGTCAGCCACTGTTCGTGGTTTTTCAGAGGCGTATAGGTGTCGACGTAGGGGATCTTACGCCGCTCACACACCTCGGCGAATGCGCGCGTGAGTTCGGCCTGCTCCCGCGCAGAAACGTCCAGTCGAGGCGGCGGCCCGACGACGAACGGGCTCAGTCCCTGCCGGAGGGCGTTGTCGAGCATGTTAGCGAGGTAGAGGCGTGAACGTGCGGTCGAGGTGCTTCCAAGGTCATGCGATCCGAGGCCAATGACGAGGCGATTGTCGGCATCCCGATCCATGCGGGGGAGGACTTCGGCTTCCCAGCGGTCAACGAGCTTGTCGGTTGTCTCGCCGGGGTTCGCTAGGGGAATTGCCATGATGGGCGGGTCGTGTGGCGAGCGCGCCATCGTGCGCCCGACCCAGCCCATTCCTCGGGCGTCGCCGTACCCTGCTACCAGTTCATCGCCTACGAAAAATACTCGGATGTTCACATGTCCTACCTTACGGCAAGGCGCCCCCGCCCGAGGGCACGGGCGCCCGAATCGCGAGCACTGGGCTCAGGGCTTCAGAGAGCATCGATCCGAAGTCGCGCCGTAGCGGCGGTCCCGGCTGGCCAACCGCACCGGCAGTCCGGCCATGCCGGCAGTTCGGCCACGCCGCCAGTTCGGCCGAACCGGCCAGCCAAGCCCGCTACGCGCTAGCGCCGGAAAGCCTCCTCCATGAGCGTGGCGGCCTCGGCGCGGTGCTGGCTGGCCATGCCGGCGGCGGTCGACGCCGCGGCGGGGCGAGAGATGCGCTTAATGCCGCGGTCGAGCTCCACGAACATGTCGAGGGCAAAGTGGGCCCACGCGCCCTGGTTGGCGGGCTCGTCCTGCACCCAGAAGACCTCGGCGTCTGGGTACTTGTCGAGTTCAGCCCGAACCTCGTCGACGGGGTTCGGGTACAGCTGCTCGATGCGGATGATGGCCGTCCGGTCGTCGTCGTTCTTGGCCCGTTGCTCAATCAGGTCGTAGTAGATGCGGCCGGTGCACAGAAGGACGCGATCCACGTCGCCGAGCTGCTGGGTTTCCCCGATGACCTTCTGGACGGTGCCGGAGGTGAAGTCCTCCAGCATGGAGTCGGCTCCCTTGCGGCGTAGCAGCTGCTTGGGTGTGAAGACGATCAGGGGCTTACGCGGCCGGCGGTAGGCCTGAGCGCGCAACATGTGGAAGTAGTTGGCTGGGGTCGAGGGCTGAACCACGATCATGTTTTCCTCGGCGCACAGCTGTAGGTAGCGTTCGATGCGGGCCGACGAGTGGTCCGGACCCTGGCCCTCGTAACCGTGCGGCAGGAGCAGCACGATCGAGGAGGACTGCTGCCACTTCTGCTCGGCGGAGGAGATAAATTCGTCGACGACGGTCTGGGCGCCGTTGGCGAAGTCGCCGAACTGGGCCTCCCACAGCACGAGGGCGTCCGGGCGCTGAACGGAGTAGCCGTATTCGAAGGCCATGATCGAGTACTCGGACAAGGCGGAGTCGTAGATCTTGAAGCGCGCCTGGTCCTCGGTCAGGCCCATGAGCGGGGTCCACTCTTCGCCGGTGGTGTGATCGTGAGCCACGGCTTGGCGCTGGGTGAAGGTACCGCGCCTCGAATCCTGACCGGACATGCGCACGGGCACGCCCTCGATGAGGAGGGAACCGAAGGCAAGGAGTTCGCCGAAGCCCCAGTCGATGTGGCCCTCGTGGGTCATAGTGTTGCGCTTCTCGAAGAGTTTCATGACTTTATCGTGCGGTGTGAAACCCTCTGGCGGGGTGATGTGGGCGCGTCCAATGCGCTGGAGGACTTCGGGGGCGACCGCCGTCGTCCAACCGACCATGACGCCGGCGTCTTCGCGCTGGGATTCCGGCTTGCCCAGGGAGTCGGCGGCGTCGGCCTCGTCGTGTTCGGGCTTGTTCTCGGCATCCCGAGCCTCGGCGAAGGCGTTTTCGAGGGTGGTGTGGAAGTCCTGCTCCACCTTCGCTGCTTCCTCGTCGGAGATGTCGCCGCGGCCGAGCAATGCCTCCTGGTAGAGCTGGCGTGTGGTGCGCTTTTCGTCCACGAGGGAGTACATGATCGGCTGGGTCATCGACGGGTCGTCGCCCTCGTTGTGCCCGCGCTTGCGGTAGCAGATGATGTCGAGGATGACGTCCTTCTTGAACTCCATGCGGTACTCGTAGGCCATGCGGGCCATGCGGCATACGGCCTCGGGGTCGTCGCCGTTGACATGGAAGATCGGAAGCTGCAGGCCCTTGGTGATGTCGGTCGTGTAGCGCGAGGATCGCGAGTTGGACGGGGCCGTAGTGAAGCCGATCTGGTTGTTGACGATGATGTGGAGCGTTCCGCCCGTGCGGTAGGCCGGCAGCTGCGACAGGTTGAGTACCTCGGTGACGACGCCCTGGCCGGAGAAGGCCGCATCGCCGTGGATGAGGATCGGCATGATTGCTGCGCCGTCCTCGTCGAGGTCGAGCTGGTCCTGCATCGCGCGCACGACTCCTTCAAGGACCCCGTCGGCGGCCTCCAGGTGGGAGGGGTTCGCCGCGAGGTAGACGCCCACCTGGTCGCCGCTGGCGGATGTGTAGGTTCCCTCGGTGCCGAGGTGGTACTTCACGTCACCCGAGCCTGGCTTCTTCGGATCGATGACGCCGTCAAACTCGCTGAAGACCTGCCCAAAGGACTTGCCGGCGATGTTGGTCAGCACGTTGAGTCGGCCACGATGGGCCATGCCGATGGCGACCTCGTGCAGGCCGTCGTCGGCGGCGCCGTTAAGGATGGAATCGAGCGCGGGGATGAGCGATTCGCCGCCTTCGAGGGAGAAGCGCTTCTGCCCGACGTACTTCGTCTGGAGGAAGACTTCAAAAGCCTCGGCCTCGTTAAGCTTCTTGAGGATGCGCAGGCGCTGATCGGCAGTGGTGGCCTCGACCTGGCGCTCGAGGCGCTCTTGGAACCACGTGCGCTGGACCGGATCCTGGATGTGCATGTACTCGATGCCGACGGTTCGGCAGTATGCCTGGCGTAGCTTGGCGAGGATGTCGCGTAGCGTCAGGTTGCTTGTTCCCGCGAAACCGCCGGTGGGGAAGGAGCGGTCGAGGTCCCACAGGCTCAGTCCGTAGGAGCCGATCTCGAGGTCCGGGTGGCGGCGCAGATGGAAGGAAAGCGGGTCGGTGTCCGCGATGAGGTGTCCGCGAGAGCGGTAGGCGTGGATGAGTTCAGCGATGCGCGCGGGCTTGCCGAGCTCCCGTTCGGCGTCGTACACAACGTCCTTTTCCCACACGATGGGGGTGTAGGGGACGCGCAGTGAGACGTAGACACGGTCGTAGAAGTCGTCGAGGCCGAGGAGCTTGGTTTCCATGAGGCGCAGGAAACGGCCGGAGGTCGCGCCTTGGATGACGCGGTGGTCGTAGGTAGAGCCGATGTGGACGACCTTGGAGATGCCCAGGCGTGCGATCGTCTCTTCCGAGGTGCCTTGGAACTCGGGCGGGTAGGTCATGGATCCCACGCCCACGATGAGGCCCTGGCCCATCATGAGGCGGGGCACGGATTCGGTGGTGCCGATGCCGCCGGGGTTGGTGAGTGTGGCGGTGGTGCCTTGGTAGTCCTCGATGGTCAGTTTGTTCTGGCGGCCACGATCGACGAGGTCTTCGTAGGCGGCGATGAACTCGGAGAAGGTCATCGTCTCGGCGGCCTTGATGGAGGGCACGACGAGGGTTCTGGTCCCGTCCGGTTTGGCGACGTCGATCGCGATGCCGAGGTTGACGTGCTTGGGCTCAACGAGGGCGGGCTTGCCGTCCTCAAGTGCGTAGGCGACGTTCATCTCCGGCATCTCGGCCAGCGACTCGACCATGGCGTAGGCGATGAGGTGGGTGAAAGAAATCTTTCCGCCGCGAGTGGCCGCCAGGTAGCGGTTGATGACCGCGCGGTTGTCGAACATGACGCGCGCGGGCAGGGCGCGTAGCGAGGTGGCGGTGGGAATGGAGAGGGAGGCGTCCATGTTCTTAGCCAGCCCGCGGTCGCCGCCCTTGAGGGGCGTGACGTCCTTCGCCTTGGGATTCATGTCCTCTTCGGCCGTGGCCGGGCGTAGCGAGTAGGACTTGGCGTAGGGAGTGATCGCGGGTGAGGCGGCGGCGCGAGGCTGAGGGGGCAGGTCGGAACGGGTGACGTTCGTCGACGGCGTCGAGGCGCGGTCCGATTGGGAGTGGACGGCTCGCTGTGCGGGGGTGACTTCCTTCGCTGGCTTCTCGGCGGATTGCTCGATGGTGGCGGGCTTGCGGCCCTCGGCTTCCCAGGCGCGGAACATCTGGGCCCATTGGGGGCCGACGCCCTCCTTGTTGTCTAGGTATGCCGCGTAGAGTTCTTCGATAAATCCCTGGTTGGCGCCGAAATCATCGGAGTTGGTTGACGACACTGTCTTGCCTCACTTGTTCGTTGGACGAGTTATAGAGTCAAGCCTAGTGACCTTTGCCTCGTTAGGGGGAGCAAAGTCCCGAAATAGACATCAAATTGGGTTGTTTTTGCTCGCAGAATTCTCTTAGTGTCAAGAAAACTCCTGAGATCGTTCAAGATTTGTTTTTCGTCGACGCCGTCTGCTCTCGCCACGCGTGGAGGGTGCGTTACGATGTTTCCTATGAATGAACGCGGGGTGAGTTTTGGCCACTGATTTAGTCCTGCTTGGAATCGCTCTCCTTCTTATCGCTGGAAACGCACTTTTCGTTGCGGCCGAATTTTCACTCGTCGCCCTTGATCCGGCAACGATTGACGACCGTGCGAAGTCGGGCGACAGTAAGGCTCAGCGCGTGCGCAAGGCTCTCCACCACCTTTCGCTCCAGCTATCGTCCAGCCAGGTTGGAATCACACTGACCACAATTCTCTTGGGATATGTGGCCACCCCGCCCCTCCAACACCTCTTTTCGGCAGTGTTGGAAGATCAAGGAATGGCGAAGGCC